>CAYTQC010000183.1:0-3484 GCA_964439735.1 uncultured Synergistaceae bacterium
TCTCCCCCTGAGTTACGTCGAGGTTGCCCACTTCCTCCAGGTAATCGTCGAACAGGCGGATTGAGAGATCGTCGAAACAGTCCCTCGCCGACTTCATGAGCGTTTCGGCGGCAAGGACGCTGTTGCCGTCCCGAAGATGACAGATCGTGAGCACCTGGAAGGCGGGGCCGAACTCGGGATTCTCGGAGAGGGCCTGGGCCGCGTAGTTCCGGGCCGCCCCGAAGTCCTCACGATCGAGGAAGGACATGGCGATGTTGGTCAGGATGACGGGGTTCCGGGGCTCCAGGGCGAGGGCGGAAAAATAGAAGAAGAGGGCGTCCTCCGGAGATACCTCCCCGATCATCCCGGCGTAGTTGTTCAGGAGCAGGGGGTGGGGATAGGCGGAGACGGCGAGCCCCGCCGTCCTGACCATGCCGGCGTCCACGATGTCGTAGAAGGCCGCCACCGCCATGGAATCCGCCAGGCCGAGGGCCCACCGTGTTTTTTCCACTTCGTCCGAAGCATCATTGTATCCCTCCGCCGCCGGCGGCAGGGGCGCATCGCCGATGGCAGCTGTTTGCCGGGTTTTCGTCTTTGAATCCTGCTTCTTCGCGGCGGTCCTTCCGGCCTGCATCATGGCCGCAGGCCCCAGAGCACTCATCTTCTTCGCGAGCCCGAACCCTTTCACGGCCTCCTCGATCTGCTCCGCGCCGAGCCCCGCATTCTTCATGGACTCCCGGTATTCATCGATTTCCCGGAGGTCCTCCTCGCTGAGGACAATTGTATCGAGCCCAAGGGAAGCGAAAAATTCGTCCCGGGGCGACATTTTCCCGGCTCCCGGCACCGCTTCTTTTTCTTCCGTTCCGCTTGCCCCCAGGCGATCTCCCGCAGGAAGGCCGTTGATACGACCGATCCGCGCCCCGATCTCCTCAGAAAGGTTCATGCCCCCGCCGTCCGCCGAAGCCGGTTTCAGCGGTCCCCCCCACAACCATGCCGCCAGGATCAGGACCATTGCAGACACCTTTGACGCTCTCCCCATGCCTCTCGCCGCCTTTCTTGCCATCTGCCGGGCCGGCCGGTATTCCCACCCTCTTACGGCAGGAACCTGTCTTTTGATTCATTATATTCCGATATCCGCTCCCCGGAATATACCCCTCGCCGCACTAAGAAAAAAACCCCCGGCTTCCGCCGGGGGCTGTGCGCTGCCTGCTATTTCAAGTAGTTCGTCCTCAACCGATCTTTGAAAGAGGAGAGGGCATTTTTCATCCGCTCACTGCAAGCCGCAGTCAGGCCTTCGCCGAAATCGAAGGAATCTCCTTCCACACTGACGAGCACCGCCGGGGGGACACTGCCCCCGATAGCTGCGGCAAGAGCAAGGACCCACTCGGGACCCACGGAGTGGATGTTCAGCCCCTCGAGAGCGGGGTCAGGGGATATTTCACGGATGTCGTAGCCGTCCCCGCTCCCTGTGCCCGGCACCCGTGCATCGGCAAAGACCAGCAGGTCGTACTCGCCGAACTCCTCAGCCATCTCGGGCAGAAGCTGGTGTTCCAGCCGCACCTCCGCCTCTCCCCCCAGAGATGAGATCATCTCCGCCACAGCCGGGGCGAGAAGATGCCCCACCCCGTCGTCGGTGCGGAAGGGGTTGCCGTAGCCGCAGACGAGTGCCTTCACTCCTTCGTGACCGTCCTCACCACGTCGCCTCTGCTGTTTCGCACCTCGAGCTTCAGGGGCATCTTTCCGACGGCGTGGGTCGAGCAGGAGAGGCACGGGTCGTAGCAGCGGATCACGTGCTCCATGCGGTTCAGCGCCCCCTCCTTCACGTCGGGGCCGGTGATGTAGTCCCTGGCCACCTGTTCCACGCCCCGGTTCATGGCGTAGTTGTTGTGCCCGGTGGCCACGATGAGGTTCGCCCGCTCGATGGCTCCCTTCTCGTCCACCTCGTAGTGGTGGATGAGGGTTCCCCTGGGGGCCTCCACAACGCCTATTCCTTCCCGGTTCGTGACGTTCCCGGTGATCCTGAGGTCGCTGCCGAGGACGTCGGGGTCGTTGAGGAGTTCCTCGAGGCGCTCCATGGCGTAGAGGATCTCGATAAGCCTGGCATAGTGATAGTAGAGGGTATAGTGGACCATACCGTCATCGGTGGATTTCCGGAAGGCCGCCAACTCCGCCGATGCCTCCGGGGTGGAGATGTCGTCGCAGGCGTTCACCCGTCCCAGGGGCCCCACGCGGTAGGAGCCGTGAGGGAAGCCGAGCGGCCGGTAGAAGGGGAATTTCAGGTAGCTCCACTCCTCCACGTGCTCGCCGATGTGGGTGCAGTACTCCGTGTCGTCGAATTCGTCGGTGATCCGTCCCCTTGGACTCTTGAGCCGTATTCTGCCGTCGTAGAGCTCGAGGTTCCCGTCCTTCACGAGTCCGAGATAGGAGGTCTCGAGGGTGGCGAACCGGGCGGCCAGTTCCGCGTTCTCCGCCAGGTAGTTCTTCACCAGGTCGAGGGCTTTTCTCAGGTTTTCCTTGTGGCCGGGAAGGTCCGCGAGCATGGAGTCTTTTTCCTCCATCCGAAGGCTGCGGTTGACTCCGCCGGGGATGCTGTGCCACGGGTGGACCTTCTTGCCTCCGAGGGTCTTGATGACCTCCTGTCCGAATTTTCTCATGCCGATGCCTGCAACCGCCAGGTCAGGGTATTCCCTGGCGAGCCCGGCCACGTTCCGTACGGCGGGGTCGGCATCGAAGCCGAAGAGCAGGTCCGGGCTGGACAGGTGGAAGAAGGAGAGGGCGTGGGACTGGATGAACTGTCCCATGTGCATGACCTCCCGGAGCTTTGCGGCCGTGGGGGTGAGGGTGACACCGAGGACGGCGTCGCAGGCCTTGGCCGATGCGAGATGGTGGCTCACCGGGCATATGCCGCAGATCCGGGGCGTGATCACGGGCATTTCCCGGAAATCGCGCCCCTTCGAGAAAACCTCGAATCCCCGGTACTGGGTCACGTGGAAGCGCACCCTGTCAACAGCGCCGCCGTCGGTCAAATCTACGGTGATCTTTCCGTGCCCCTCGATACGGGTTATGGGGTTCACTACTATTGTGTTTTTCGTTTTGTTCTCCATGACTCCATTCCTCCGCTAGTCGTAGCGCATGATATCCGTGGGGACGGTGGGTATGCGCCCCTCGAGGATCTCGCTGAAGACATAATAAATAGTATCTGCGTCGGGAGGGCATCCGGGGACGTAGACGTCCACCTTCACCGCCCTGTCCACGGGGATCGCCTGGGGCAGAAGCGCGGGAAGATCCTGCCGGGGAATAACGCCTTCAGGGTTCACGGTGCTGACGGTGTCCACGTATCCTTCCTTCAGCACCTGTTCCGCAGGCATAAAATTCCGCATGCAGTTGATCCCTCCGAAGACTGCACAGTCACCCCATGCGATGAGGATCTTGCACCGCTCCCGCAGCTCCTTCGCGAGATGAAGCTCCTCCTCGTTGCCGAGGGCGCCTTCGATGACCCCCACAT
>CAYTQC010000184.1:0-3466 GCA_964439735.1 uncultured Synergistaceae bacterium
AAGCAAGGGATTTAAAAAAAGCCGGAAAGGGCAGCACCGAGGCCGTAACCGAAGCAAGAAGGAATAAGATGATGAACAGAGGAACGGAAAGTTTCCCTTTCTCCCCCTGCTGCAGTGAAAGAACAAATACTATGGGGGTTATCCAAAGGGTCCGCGTGAGCTTCATTATGGTGGCTGTGGAGAGAGACGCGTCACCGAGGACAGCGGCCGCTCCCACGACTGAGCTGGTATCGTGGATGCTCAGGGCGCACCAGATCCCATACTGTTCCGGGGTAAGAGAAAAAATCCCTGCAAGGAGAGGAAAGGCGAAAAGCGCCACTGTGTTCAGCAGGAAGACCACTCCCATGGAGACGCCGATCTCTTCGTCCCTGGCCTTCATCACAGAGGAAACCGCTGCTATCGCGCTTCCTCCGCAGATAGATGTTCCGAAAGTAATAAGCTTCATGGTGGCGGGATCAAGACGGAAGAACCGAAGCAGGAAAAAACCAAGGGAGATGATGACGGCCAGGCTGACGGCCGTCTGCCAGAATCCCTGTCCTCCGACCGTTATGACCTGCCTGATGTTGAGCCCGAATCCGAAGAGTACCACAGCAGTATTAAGGGCGAGCTTGCGCATCTTGCCCAGGTTTGAGGGTGTGGCAGAGGGAACGAGGTTGGCCACTGCCGCACCGAGAACCAGGGCGATCCCAACGGCCCAGGTCTTCGTCTGTGGAAGCAGTGCAAGAACCACCACTGCAGCCATGAAAAAGAGGAACGGGGCATTTTTTCTGTCCGGTTTCAAGGACTTTTACTCCTTGCTGCCGCCGGGGAACAAAACCCCGTCGAAATATTGCTGGTAATGGAAAAGGGCCGGAATTCCTCCCGTATGGACGAAGAGGATCTTCTCCCCTTTTTTGCAGAACCCCTTCCCGATAAGGTCAAGCATACCTGAAAAAGCCTTTCCGGTGTAGACAGGGTCCAGCAGGATCGATTCGCTCCTGGAAAGAAGCACGACTGCGTTCACCATGGCCTCTGTGGGAAGAGAGTAACCTTCCCCGACATACCCGTCAAAACACTGGATCAGGTCATCGGGCAGGGGTTCGACTATGCCGAGCATCCTGGCAGTCTCTTCCGCAAGTTTTCTCACCAGGGGAACCTGGAGCTCATTGGGGCGACTGATATTTATCCCTGTGAGCGGAATGCCCGATCTGTTCGCCCACAGCCCTGCGGCAAGACCCGCATGGGTTCCGGCGCTTCCGCTGGTTGTGAAGATACGGTCAAATGAGACTCCCTTTTCAAAGGACTGGGCAAGAATTTCATCGGCACATGCCACATATCCGAGAGCACCTATGGCATTCGACCCGCCTCCAGGAATTACGTAGGGCTTCTTTCCGGCCTTCTTCAGTTCTTCAGCCGTTTTATCCATCTCGGCGGGCATGTCGGATTTTGCAGGTACAGCACGGATGGAATCGACTCCCATGAGATGAAAGAGGAAGTTGTTTCCCGACTCCCTTTCGGAATACGTCCCCGCCACCCGTTCCTCGATAACGAGATGGCATTCGAGCCCTTCCTTTCGTGCAGCGGCAAGAGTGAGACGGCAGTGGTTCGATTGGGGAGCGCCGCAGGTTATGACTGAATCAGCACCTCCGGCAAGGGCATCCGCCAACAGGAACTCAAGTTTTCTCGTCTTGTTGCCGCCGGGGAAAAACCCAAGATAATCATCCCTCTTGATCCAGATTTCAGGACCGCCGACGATCTCTGAAAGCCGGGGCAAAAACTCCATCGGGGTTGATCCTTCCGTGTAGCGCCGACGGGGAAAGCGTGCAAGATTCATTTCCATCCAGCTCCTTTTCAAAATGATTTTATGATGATGGATTTTTCTTCGAAAAAAGCGCCCTCTTCTGAAAAAAGAGGGCGCGATGGCGTGAAAGAGGTGCTTTCTATTCTGCGTTTTCCTCGAGAGTTTCAGCAAGAATGAACATTTCACCGCTTCCGGAGGACGAACGGATCCTGCCCGTGATCCGGACGAACGTTCCTTCGCCCTTTCCCCGGAGCCATTCCTGGAGGTCAGGGTGAAAAACCCTTACCGGAAGGAAGCTCACACGTTCCACGCCGTCATACCCGACGCTCGGATGCTTCAGCGAAAATCTCAGGTATACGCCGTTTCTGTTTCTACCGGCCATATCTCCCTTGGGAAGATGTATCAGACCGGTGACCGTGACTGAATTCTCGAAGTTCACCAATATTCCAGCTCCTTGTGCGTTATTGTCTCCCGTTTCAACAGGGTGAAGGAAAGATACCACTCTTTCATTTTTTTCGCAAATAATTCCTTATTTTATGAGCCCCTTTTCCCGAAGGTATGCCGCGGCGATGTCTTCAGGGTCGTCACCTTCGTCGAATGCGAGGTTCATGGCCGCCATTGACTGTTCGTCAATGACCCCGCTGATCTTCTCTACCACGGGAACAAGGCCGGAATACTTTTCGGCAAGGGGAATTGGAAGCACGAAGGCAGCGCTGTAATCGGGGAAAAAGTTCTTGTCATCCTCGAGAAGAGCGAGGTCAAGCTTCTTTATCCGGGAGTCTGTGGAATAGGCAGCGATGACGTCCACCTCATCCTCGGCGAGTGCCATGTACATCATGGCGTACTGCATGGGGAGCACGTCCCTGAAGGTGATGCCGTAGCGCTCCGACCAGCCGGGATAACCATCGAGGCGGGTATCGAAGTTCTCGTCTCCGCCAAGCTTCCACTTCGGGGCATGGTCCGCTAGGTCGGAGGCCTTTTTAAGCCCCAGTTTTTCTGCCCTCTCCGCCTTCACAGCCATGACATAGGTGTTATTGAACCCCACCGGGCGGGTCCACGTCATGTTGAAGTTCTTCTCGAAGCCTTCCTTCACCATTTTGAAGGTTTCGTCGGACGGTTTCGACTCACCCTCGTACCGGAGAATTCCGGTGAGCTGGGTCCCCGTCCATGACGGATAGAGGTCGATCTCATCGGCGCCCATGGCCTGGTGGAGCACGGCTGAACCGGCGAACTCGGTGTTGATCCTCGTGTCGAAGCCCGTGTGCTCATCGATGAGAAGCTTTGACATCCAGGCAAGGATTATCGTCTCGTTCACGTTCTGCGATGCGATGCGGATCGTTCCCCTGTAGTCCATGGGATCATCAGACGCAGCGACGTGACCGGCAGATCCGGCGAACAGAACAAGCGCGAGAAACAGTACAAACAGTTTTTTCATAGTGTCACTCTCCTTTAATGGAATTCTTTTCAATGTATCTCGTCGGGAGGGCCATATTTTGCCGCGAGCCGCACCGCACGCGCGACCGGATTGAAGTGATCCTGCGTCCTCTTGAGAATCCAGTCCGCGAAAAGGGCGAGCAGCGTCGCAGGAATTGCGCCGGCGAGAATAATTTCGTTCCTTATGGAAGAAAGGCCTGAGAAGATGAGCCGTCCCAGCCCGCCGCCCCCGATCGCCGAGGCAAGCGTGGC
>CAYTQC010000185.1:0-3456 GCA_964439735.1 uncultured Synergistaceae bacterium
CATTCTTTTCCGGGGTCGGCCTCGACAAGAAACCTTTTTCCCACGCACAGTGGAGAAAATGCTGATCCCAGGGACAGTGAAAGCTTCACCTGCATGGGGAATCCGGTGCAATGCCCTGCGGCGACCCATCCGGGAGAAATTTCCCGGATCCCCGCAAGTGTTTTTTCCATTTTTTCTTCGGTGGCGTTCACAAGATGCAAGCCCCCGATCACTCCCTCAATGGGCTCTTCCGGATAAAGAGACTGCACCCTCCTGAGGATATTGACTATTCCCGAGTGGCTGCATCCGGCTATCACGACGATCCCTTTTCCCCTGACCCTCGCGGTGATTCCCATATCATCCGGAAGGGTATCTACGGCCGCTTTTCCATCCTGAAGGGTCAAAAAGGCCTTCCCCGGCCCTTCGAAATCCGTTTCCCGGGGAATTTCACCGGTAGTGGAGATCCCTTCAGCGAGCGGAAAGGGGGCAGAGGAAAGAAACAGCTTTCCTCCCGCCTTTTCGATCGCCTCCTGCTCGTCCCCTGTCTGGATGCCCTTGGATGTGAGTACGGGATCGGCCTTGAAATGGGAACGGAAAATCGCGGGATGGGCCACTACCGGAAAATTTTTCTTTCCCGTGGAGGCGACAAACCTGGCGGCTCCCCCTGTATGGTCGTAGTGGCAGTGGGAAAGTACAAGAAAATCAATGGATCCCGGGCTGATCCCCAGTCCCTTCATGTTGTGGCTGAGGACCTCGGGGCTCTGGCCGACGTCAAGAAGCCCCCGTACCTCCTTTCCGTTCCTTTTCCCGGAAATAAGGAACGAAAGGCCGTGTTCGCCCACGAACGGCCCATGCATCGGGACCGAATCTTCGACCAGAGTAATGATCTCGAGAGAATCAAGCATGGTGATTCCACCTCCGAAAGAAATATATTTTGTATAATGAACCTTGTCCTGTCTCTTTGCAAGAGGCAGAGGGAGGAGAGAGAACATGTATTATATCGAGGGACGGTCCCACGACCCGACGTTCAACCTTGCAATGGAAGAATACCTCTACAGATCTGTGGAACCTGGACATCCGGGGTATTTCCTTCTCTGGCAAAACGAACCGTCCATTATCGTGGGGCGATTTCAGAACACGGCCCAGGAAGTGAACAGGACGTTCGCTGAGGAACACCGTATTCATATCGTCCGGAGGATATCAGGAGGAGGTGCCGTATACCATGACCTCGGCAACCTCAACTATACATTCATTGTCCCCAATGATGACGGGAACCCTTTTGACTTTGCACGACACGCCCTTCCCATAGTGAACGCTCTTGAAAAGCTTGGTGTAAAAGCGGAGTTCAACAGCCGCAACGATCTCGCCATCGACGGGAAAAAATTCTCCGGAAGTGCCCAGCACATGGACAGGAAGCGGCTTCTCCACCATGGCACGCTTCTCTTCGACTCAGACCTTTCAGTTCTTGCCCGGGCCCTCAACGTGGACGATGAAAAATTCACCTCCAAGGGATTCAAGTCCGTCCGCAGCAGGGTGACGAATATACTGCCCCACCTTCCGGTGCCCCTCTCCATGGGTGGATTTATTGCCGCCCTCCGGAACTCTCTTTCGGGAACAGAAGCACGCAGCCTTTCAAATGAAGAGACGAAAGCGATCATGACGCTGCGAAAAAAAAAATACAGCACCTGGGAATGGAACTGGGGGGAATCTCCGGAATTCACCGAGAGGAAAGTGCGGCGTTTTCCCTGGGGGAAAGTGGAAGCCCTTCTGGACGTGAAAAAGGGACTGATCGGGCAGGTACGGTTTTTCGGAGACTTTTTCGGGCTCGAGAGCAGGGAGGCCCTTGAGAAAGTGTTCACAGGATGTCCGTACAGGGAAGATGACATCAGAAAAAGGCTCGCAGATTTTCCCCTTGAAGAGTATTTCCGGGGGGTCGACAGGGAGGAGTTCTGTGAATTCCTTGCCGGGTGAGTCCTTTCCACTTTTCCGCTCGTGAAAGAAGCCTTCTTTTCCATTCGTCTCCAAGAAAAAGGAGCGGTCTGTTCCGTGATGTGAACAGGCCGCTCCTTTTCATTGAAGCTACGCTTTTTTCGGCATTGAAATAGATCGCCCCCGGACAGCCAGGGCTCCTTCAAGGAGCGCTTCGCCTACCGTAGGGTGCGCATGCACCGTGGTGACCAGTTCGTCCACAGTGGCTTCGAGTCTCAGGGCAAGGGCTCCTTCCACGATCAGGTCAGTCGCCCGAGGACCGATAATGTGCACCCCAAGGATCTCATCGTACTTTTCGTCCACCACGTACTTCACCAGACCGTCCGTCTCGTTCATGATCAGGCTCTTTCCGTTGGCCATCAGGGGGAACCTCCCGATTTTCACCCGGAACCCCTTTTCGGACGCTTCTTTTTCCGTGAGCCCGACGGACGCAATCTCCGGAGCCGTATACACAGCATTGGGAACCGTTTTATAATCCATTTCGGTTTTATGGCCCATTATATTCTCCGCGGCAACCTCGCCCTCCCTGGAGGCAACATGGGCGAGCATGATGGGAGAGGCACAGTCGCCTACCGCATAGACTCCCTTTACCGACGTCTCCATTTTTTTATCCGTTTTGATTCTTGACCGGTCCATTGAGAGCCCGATTTTCTCAAGCCCGAGTCCTCTCGTCACTGGCCTTCGGCCCACAGAGACGAGGACTTTCTCCGCCTCAAGCTTCGTTGCTCCCCGGGGTGTCTCAACGGAAACCGAAAGCCCTGTCCCCTTCTTTTCCACTCCCGTAACTTTTGAGGACGTATGGAACACAACACCCTTCCTCTCCAGTACTCCCCTGAGGATACCCACGATTTCCCCGTCAAGCATGGGAAGTATCCCGGGAAGCATTTCCACCACCGTAACCTTCACGCCGAAGCTGGAGAAAAGGGAGGCAAACTCCATGCCTATAACTCCTCCGCCCACAAGAACGACCGATTCGGGGAGTTTCTCCAGGGAGAGCGCTTCGGTGCTCGTGATGACTCCATCAAGTTCAAATCCCGGTATCGGCGGAACGACCGGCTCGGAACCCGTGGAGATGATCACGGAATCAGCCCGGACTATTGTGGTTCCCCCCTCGCTCAGGGCCACTGAAAGTTCCCGGGGAGAGAGGAATGATGCCGTCCCGCGGACTACGGTGATGCCGTTGCTCGCCATGAGGGTTCCCACGCCGGCAACAAGGGTGTCCACCACGGCCCTCTTCCTCGCCATAAGCCCGTCCCAGTCCACGGAGACATTCCCGGCTTTCAGTCCGATGGCGGCTCCTTCTTTTGCAAGGGTATAGGCTTCAGCAGTATGGAGGAGCACTTTTGTCGGTATGCAGCCGACATTAAGGCATACTCCCCCGAGGGCGTTTTTTTCAATGAGGGTGACTTCCGCTCCTAGCTGGGCTGCGCGAATTGCGGCAACATACCCCCCGGGACCGCCACCGATAACGGCGACCCGCTTTCTTCC
>CAYTQC010000186.1:0-3432 GCA_964439735.1 uncultured Synergistaceae bacterium
CGGGCCACCTTGAAGCGCACCATGCCCCATGACGTCTCCCGCTCCACGATCTCGTGATCTGTCTTGAGGCGGTCGACCGGGTACTTCCGCAGCCCCAGGGTGGTCGTCTCCCGAAGCAGCACGGCGGCCAGTTCCTCCTCTTTCTCGGGAAGGCACAGGCAGCTCAGCGTCACCGCCGGGCGCCCCTTCTTCATGATCATGGGCGTCGCCCACACGTCCAGGGCTCCCTCCGCGAAGAGCATCTGCATTACCGGGCCGTAGTACTGGGGGTTCATGTCGTCGATGTTCGTCTCCAGGACGACGCCCCTGTCCCTCCGGAATCTGTCTTCTTCGCCGCTGTCCGGGGTCTCCACCAGCACCGCCCGCAGAAGGTTGGGGATATCGCTCTCCCTGTCGCCGAGCCCCTTCCCCGACCCAAGCACCCTGCCCGCGGGAATGGGGCCGAATTCGTCTGCAAGGCACTTCACCAACAGCGCTCCCGTGGGGGTCACCCGTTCCATGGGGGTCCCCTCCGCGTAGACCGGGATCCCCTCCAGCAGTTCCAGTGTCGCCGGCGCCGGCACGGGCAGCACGCCGTGGGCGCATTTCACCGTCCCCGATCCCACATTGAGGGGAGAGCAGACCACACGCTCAACTCCAGCCATCTCCACCAGAACGAAGGCCCCGATGATGTCGGCGATGGAGTCGATGGCCCCCACCTCATGGAAGTGCACCTCCTCAGGGGACGTACCGTGGACTTTCGCCTCGGCTTCAGCCAGCAGCCGGAACGCTTCCGATGCGCGCTCCTTCACTTTCGGCGGCAGGGGGCTTGCTTCAATGATGGCCAGCACGTCTCCGAGACCCCGGTGGGGATGGTCCTCCAGGTTCGCCACAGACACCTTTATGCCCGCCATGCCGCTCTTGCTGCCCGGGCGGACCGATATCTTCAGTACATTATTTCCGCATTCGTGATCATGGCCATGGTGGCAGCCGTGCCCGTGATCGTGGGGATGGACGTGGCCGGTGCCGTTCCCGTTCCCGCCCTGCGGAAAGAGGACCACGTGCTCCATGGTGTGCAGAAACTCTTCCGAGTCCAGCCCGAGGTCGAGCAGAGCGCCGAGAAACATGTCGCCGGCGATGCCGGCGAAACAGTCAAGATACAGTGTCTTCATGGGATACCTCCGGTATTCTTCTTTCCGGCACACGCCGTTTTTCCAATTCTACCATTCCGGCATTCGAAAAGAAGGTCCTGTCGTGCTATTCTTATAAAGAAGAGAGCCAAGAAAAAGGAGGATTCATCCATGTCCGTTCGTCTCGAGAAGGAAATCGCAAACCGGTTTTCGCAGGACCCGTCAGCGCGGGTCTTCTGGTGGAATGGCGCCTGGGAGGATGCGGGGGAGGTGGAGCGGAAGACGGCCCTGTGCGAGGAGCAGCTCCGGAAGGGAGGCTTCCAGCCGGGAAGCCGTCTCGCGGCGTTTCTTCCCAACAGCCCGCTGGTGCTGTACCTCTCCATGGCCGCCTGGCGCCTCGGCGGGTGCCTCGTTCCCCTCAATCCCAGGGGCGGAACGGAATGGATCCTCCGTATCCTGAATCACGTGGACCCCTTCGCCGTGGTGGTGGGAGAGGGAATGGAAGAGCTCGGCGATGCAATCCGTGCAGCGGGCATCCCCGCGGTCACCGCGTCCGCCGGGGGAGCCCTGCCTCCGCTCACCGGCAGGAGGGACAGGGCCGACCAGGATCCCGACGTGGCCGTGATCTTCGCCACCTCCGGCACCACAGGCGCCCCCAAGGCGGTCCCCATAACCCACGGAAACCTGTACGACAACACCAGGGCGGTCCATGTCACCGTGGAGGGGTTCGAGAAGGGCAGGGTCCTCATGAACGTCCTCCCAAACTTCCACGCCTTCGGCTATACAGTCTGCGGCCTGCTCCCCCTGCTCTGGGGCCTTCCCGAGGCGCTGCTTCCCGGTTTCCTGCCTCTGAAGAACCTCTTCGCCGGGCTCCGGGATTCCGGGACGGAGATACTCATCGCCGTGCCAACCATGCTGCCCTTCATCCTTGGTGCGGCTTCCAGGGGGGAAACCCTTCCTCCGGGGCTCCGGTACATCCTCACCGGCGGCGGCAAGCTTGACCCCAGCCTCGAGAAGCGCTTCCGCGACCAGCTCGGCGTCATCACGTTCGAAGGGTACGGGCTCACAGAGTGCTCCCCCGTGGTGGCGAGCAACCCCAGCGACGTGCTCCGGAAGACCGGCACCGTGGGCCGGGCCATGCCGGGATATTCCATAGAGGTCCGCGACACTGAAGGGAACGTACTGCCTGCGGGAAGCGAGGGAGTCCTCTGGCTCAAGGGGCCCTCCGTCTCCCGGGGCTACTTCCGCGACCCCGTCCTCACCGCCGAGCGGTTCCAGGAAGGCTGGTTCAACACCGGCGACATGGTCCGCGTGGACGAGGAGGGCTACATCTCCATACTCGACCGGGTCTCCGACATGCTCATCGTTGGCGGCTTCAACGTCTATCCCCAGGAGATCGAGACGGTGATCAAGGAGATGGAGGGCGTGAAGGAAGCGGTGGTCATAGGCGTGGAGAACCCGGTGAGCGGACAGGTTCCCATGGCCTTTGTCATCCTTGAGGAGGGGGCATCACTCGGGATGAACGACATCATCGGGCGCTGCAAGGAAAAAATGGCCCACTACAAGGTCCCGCGGAAAGTCCAGTTCGTCTCCGAGCTGCCTCTTTCCGCCGTGGGCAAGGTGCTGAAGCGCACACTCCGGGAGCAGGTGTCCGGGCAGAAACATTAAAAAAAGTCCCTCCCCTGCCTGCGGGCGGGGGAGGGAGCCTTTTGAATGGCGTCAGAAGATCTCCATGTCCATATCGTGTGATGCCTTCTTGCCGCTGGTCTTGTCAGTGGCGATGAAGCCCAGGGTGTACTTGCCCGGCGGAAGTTCGGCGAGGTCGATGTTCACCGTAAAGAAAAAGTCCCTCCAGGGACTCTTCACGAACAGTTCGGAGTTCACCACGTCCTTCTGCTCGATGCCCACGTTCCCCTTGTCGTCCTTCACCTGAAGGTCCAGGCCGATACTGATGCTGTAGCCGTCGTCCTTCTTCAGGTTCTGGAACCCGTCGACCTCAAGGTATATGTGTATCTTCGACCCCTTTTCGAACCGTGAGGTCCCGGCCTCGGTGTACATTCCGTAGCCCTTTGCCTCAGTGACGAAGAGTCCCTTGAGGAACGAGAAACCGGAGGCTGATGCCTGTACTGCCGAAAAGTCCGCCCGGAATAAAAATGCCGAAAGCACGAGAATACAGATCCCGAAAACCGCCGCGCGCACCGGAAGCGCTCCCCGGCGCGCCTCCCCGCGGGCGGCTGTATCAGGAGTATGGGAAAAGAAGGATGAAAACTTCAAAGTTGAACGACCCCCTTGGTAAAATATACACGACCTTCTGCATTATAAT
>CAYTQC010000187.1:0-3404 GCA_964439735.1 uncultured Synergistaceae bacterium
AGGTGGCCGAAGTTTCGCAGCGGGCACGGAGGCTGATGGATCTCTTCTGGCCCGGCCCGCTGACCCTTGTTCTGCCCTCGAGGGGAACCGTCCCGGGAGAGGTGACCGCAGGACTCTCCACCGTAGCCGTCAGAATGCCGTCTCATCCCGTGGCCATTGCGCTGATCGATGCAGCGGGAGTCCCGGTGGCTGCTCCAAGCGCCAATTCCAGCGGAAGGCCCAGTCCGACTGAAGCGGAGTCAGTTGCCTCCGATCTTGGAGACGGGGTCGATCTCATTCTTGACGGGGGACCTACATCTGTGGGTGTGGAGTCCACGGTGCTCGACCTCACGGGGGAGCGTATGGTGCTGCTCAGGCCGGGAGGATGTCCGGTGGAGGAAATAGAGGAGAGAGGGGGCGAAGAAGTGCTCCGTTCAGGCGGTGACGGCCGCAGGTCCCCGGGGACACGATACAGGCATTACGCCCCTTCGATCCCGCTGCTGCTCGACCGGCGGGAAGGGGTCAGGCAGCGGGCGCTTCAGTTCGGAACAAGGATCGCCTGGCTCGGCATGGAGGGGCCTGAAAGGGTTTTCAGAGAAGGAGAGATCGAAAAAAAACTCACCATCTGCTTTGATTCTCCGGAGAATTATGCCCGGGGGCTTTTTCATGCTCTCCGGATGCTGGAGGTATCGGGAGCCCATGCAATAGTTGCCCAATGGCCTCCATGTGAGGCAGGAATCAGCCTTGCGCTTCGGGACAGGCTCGAAAGGGCCTCACTGGAAGACCGCAGAGGAAAGAAAGAAAAAGAAAGCCTGTAAAAAAGGCTTGCCAAAGCCTGCCCCCCTTGCTACAATTACCTGCGTTGATTTGCGCCGGGGTGGCGGAATTGGTAGACGCGCTAGATTCAGGTTCTAGTGGGCGATAGCCTGTCGGGGTTCGAGTCCCCGCCTCGGCACCAGGATAATATATGACAAAGGTATCAACCTTTTCTTAAAGGTCGAATTATGTCTGTTGACATAATGCGACCTTTTTGTTATCTTTTTTATTTGTCAGTACCAATTCCCACCAATCTTTTCAGGGAGGTCATAGGATTCATGGCCGAATTTGTCCCCGTCAGCAGCGAGCGCCAGAGGTTGACCTTCGGGCGTGCGAGGGATCTTGTCGAGATTCCTGACATGATCGAAGTCCAGCGCGACTCATACAACTGGTTCTACCAGGAAGACGCCGCTCCGGAGGCGCGGGTTCCGCAGGGGCTGCAGGAACTGCTCCACGAAGTGTTTCCCATCGAAAGCTACGACGGCTCTTTTGCGCTCGAGTTCGTCAGGTATCTTCTTGATTCTCCTTCTAACGAAGAGGAAGAAGCCCGGCAGCGGGACCTTACATGGGCCCGCCCCATACGGGCTACCATCAGGCTCGTAAACAGAAAATCAAAAGAGATGAAAGAGGAGGAAATATTTCTCGGAGATTTCCCCCTGATGACAGGAAGAGGGACATTCATCATAAACGGCACGGAGCGTGTCGTCGTCAACCAGCTTGCCAGATCGGCCGGTGTGTATTTCACGAAGGACGAGCAGGTCCCCGGGCAGGAGGCCTACTCGGCAAAGATAATTCCCGACAGGGGGGCCTGGCTTGAGTTCAGCCTTACCCCCGGCGACCTTATTTCGGTCAATATCGACAACAGAAAAAAAATCCCCGCCACGCTGCTGCTCAAGATATTCGGGGCATCCACAAACGATGGCATCCTCGACCTTTTCGATGCACGGCAGGTGGAAAAAGATATGACGGAAGATGACGTCAAGGGAATGCTTTCCGCGGAATCTGTCCTCGACCAGGATGGTGACACAATTCTTCCCCGGAACAGGACCATAACCAAGGATCACCTGGAGAAGCTTTGGGGCATGGGCAGAACGAAAGTCCTTGTCTGGGATACGGACCCTTCCATAGGGGTCACCCTTGAAAAAGACGGTGCGGCTAATGCTGACGAGGCAATGGTGGAACTTTTCCGGAAGCTTCGTCCCAATGAGCCTGCACGTATAGAAAATGCCAGGGAGTATGTCCATTCGCTCTTTTTCGATCCCAGGCGCTACAACCTGGGCAGGGTCGGACGCTACAAGATGAACCGAAGGCTTGGGCTCGACATACCCGAGGAAGTCCGCCTTCTCCAGAAAGAAGACCTTGTACGCATCATAAAGGGAATAATCGAACTCAGGAATCCCGAAAAAATGGACGATGACATAGACCATCTGGGTAACAGGCGCGTCCGTTCAGTGGGGGAACTTCTGCAGAACCAGATACGCATCGGTCTCCTCCGCATGGAGCGTATCGCCAAGGAACGGATGACCACTATCCCCGACCTGGGTGCAGCCATGGCCCGTGACCTGATAAACGTACGCCCCATTGCTGCGTCACTCAGGGAGTTCTTCGGTTCGGGGCAGCTCTCCCAGTTCATGGACCAGACGAACCCTCTTGCAGAGGTGACCCACAGAAGAAGGCTCTCAGCGCTCGGCCCCGGGGGATTGTCCAGGGAGCGGGCTGGTTTCGAGGCCAGGGACGTTCATTACACCCACTACGGAAGGGTCTGCCCCATCGAGACGCCTGAAGGGCCGAATATCGGCCTTGTGACTTCACTTGCCACATACGCACGACTCAACGACTACGGATTCCTGATCACACCGAGGCGTAAAGTGGAGAACGGCAGGGTCACCGGAGAAATCGTTTTCCTTTCCGCAGACGAAGAGGACGAAGTCTATCTCGGCATGGCCAACACTCCTGTGGACGAAAACGGCATCATCACTGACGAGGAGTGCTTCACACGATTCCATGGAGACATAGTCACCATTCCCCGGGAGGAGGTCGGTTACCTCGACGTCTCCCCGAAGCAGATCGTGTCGGCATCTACAGCGCTGATCCCCTTCCTCGAGCATGACGACGCAAACCGCGCCCTCATGGGATCGAACATGCAGCGCCAGGCAGTGCCTCTTATCGCGCCGGAAGCCCCGGTAGTGGGCACCGGTGTTGAGCACCGGATTGCGAAAGATTCGGGTTCATGCGTTGTGGCCATTAAGGACGGCGTTGTTGAATACGTGGACTCGACCCGCATAGAGACGCGCCACGGAGCCGAGTCCCATATCTATTCCCTCGTTAAATTCCGCCGCTCGAACCAGGGAACGGTGATCCACCAGAAGCCCATCGTCCGCAAAGGCGACATAGTGTCGAAAGGCCAGATCATAGCTGACGGACAGGCGTCGGAAGGAGGAGAACTCGCCCTCGGAAGAAACGTTCTTGTGGCATTCATGCCATGGGAAGGCTTCAACTTTGAGGACGCCATTCTCCTGAGCGAGCGGCTCGTCAAGGAAGACTTTTACTCATCAATCCATATAGAGGAATACGAGCTTGAATCGCGCGATACAAAGCTGGGCGAGGAA
>CAYTQC010000188.1:0-3403 GCA_964439735.1 uncultured Synergistaceae bacterium
CTGAGTGAAATCGTTCCTGGTACCATGTACAAGGATCTTGCCGACGATATGGACATTTCCAGGAGAGTGCTTTCAAGGACTCTCGAGGATTCCGGGACCGTGGTGGTTCCCCTTATCCCCTGGTCGGCAGCGGGAATCTACATGTCCACCGTACTCGGAGTCTCGGTTTTTGAGTATGTTCCATGGGCTCTTCTGTGCTACCTCGGCTTCCTCACCGCGTGGTTCTACGGATTCACGGGAATAGCCATCTGGCCGTCGGACAGGAAAAAAACCGCCTGATCTTCCTGCTGTTTAAATGAGGCGCCCTGGTAAAACGGGGCGCCTCATTGCGCAGGTAAGGCAGATTGAATGTCTTTTTGTTCATGTGACAGACTTTGTGAGAAATTTTTTCATCTCCCCCCTGAAGACCGGGAGGGAGGAAAGGAGATCGTTTTTTATGCTGCTTCTTCGGAACGCTGATCTGTATGATCCCGAACCCAGGGGCCTGAGTGATGTTTTAATCGCTTCAGGCCGGATCCTGGCCACAGCTCCTTCCGGAAAGATTCCGTCCGGGGCTTTTTCATTTGCCGGAGTGGACCTCCGTGTTGTTGATGCCGGAGGAAATCTGGTCATGCCAGGTATCTTTGACCGCCACGTCCATTTCAACGGTGCCGGCGGAGAAGGGGGACCTGTTAACCGGACCCCTCCCCTGCAGCTTTCGTCCTTTGTGAAGGCAGGGGTAACTTCAGCAGTAGGAATGCTTGGAACCGACGGAACCTGCCGCGCCCTCGAGGAACTGCTTATGAAGGCCAGGGGGCTCGAGGAAGAAGGGATTTCCACATGGATCCTTACGGGGAGCTACGGGCTCCCTTCCCCGACTCTCACCGGCAATGTCAGGAGAGACCTCTGCCTCATCGACAAGGTCATCGGCCTCAAGCTGGCTGTCTCTGACCACAGGAGCTCCCATCCTTCCATCGAAGAGATACGCCGCGCAGTGTCAGACGTCCGGGTGGGAGGGATCCTCTCGGGGAAGGCCGGATGCCTCTGCGTCCATATGGGAAGTGAAGCCCCGGGTCTGACCCCGCTCCTGGAGGCCATCGAAGGAACGGATATTCCCATAACGCAGTTCGCTCCCACGCATATCTCACGGTGCGAGCCCCTCGTGAAACAATCGGTGGAATTCGGAAAGCGGGGAGGATACCTCGACATCACCGCCGCCCCGGGGAAAAACCCCATCTTCGGCCTTTCAACATCGAAAGTGGTCTCGGAACTCCTGGAGGGTGGAGTACCTGTATCGAACATCACTCTCAGCTCTGACGGAAACGGCTCTATGCCCTCATTCAACGAGAAGGGCGAAATGACCGGCCTGAAAGTCGGTCCCCTGAACTCTGTATTCGACACCGTGGCGGAAATGCTCAGGGCGGATGAATTGCCACGGTCCTCGGTGATCTCAATGGTGACGTCGAACCCGGCGGATCACCTCAAGCTTCCCGGCAAGGGAAGAGTGCGTCCGGGGTGCGATGGTGACCTGCTCGTCCTCGACGGGGATTTTAACCTCCGGTACGTGGCGGCGAAGGGGCGGCTTCTCATGGAAGAGGGAGAAGTGACTGTCAGGGGAACATTCGAATAAAGAAAAAGGCGCTGTCCCGGGATTCCGGGGCAGCGCCTCAATTATAAGCGGGGATGGGCGGGCGGTCAGCGGTTCAGTGAATGGAGGAAACCCTCCATCCGGTCCATCGCCTTTTCAAGATTTTTCATGGAGCAGGTGCAGGCGATGCGTACATATCCCTCGCCGCATTCGCCGAATGCCGAGCCGGGGAGGACCGCAACCCGCCCGTTCTCGAGAAGCGTCCAGGCGAATGCCTCACTTGAAAGGCCCGTTCCGCGGATCTCCGGAAAAAGGTAGAACGCTCCTTCCGGCTCAGGACAGCGGACTCCAGGCATGGCATTCAGCCTCTTCGCTGTGTAGGCCAGCCGCTCCCGGAAAATTTTAGCCCGTTCTTCGATTTTGTGATCGTGATTGTTCAGAGCGTACATGGCGGCCCGCTGTGTCGGCACGTTGACGCCATATGTCTGGTTTGCGCCGAGGAGGGTCATGATTTTAATCAGGGGAGCGGGACCTATGGCGTACCCGATGCGCCACCCTGTCATGCAGTGGCTTTTTGAAAGCCCTCCCATGGTCAGGGTCCGCTCCTTCATCCCCGGGATTGAGGCGAAGGGAACGTGCTTTCCGTTGTAAACCATGGAGTCGTATATCTCATCTGAAAACACGGTAATGTCATACTTTTCCGCCACCGCTGCAATGGCTTCCATCCGGTTTCGTGGAATCACCCTGCCGGTGGGGTTGCCGGGGGAACATATCATGAGCACTTTTGTCCGGCCGGTGACCGCTCTTTCGATCGCTTCCGCGGAAGGAACGAAACCCTCCTCCTCGGAAGAGGGAAGATGAACAGTCACCCCCTGGTTCTGGTAAATCTGGTCGAAATAGGGCGCAAAGCACGGTTCCGCCGTGATAACCTCGTCACCCGGATTGAGGAGCGCCTGAAGGCCCAGGTAGACGGACTGGACTCCTCCCGCCATTATCTGTACCTCTTCCGGCACGGATTTCAGGCCGTATCTCCGGTCCCAGTAGCCGCACACAGCCCGGCGTACATCTTCGAATCCCTGGATGGGACCGTAATGGGTATACCCGGCTTTCGCGGCCTTTGCCGCCTCGTCAATAATGTCCGGTTCCGTATCGAAATCCGGTTCTCCGACTCCCAGGCTGATAATGTCAGGATCGGCGTCTGCCGCCTGGAAAATTTTCAGCATGCCGGATGGTTTCAGTCCGGCGTATCTCTCGGCGAAATTCATTACACCCACTCCTTGTTCATGTCCTCTGTCTCCTGACCGCATAAAAAATAAAGGCCCGCACCCACAGGATGCGGGCCTTTAAAAAACGCTATTTATATTCTTTAAGCATGGCGGCGTATTCTTCCTCCATGCCCTTCCTCACATGGTAGCAGTGTTCGTCTCCGGGGAACTTGCCGGTACGCACGTCGTCTACGTACTCTTTAAAAGCGTTGGTTATGGTCTCCGCCACGTTGGCGTAGACCTTTACAAATTTCGGCGTAAACGCCTGGAACAGGCCGATCATGTCGCCGCATATGAGCAGCTGCCCGTCGCAGGGGCCGCCTGCTCCGATGGAGTACACGGGAATGGTCAGCTTCTGTGCAATGAACCGGGTCAGTTCCGGCGGCACGGCTTCCACCAGAAGGGCGTAGGCTCCTGCTTCCTCAACGGCAAGTGCGTCCTCGATGACGTACCGTGCAGACTGCGGGTCGAGCCCCTGGGCCTTGAAGCCGCCGAGGGGGCCGGAACTCTGGGGTGTGAGGCCGATATGGCCGCACACAAGGACTCCGGCGTCAGCAATGGCCCGAATTCT
>CAYTQC010000189.1:0-3355 GCA_964439735.1 uncultured Synergistaceae bacterium
GGGGTGCGCCGGCTATCGGCATTGCAGCTGCCTACGGCGTGGTACTCGCGTCCCGGGGCGGCAGAAAGAGCGCCCTCGCTGCGAGCATGCGCCTTGGAAGGACCCGCCCCACGGCGGTGAACCTGTTCTGGGCCCTGCGCCGCATGGAAGAGAAAATGGGATCCTTTCTCGACAGGACGCTCTACAAGGACCTTATGAAGGAAGCGAATGCCATTTATGCCGATGACCTTGCGTGCAACATGGCCATGGGACGTGCGGGAGCCGCCCTCCTTCCTGAAAAATGCACGGTGCTGACCCACTGCAACGCAGGGGCCCTTGCCACAGGCGGCCATGGGACGGCCCTCGGGGTGATCCGTTCCGCCCGGGAGGCAGGAAAAGACGTGAAGGTGTTTGCATGCGAGACTCGCCCGCTGCTCCAGGGAGCCCGGCTGACGGTGTGGGAGCTGATGCAGGACGGCTTCGACGTCACACTGCTGTGCGACAGCATGGCCGGCAGCCTTCTGAAGAAGGGCGTCATAGACGCCGTGATCGTGGGGGCCGACAGGATAGCGGCAAACGGCGATACGGCCAACAAGATCGGCACCTATTCCCTTGCGGTGCTGGCGAAACATCACGGGGTCCCCTTCTACGTGGCTGCTCCGGTGTCCACAATAGATCCCGCCCTTCCATCCGGGGATGATATCCCCATCGAGGAGCGGAGGCCCGAGGAGATCCTGCGGCTTCCCGGAGGAGGCATGCTTCCCGATGAGTACGCTGTGTGGAACCCGGCGTTCGATGTGACGGAGTCTGAACTGATAACCGCCATCATTACGGAAATGGGAGTGCTGCAGCCGCCTTACGGGCCTGCCGTCTCCGCCTGCCTTGAAAGGAGGAGATTTGAATGGAGTATCGTATAGCTGACCGGGGGCTTGCTCCCTCGGGGGAAAAGAAGATCCGCTGGGCAAAACAGTACATGCCGGTGCTGCGTTTTCTTGAGAACACGTACGGTGCGGCACGTCCCCTTGAGGGGACCGTGATCTCCGCATGCCTGCATCTCGAGGCGAAAACGGCCTGCCTTCTTATTCTGCTGAAGGAACTCGGGGCCGTGGTCGTCGCGGCCGGGAGCAATCCGCTCTCGACCCAGGACGATATCTGCGCCGCACTTGTGGAGAACGGAGTGGCGGTGTTCAGCCGACACGGGATGACGGTAGAGGAATACTTCGAGAACGTGCGGTCCACACTGGACGTGGGGCCGAACATTATCGTGGACGACGGGGCGGACCTCGTGGCCACGGTCCACACGGAGATGAAGCACCTTCTTCCCGGCATACGGGGAGGTTCGGAGGAGACCACCTCCGGCGTGAAGCGGCTGAAGTCCATGGCAGCGGAGGGAATTCTCGCCTTCCCCATGATCTCGGTGAACGACGCGCACAGCAAGTACCTCTTCGATAACCGGTACGGCACGGGGCAGTCGGTGATGGACGGGCTGCTCCGGACCACAAATATGCTGGTGGCCGGTAAAACCGTTGTGATCGCCGGGTACGGGTGGTGCGGCCGGGGTGTGGCCATGCGTGCATCCGCAATGGGAGCCCGCGTGATCGTGACGGAACTTGACCCCCACCGTGCTTTCGAGGCGCTGATGGATGGCTACGAGGTCGCGAACATGGCCGAGGCGGCACCGAGGGGGGATATTTTCCTCACCCTGACGGGAAACACGAAGGTGATCCGACGGGAGCATTTCGAGGTGATGAAGGACGGCGCGGTGCTCGGGAACGCCGGCCATTTCGACGTGGAGATCTGCAAGCCGGATCTTCGTGAACTGTCACTCTCCGTGGAGGAGAGCCGACCGGGCGTCCAGACCTATTCCATGAACGACGGCCGGAGGATCCACCTGCTCGGCGAGGGGCGTCTTGTAAACCTCGCCTGCGGCGACGGACACCCCATCGAGATCATGGACCTGAGCTTCGCCCTGCAGCTCGAATCGGCTGTGTACCTGGCGAAGAACAGGCTGCAGCCGGGGCTCTACGATGTTCCGGCGGAGATCGACCGTGCGGTGATGGAGGCCAAGCTGGCGTCGCTGGGGATTTCCCTCGACGGAATGACGCCCGAGCAGGAAGCCTACATGAAGAGCTGGGTGGAATGACATGTCCGTACTGCTGAAGAACGTTCTCGCGTGCGACGGGGTGATGGAGAAGGCACGATACATGTCCGTGCTTGTTGAGGGCGGGCGGATTTCGTCCATCGGGGCTCCGGACTGGGCTCCCGGTGCCGACGAAGTGGTTGACGGGAAAGGGAAAATCGGCCTGCTTCCGGGCTTTGTGAACACCCACACCCATGCGGCCATGTCGCTGCTGCGGGGCATCGGCGAGGAAGCGCCGCTCATGGAGTGGCTGAAGGAAAAGATCTGGCCCGCCGAGGCGAAGCTGAAGAGGGACCACGTCTACTGGGGGACGTGCCTCGCTCTCCTGGAGATGGCCTCCAACGGGATCACGGCCTTCGGCGACATGTATTTCTTCATGGATGCCGTGGTGGAGGCATCCCTCGGGATGGGGATGAAGTGTGGGGTAAGCCGGGGCATCGTAGGGCCGGAGAAGTGGAAGCTGGACGAAGGCCTGCAGCTTGCCGATGCCTGGAAGGGCAGGGAGGAGTTCGTTACGGTGCAGCTTGCGCCCCATGCGCCTTATACTGTGCCGCTGCCGTTCCTGAAAGAGATCGTGGACGCGGCGAAGGACCGGGACCTGGGGCTTCATTTCCATTTCCTCGAGGCTGAGTGGGAGACGGGCTATATCCGTGACGAGATGAAGATGAGCCCCGCTGAGTACCTGAACGCTTCCGGAATGCCCGGGGCGAAGCAGTCGGTGCTTGCCCACTGCGTGTGGCTCGACCCGAAGGTCATCGGCGAGGTGGATTTCTCCCGGATGACCATTGCCCATAACCCGAACAGCAACCAGAAGTTGGGAAGCGGCATGATGGATCTTGTGAACATGATGGGGAAAACGAAAAAAATCGCCCTGGGGACGGACGGCGCGGCGAGCAACAACCGCCTCGACATCTGGGGTGAGATGCAGAGCACGGCCCTTGTGCATAAGGGCCTGAGCAGGGACCCCACCGCGATCCCTGCGCGGGACGTGATCCGCATGGCCACCTTCGAGGGTGCGGAAGCCCTGGGCTTCAATAAGAAAGGCATGATCCGGGAGGGCTGGGCTGCCGACTTCGTGCTGGTGGACCTCGACCGCCCCGAGTACGTGGGCATCGACGAAGAGAATGCAGCCCACTTCTTCGTTTACGCCGGAGGAGTCTCCGACATTTACGGCACCATGACCGCAGGGAAGTGGCTCTACCGGGACAGGCAGTTTCCCGGAGCGGACAGGGAAAA
>CAYTQC010000190.1:0-3320 GCA_964439735.1 uncultured Synergistaceae bacterium
GACGTGGAGGTGATGCTTCCCCGGGGCGTGGTGCCCGAATACTGGCCGCCCGTCATGCCGTAGTTGAAGTTGTTCACAACCACTGCCGTGAGGTCTACGTTTCTGCGGGCGGCGTGGATCAGGTGGTTTCCCCCGATGGTGGCCCCGTCACCGTCGCCCATAAGGACAACCACGGTGAGTTCGGGGTTGGCGAGCTTGATTCCTGTGGCGAAGGCGAGAGCACGGCCGTGGGTGCCGTGGAACGCGTTCGTGTCGATATAGTCGTCGGCCCATCCCCAGCATCCTATTCCCGACACGGCAACCGTTTTTTTTCTGTCGAGCCCCAGGTCCGCGAAAGCCTTCAGTATGGCCTTCAGGACGATCCCGTTGCCGCACCCGGGGCACCAGATGGTGGGAAGGCGGCTTTCGACCAGGTAATCCCTGTAAGTGAGCTGATTCATGCCGGGGCCTCCTCCAGAACTGAAAGTATTTCCTTCGGGGAAATGAGGGTCCCGTCCACTCTGTTGATCCCCAGGACCGGAATGCCGAAGTCGTTCAGACGCCTGACTTCCCCTGCGGCCTGGCCGAGGTTCAGCTCCGGGACTACGGCCCCCTTCACCCGGGAGAGGAGGGAGCGGACTTCTTCGTCGGGGAACGGCCAGAGGGTAGTGAGCTCAAGCAGCCCCAGGGCCCTGCCGTTCTTTCGTGCCTCCCTGACGGCGGCACGGGAGGACCTGGCGGAGCAGCCGTAGGAAATGACCGCCCATTCAGCATCCTCCAGAAAGTATCGTCGAACCCGGACAATAGCGGAACGGTTTCTTTCGATCTTTCCGGTAAGATGGCGGATCACCCTGTCCGCGTTGGCCGGGGATGCCCCCTGTCCTCCCTTTTCATTGTGCATGGATCCCGTGATCCGGAACACGTACTCTCCTCCGAAAGGGGGCAGGGGAGCGATGACGCGCTCCTCCGGATCCACGGCGAAGGGGCTGAACCGGTCCGGAGGGCAGGAGGGAAGAGGGCGCCCGGTGATTTCCTCTGATGACGGCGTGCGGTATTCCACACGCTCCTTCAGCTTGGCAACGGCCGCATCCGCAAGGAGCACCACCGGTGTGCGGAAGCGCTCCGCAAGGGAGAAGGCCCGTATGGCGAAGTCATAGCAGTCCTGCACCGAGGACGGTGCGAGGGCGATCATCCCGTGGTCGCCGTGGGTTCCCCACCTTGCCTGCATGACGTCGCCCTGGGCAGGCTTGGTGGCCATGCCCGTGGAAGGGCCGGATCTCTGGACATTGACCACGACGCAGGGGATCTCGCCCATGACCGCCATGCCCAGGTTCTCCTGCATGAGAGAAAATCCGGGGCCGCTGGTGGCTGTGAACGCCTTTTTTCCGGCCGCAGAGGCTCCCACGATCGCCGCCATGCTGGAAAGTTCGTCCTCCATCTGGACGTACATCCCTCCGAGCCCGGGAAGCCTTCTCGCAGCGGCCTCCGCTATCTCTGACGAGGGAGTGATGGGGTAGCCTGCGTAGAAGCGGGCTCCCGCCGCAAATGCTCCCTCGGCGATCGCCTCGTTGCCCGAGGCGAAACGAATGCCTTGTCCGTTCATGTTCACTCTCCTTTGCATGTATCCCCGGCGCTGTCACTGCCGCTCTCTTTCTCCTCTGAAGCGGGCAGCAGAAGGATCCCGAGGAAAATGAGACCGGCCCCCGCCAGGGAAACCGTTGAAAGACGCTCTCCGAGTACAACTGCGGAAAGAATGCACGCCGTGAGCGGTTCAGCCAGGGAAATGGTATAGGCGTCACGGAGAAAAATCTTTTTCAGTCCGAAAGTAAAAAGGGACATGGGAAAGGCCATGGTTGCGAATCCCAGTGTGAAAGCGATGACAGCCCCCCTCGGAGAGAATATCCACGAAGAATCGAGAAGCAGAAGGACGGGCAGGCCGACTGCAATTGCAGCACCTGTGGTTACCGCTGTGGCCTCCGTCGCGGGCAGGACAGTTCCCTGCTGTTTCAGCCCGAGTCCCATGACAGCGTAGCAGAAAGCCGCCAGGAAGGAGAGCCCCACTCCTCCCCAGTGCAGGGAGATATTTCCGGAGGATCCGCCGAGCACCAGAAGGGCGCATCCCAGGATTGCCACGCCGGTGGAAAGGGCCCAGCGGGGCGAGAGGGGCTCCCTTTCCGCAAGGGCACCCAGGGCCCCTGCAGCTATGGGCGATGCTCCGATGGCGATCATGGTGCCGATGGAGACGCCTGTGAGCCTGAGGGCCGTAAAAAAGGAAAACTGGAAGCCCATCATTCCCGTCACGCCGATGAGCAGGGCGAAAGGTTTGACTCTGCGGAGAAAGTCGAATCCCCGGTTTTTCCATCCGCACCACGCCAGGAGGATAACCCCGGAGAGGAGGATGCGGATCGCCCCCACGGTGAGTGGAGGAGCGCCGGCGGGAGCCAGTGCCTGAAGCGTTCCTGTGGTTCCCCAGCACATGCTTGCCGATAGAACGAGAATCATTCCCTGGATGCGGTCTTTGCCCGTTATCATAATTCGTCAACACCTTCGGAAATTGTATGGAACACAGCGGTGAGCCAATCGTATACTGTGGATCACCTTCAGTCAAACAGGATTTCCCGTCGGTCAGTTTCCCTTCGTGGTCTTAACGGCCTTGGCGGTGAGCCATGCAGATGCTCTCTCCACCTGGTCTCCCTGGAGAATGATCCGGCCGTCTTCCACTGTCCCGCCGCAGCCCAGGGCTGTGCGGAGCTGCTTTGCCAGACCCTCCGGGTCGTCCGGGACTCCTTCCCTGAACGAGACGACTGTGACCGTCTTTCCGCCCCGGCCTTTCGTCTCCCGGGAGAGGACGGCCCTCCCGGGAAGGGGACTCCTTTTTTCCCGGTTTCCGGTGTCCGCATTTTTCATCTCTTTCCGCGGTGTCTCCGTAACCTCTTCCTTTCCCAGAAGGGCACCCAGCGACACCTCAAGAGGTGACGAACTGCCTTCCATGTCCATTCTTTCTGTTCTCTCTCTTTTTGCCATTGCTGCTTCCCCCTCTTCCGGGAAATGGCGGAGGCATATCGCTTTTCCCGGAAATATTCTAGAATAGGGCAGCGTAAAAAACCACATGTACAAAAAAAGGGGAGATTGACCGGCAATGAGATGGGTCGGATGGCTGCTGCTTGCCGCGTGTTTTCACATGGCCTACGTGCTCCGGCTCTCCGCCGGGATCCTGGCAGATGTTCTGGGGAAGGAGTTTGTTCTGACGGCTTCCGCGTTCGGCGCCATGTCATCCATGGTATTCTACGCCTACACGTTCATGCAGATACCCGTGGGAATTCTTGCCGACACCCGGGGAC
>CAYTQC010000191.1:0-3312 GCA_964439735.1 uncultured Synergistaceae bacterium
TTTCCCCCGTGCATCACCATGATCCGGTCCGACATGGTCAGCGCCTCGCCCTGGTCGTGGGTAACGTACAGGCACGTTACATCGAGGTGTTTCTGGATCCTCCGTATCTCGGTCCGCATGTGGATCCTCAGCTTGGCATCAAGGTTGGAAAGAGGCTCATCCATGAGCAGCACCCGCGGCTGCAGCACCAGCACCCTGGCCAGCGCCACACGCTGCTGCTCTCCTCCGGAAAGCTGGTTCGGGAACCGTTTTTCCGCCTTTCCGAGGCCGACAAGGTCAAGCCCCTCCCGTACCTTTCTCCTGACCTCCTCTCCCCGGTCACCCTTCACTCTCAGCCCATAGGCGACATTCTCAAAAACGCTCATGTGAGGAAAGAGGGCGTAGTTCTGGAAGACGAAACCGATATCCCTCCTGTTCACCGGAACATTGGTGATATCCCGGCCGTCAATGGAGATAACGCCGGCGGAAGGGATCTCGAATCCCGCCACCATGCGGAGCGTGGTCGTTTTCCCGCACCCGGACGGCCCCAGGAATGTGACCATTTCCCCGGGGGCAACGGTCATGGAGACGTCATCCACGGCACGGACTGTCTCCCGGTCTTTCTGAAAGACTTTCGATACTTTTTTAAGCTCCAGTGCTACGGCCATCAGCTTCGGCCTCCTTGTCCCGAAATTCGTCCCGCCGCGAACCGTGTCAGCCCTGTCAGGACCGCCGTCGCACAGAACACGAGGAGTATGAGTACAACGGAAAAAGCGCATGCCTGCGCAAACTGCAGTTCCGTCATGCATTCCAGTATCCGCGTCGTGAGCAGGCTCCACCGGACCGACACCAGGAAAATGGTCGCGCTGATGGCAGTCATGCAGTGGATGAAGAGATACCGCATGCCCATAAGGACTGCGGGGATCACAAGAGGTACGGTGACCCTGAAAAACGTGCGGGCAGCTCCCGCGCCGAGGCTCGCCGAGGCCTCCTCTATGGAGGGGTCGATCTGGTGCAGGGAAGCGATGACGGCCCTGATCCCCGCGGCGTGATATCTGAACATGTAAGCCGCCACGAGAATCGCCATGGTCCCCGTGAGGAGGATCGGCCTCTCGTTGAAGGCGATGACGTACGCGATGCCCACCACCGTACCGGGAAGGGCGTAGTTAAGCATGGAGAAGAACTCCATTGCCCTGTTCCCGAAGAATCGCTTCCTCTGGGCTATGTAGCCTACCACCACCGCCATGAGACCGCCGAGTGGAGTGGCGACGGCGGCTATGGATAGCGTATCGATGATGGCCTTCCTGCCGTGGGTGAACACGTACCGGAAGTTCTCCAGGGTCATGGAGTTGTCCACTCCCCAGACCTTCACGAGCGCACCCCACAGGATCAGGGAGTAGAGGTAAAGGATAAAAGCGGTCACGAAAAAGCACACCCCCAGCACGATACCCTCTGCAAGCATGCCCTTGCTTTTGAAGTTCGAACGGCTCCCGGTCTTGCCGCTGATGGTGACGTAACTTTTCTTTCCCACCCAGAACCGCTGCAGCACGTACACCGCCATGGCAGGGAGAAGCAGCAGAAAGGAAAGCGCCGCACCTCCCCGGAGGTCATACAGCCCCGTTATCTGCAGGTACGCCTGGGTGGGCAGAACCGGGAAACTGTGTCCCGCGAGCACAAGGGGTGTAGCGAAATCGGCGAGGGAACTGGCGAAGAGCAGGAGCACCGAGTTTGCTATCCCCGGTGTTGAAAGTGGAAACGTCACTGTCCGGAACACCCGTCCGGGAGACGCTCCCAGCGAAAGTCCCGCGTCCTCCAGGGTCGGGTCGATGGCCGACAGAACTGCCGACAGAGTGAGAAAAGAGACGGGAAAATAGGTGAGGGTCTCGGACATCCACGTCCCCCAGAACCCGTAGAAGCTGAAATTTTCTATGCCGAAAAATTTCAGTAGGATGCCGTTAGGGCCCAGGGAGAGCGTCAGGGCGATGCTGCTCGTAAAGGGCGGAGAGATGAGAGGAAGGGTGGTGATGGCGGCGAGAAGCCACTTGAGCCATGACGGCATTGCGATCCTTGTCACTGCAAAGGCATAGATATATCCGAGAACCGTCCCTGAAACCGAAACTGCCCCCGCGAGCCAGAGACTGTTCAGGAATGCCTGCCTGTCATACCAGTTTGTTACCACGGCACCGAGGTTGGCGAAGGAAAACTGACCTTCCACCATAAACGTGGTGAGAAAAAGCCGAAAAAGAGGGTACAGTACGAACACGACCAGGGATATCCAGATGGCCGCAAGAGCCGGAAGAAGGGCGGGGTCCCTTTTCAGGGGAGAGACCTTTTCCGGTGTGGAGAGTGCGGACGGTCTATTCATTGCGTCATTCTCCTCGAAAGTACGTCAGTATTGCGTAAGGCAAAATCCCCGGGGAAGCGGCTCCCCGGGGATACCACATCGGATAAAAAAGTACCGCTCCCCTACTTGATGACTTCGTTGATCCAGCGGTCCACGAAGGCCTTGCGGTTTGCTCCCTTCCACGCCACGTCCACTTCCACCAGGTTCACCTTCGAAAGGTCGAGGGCGGGGTTGGTCACTTCCACGCCGGTGCGGGTGGGGATGTAGTTTATCTTCCTGTCCACGAGAAGCCGGGCGAAGGTCTTCGATGATGCCCAGTCCATGAACTTTTTGGCGTTCTCCATATTTTTGGCGCCCTTGAGGATCCCCGTGGCCTCGATACCGTAGGAGACTCCTTCTTTCGGATAGCTGATCTCCACCGGGTGTCCCTGCTGCTGGATATCCAGGGCGTCAACGATGTAAAAGATCCCGCTGGCAGCCTGGCCTGAAGCCACAGGCATGGCTCCGCCGGCGCCGCTCTTGGTGTACATCTGGATGTTCTGGTGGAGCTTCTTCTGATAGGCAAAGGCCTCATCCTCGCCCAGAATCTTCACCAGGGAGTATATGCGCTCTGTCGCCGTTCCCGATGTGCGGGCATCCGCCATCTGGAGACCGTTTTTATAGGCCTGATCCAGCAGGTCGTTCCAGGAAGCGGGTGCTTCAAGTCCCTTGTCCTTCAGGAATTTCGTGTTGGTGAGAAAGACCAGCGGAATGATCCCGATGCCGGTCCAGTAGTTTTCGGGAGAGCGGAATTTCTCCGGGATCCCGTCGGCCTCAGCCGGCTTGTACGCCTCGAAGACTCCTTCCTTGATCCCCGCCTCGTACGTGTCGGCAGGGCCGCCGAGGATCATGTCCACCTGGGGATTGTTCTTCTCGGCCACTACTCTCGCGAGGGCCTCGCCGGAGGAAAAACGCATGAAGTTCACCTTGATCCCTGTCTCCGCGGTGAA
>CAYTQC010000192.1:0-3311 GCA_964439735.1 uncultured Synergistaceae bacterium
AGTTTGGAAAGGTTCGCTCCCGCCCCCACACCCATCTTCGCCATGAACGGGGCGAGGCAGACGAGTACCATGGCTCCGGCAGCACCAGATTCCTCCATGGTGAACAGCTTCAAAAGATCCGGGCCGAACAGCCCGCCGATAATTGTCGCGAAGACCATGGGAAAAAGGGTCAGCGTTCCGATACCGATGTCAAACTTCACAATGCCGATCATGTCGCTGAGAACGGCAAGAACGAGCGCACCCGCGTACACTTTCCAGTACCGCAGCAGTCTTTCCATAACTGATGTTCCCAAAATAAAGCCTCCCCTGAAGAAAAAATGGGCCGCCAGGAATGGACGGCCTTGCGGAAAAAACATTCTGCACTATGTCAGACGAGTTTCCCCAGGGAATGATACACCGAACAAATAAACATAGCAACTTGAAAATTTAAGGTTAATTGTTCAATAGAAACAGCCTAAAGTTGAAGAATGTGTGGATGCGGAAGCGTATCACCGTCCGGGGACAGTTGGGAGGACTGGAATTTAAAAAACTGCGGGAAGTACGCCCGCAGTTTTTGTATCCTTACAAAAGAAGAGAGAAGAAATATCCTTTCCCATTTCAGGGAGAACAACTTGTTCTTTTTTCCGGTTGTGCAGGCTTTTAGAGTTCTGCCAGCATTCCAAGGATAGCCTTCCAGTCGAAGCTGCGGGCAAGGTGGAAGAGTTCATCGTCACCCGAAATCGAATTCAGGGTGAAGGTGATCATTTCCGGAGCACTGTTGGAAAGACCATAAGGAGGCAAAAAAACGTAGAGCGTGGCTTCCGGTACTGATCTTTCGGGGGAAACCCTGTAAACAATTTCCGCATACCGCATTCCGTCTATGTTCCCCTGCCGCATCCGCTCGGATGAAATATCAACTACCGTCTCCTCAAAATCGTCATTTCCGCCGGGGTTCCCCGGTTTTTTGAGGGCCTGCACAACAAGGGTCCTGCCCTGGTGGTACTCCCTCGTGAAAACAGCGGCCCTTCCCTGCCCGGAATCGGGCGTCACGATGGGGACAAGCTCCATGCCTTCCCAGCCCGGAAGGTCCTTGAGAAGATGGCGCATTTTCTCCGCCACGGGCTCAGCCCCTGAAGGAGAAACGAAAAAGAGCAGTACCGCAGCAAACAGGCAGAGAAATGATAACTTTTTCATCCCGGCAACCCCTTCAGAATAGAAATAAAAGCAATCCTTATTTGTATTTATATATTTTTCGTGAAGACTTTTCCACTACTTGATTCATAATTTTTCCACATTTTTCCGCCATTCTCAAAAATCGGCCTTCAGGTTAACGGCCTTCGCGGCCCGGGCGCTGAGAACACTGAGGCTTATCCGTATTGTCGCCTATTTCGGCAGGACGCAGCAGTAGACCTCACGATTCCTGAGGCAGCATAATTTCCAGTATGTCTTCTTTTTTACTGTGTGCGCCGTCCTGCAGGAGCTCAAGGAAACAAAGTGACCTCCGTACCTTCAGAACTGATCCCCAGGGCTGCTCTTACCGGACACTCCCTGCACCGGTGTTTACATATTTCTCTTTCCTGTTCAGAACGTAATCAAGCCCGTCCATCCGGTAGTTGAGCACCAGTTCCGGAGGAAAATCCGTCTCCCGGAGGAGGGCCCTGCAGCGGCCCATCTCTCCCACGTCGTACCAGATGTGGGCGTCGCTGCCCAGCATGACGGGGACTTCGAACTGACGGCAATAATACAGCATGGTCCGGGCGTTTTTCACACCGTTTTGCCTTCCCGACCCGGGGCAAAAACTGGAATTATTAATCTCGAGGGCTACATTCTCCCGCTTCGCCGACATGACGAGCTCTTCGTAGTCCAGCGGATAACGGTCGTCGTCAGGGTGACCGATGATCTTCACGAAAGGGTTGGCCATGGCGCCCGCCAGTGCCGCAGTATTCTCGCTCCTTGTCCCGAAGGGAATGCACGGCGGATGGAGGCTGGCAATAACATATTCCACCTTTCCCGCCATCTCCGCATCCACATCGATGGTTCCGGCAAAATCGGTGATGTTCGCCTCGATCCCCTTTATGATCCGGATACCGAGAAGGGTCTTTCGAAGGATCTTGTAGTTTCCGAAATAAAATGAGTGGGCGGACCCCGGCATTCCGGGAGAATGGTCTGATATTCCGAGGGCTAAAAGTCCCCGCCCGACCGCCGCCTCGATATTCTCCTTCAGCGTGCTGAACGCATGACCGCTGGCAATAGTGTGGGTGTGCAGATCAAAAAGAGGTTTCATGTATTCTCCTTGAGAATTTTTTCGATAATCGTCCGGATCCTTTCCGGTCATTTTGTTCTTTTGTACACCAGGGACGCCTCCCTGTCCATACCGCTTCCTGTACAAAACAAAAGGACCTGGCGGATTCAGGAAAAACCGGGGATGATTTTTTCCGGCCTTTGCGCCACAATAGACCGGCAGTGCAAAAAAAGGGAAACGACAGGAGGAGAAAAATCATGCTGTACGTGCGGAAGACGATCGTCGGACCCATGGCAATAGGAAGCGACGGGAAATCCATCACTCACCTCTACCTGCCGAAAAACACGGCGGAACTGGGCGGTTTCGAAAAAAAGGAGCCTCCCGTAGTGAAGGAGGCCTTCCGGCAGCTCGAACTCTACCTGGCCGGAAAACTGAAGAAGTTCGACCTTCCCCTGAAGGCCGAGGGAACTCCTTTCATGAAGCAAGTGTGGGAAAAGCTCGTGGAGGTTCCCTACGGGAAGACTGCGAGCTACAAGGACCTCGCCATCGCCTCGGGAAACCCGAAGGCGGTCCGGGCCGTGGGAATGGCCAATGCACGGAATCCCATCGCCATCTTCATTCCCTGCCATCGGATCATCGGGGCGAACGGAAAACTCGTGGGGTACGGCGGAGGACTGGAACTGAAGACATGGCTCCTGGAGATGGAGGCGGCCCATTTAACGGAGGAGGTTCCCCGCCGTTGAACCGGAGACGCTCATGATCATCAGTGTCAGCAGGAGGACCGACATACCCGCATTTTACGCTCCCTGGTTCGAGCGGCGACTGAGAGACGGTTTCGCTCTCGTCCGGAATCCCAGGAACCCGGCACATGTGAGAAGGATATCCCTCATACCCTCTGACGTGGACTGTTTCGTCTTCTGGACGAAGGACGCCCGTCCCCTGTTCGGACTTCTCGACAGGCTTGACGAGGCAGGATATCCGTATTATTTCCAGTGGACCGTTACTCCTTACGGCCGGGACATGGAGCCGGGAATCGCCCCGAAGGAAGAGATCCTTTCAGCTTTCCGGACCCTGGCCGAAAGGATCGGCC
>CAYTQC010000193.1:0-3304 GCA_964439735.1 uncultured Synergistaceae bacterium
TCATTGCAAAACCGGCGGAACCGGGCCCTGTATTGATCCCGATCACCGGTGAAATTTCCATTGTGTACTCCGGAGCCTTGCCGCAGATTCCTTCCAGTTCCTCTGCAAGCTCCCCGGCGGTTTCTTCCGCATCGGCGTGAAGAACAACATATTTCTCCAGCCCGTGCCGGTCCGTCAGTTTTTTAAATTCCTCCAGCATCTTTTTCCGATTGGCCCGCTCGCTGCCGGGCCTCCCGAAACTGCATGCCTTCCCTTCGGGATCAACGGTGATCATGGGAAACAGGTTCAGCATGTTCCCCAGAAAGCCGGCCATAGAGCCCGCCCTGCCTCCCCGGACAAGATACCGGAGCGTACTCAGCCCCGCGATTATTCTCGTCCTCGGAATGGATCGTCTTACTATCTCCAGAATCTCCTCCGCACTTTTTCCCGCCGCCGCCGCTTCGGCAGCTTTCAGCACGAGAAGACCAAGCCCTCCGGAAATATTTTTGCTGTCGATAACATGTATCCTCTCCCCTCCATCATTGGCCGCGGCCTTCCTGCTCACGCTCCAGGTACCGCTGAGAGCTGCCGAAAGATGAAGAGAGATCACGCTTTCATAGTGGGATTCCAGAAAAGAGTACCTCCTGACAAACTCTCCGTAAGAGGGCTGCGAAGTGCTGAAGCTTCTTTCCGTTTCCCTGAGGGTCGTATAGATCTGCCCCGGCTTCAGGGTGAGTTTATCCAGGAATTCGCTCCCGCAGGCGGAGACCGTAAGGGGAACCATATGTATCTGGTACCTGTCCAGTATCTCCGGGGGCAAGTCACAGCAGGAATCGGTCAGAAGAGCGACAGGAGAGAGGCGGTGCTTTCGTGCTTCGAGCTGCCTTCGCATATCGTCCACCTTCTGAAAACTCAGGCTTCCCTTCCCCGAGAGATGTTCCATGACTTCTGCGGGACAATCCGCATGAAGATGGATCCGGAATCTTTCTCCTCCGCCTCCGGCAACAATGGAATCTCCATATCGTGAGAGTCCGCCGATCAGGTCGGTACGGGAAATCCCCTTCCCCTGGAGAACAACCTCAGTACAGTAACGGAAGGACGGCATTTCATCCCCGTGGCTGTCTTCCGTCACGGCAGGAAGAAAAGCGGCTCCGGTGCGTACGGGAAACAGTTTCAGGTTTCCCTTTTCTACGAAATCAACAACGCCCTCAAGGAAATAAACGAATCCCTGGGCTCCTGCATCCACGACCTTCTCCCGTGCCAGAAGCTCCATCTTGCGCGGCGTCTCAATCAACGACTTTCTTGCCGCTTCAAGAGACAGAGGAAGCAGGACGGCAAAGTCGGGCTCAGTTCTGCTGAGGTGATAAACGGCATTGGCCCAGTCCCTCATAACCGTGAGAATGGTTCCCTCCACCGGCTTATACAGGGCTTCCTCAGCGAAAGGGACGGCCGCGAGAAGACTCCTCGCGAATGCCGGAGCATCCGCACTCTGACAGGATCCGAGGGCCCCGGCAAGTCCATGGATATACTGGCAGAAAATAATTCCGGAGTTCCCCCTGGCACCGGCGAAAGCAGCTTCGGCCATGGACACAGCCGTCTCGGCGAGAGATTTTGAAACACACGTCCGCTCCGCGATGGACCTGCAGGTAGATACCATGTTGTCACCCGTATCTCCGTCAGGGACGGGAAAAACGTTGATCCTGTTCAGATGCTCCCTCCGCCGCTCGAGAGCTGCCGTACCGGCAAGAAATCCGTTCCGGAATCTTTCTCCGTCGAGGAAGCGAACTTTCATTACTGATGCTTGAAAAATCTCCGTTTGTGGCGCCATACGCATTTTCCTTTCAGATCGCCCGGATACATTCATACTCCCGGTCTCCAGGGAGAACAAACTCATGCCTGAAACCGTCCAGCTGCTCACGAAAGAGCAGGAACCACCCCGTGATCTGTCCCGAAGAAGAAAAATGAAAGGTTTCTCCTCTCCTTGCCCCGTTTTAAGTGCGCTGCAAACATTTTTGTTTTTGAGTAACGGAAAACAGCTGCAGGGCATACTGCGAAAGATGACACAGGCTTAAGCCGCGATCGTTATTTCATCGTTCAAATGCCCGTTTATTGAAACTTTTGCATTATATCGCGTCCATTTCCTCATGTCACTACAAGGTGACATGATTTTCTCCGATTCGATTCCGGCAATTCGAAAACGGAGCAGCCTATTCATCCGGGACCATTTAAAAAGACTTTTTAAAACCTTTTCTTGCGTATTTTCAGGCGAATGCTCCAAAAAAAATGGACATCACTTTTTGACAATATATATTTTATATGATACTTGTTATATGTGCGCGATATGGGTGGATGGGGCCATTTTCCCCCACTTACCGGGGAAGCCCCCGGATATCTTCGGGAAGGAGGGAAAGAGCTTCAAAAAAAGCGGTATTTTCGTTGTTCGTGACATTTTGGAAAAGGAGATGATCGTAGTGAAGAAAAAATCTTTGAAATTGAGCGCTGTATCCCTAGTATTTTTTGCAATGATCCTTTCGGTCCTGTCCGCGCAGCCTGTTTATGCCCAGGTTGCTGCCGGGGAAAAGGCGCCGTTCCTGTACTCCCTTGCCGCCACCTGGGAAGGAAAGGGAATCGTACGGTACCGGATCGCCGTTCAGCCGTCTGAGGACACTGTCCTTGAAAGTTTGAAAATCGTCGCATCCAACCCTGTAAAGGGGAACGTTTCCGTTGTGACGGCCGGGGCCTCCTCCAGCGAGGACAAGGTTTTCCTCGCAGTTGAAAAAACGACCCCGGGCAAAAACCCCATGCTTGAGTACACCCTTCTGACCGACGCCGCAGAGCCAGGGGCAGTGAAACCCGTCTCGGCGGAGATCTTCTGGAAGCAGAATGGAAAAGACGTGTCGGTGAAGACTGAAACTGTCGGCGGCGACGGTTTTGTCGGCGGCGAATGCACCGAAATTGACAAGTACGCCCGTACGCCTTCCCTTCCTAAGTACTATCCCTCAGGCAAAGACCTCGGTGTGCTCACCGGCTCGTGGTACGATATGGGCGTCCAGTACGGCGAACGCTCCGGCCGCGAGATAGTGGATTTCTTCGACTACCGGTTCGGAAGCCACGTGGAAAAATACGGCATGAAGCACCTTCTCGAGGACATCAGCCGCTACGAGGCCCAGGCGAAGCTCTTCTTCCCTGAGGGGCTCGAGTTCGCCAGGGGGATCGGCGACGGGGCGGAAAAGTTCCTCTCCCAGTCGAAGTTCCACGCCGATGTTTCCAATTACCTCAAGATCGTATTCATGAACTGCGACAACTGCCTCTATTACGGACACCC
>CAYTQC010000194.1:0-3282 GCA_964439735.1 uncultured Synergistaceae bacterium
ACTTCACGGAGATATAATTCCGGCAAGCCGCATTGCCTGGAGCACAACCAATGTAGGTTTTCCCTGCTCCGGTAGCGCCTATGATCAGGATATCCCGGCGCTCCCGTATATACGAGCAGGTTGCAAGAGAGGAGAGAAGGTCTTTCTTCAATTTCCTGTCCGGGTGGTATTCGATGCCCTCCATGCAGGCATCGTTTATTTTCAGCCCGGCATTTGTCGCGAGACGGTTCATGAGTGAGTTCCGTCTCTTGGAGTATTCGGCCTCCACCAGCATCCCGAAGCGCTCTTCGAAGGAGAGGGCACCCATGGACGGATTGGCCAGCTGCTGACGGAAGGCGTCTGCCATGGCGCGGAGCCTCATTTCGTGAAGCTTGTCCACGGTGGGTTCAGTCAGCATCCCGTCCACCCCCGTAGTATTCCGCGCCCCGGATGAAGCTGTGCCGGTCGTCCGCTTTCCTGGCAGGCCCGGCGGACGGAAGAAGCTTGTCCTGCCCGGATTTGAGAATCGCCGGGATGTTCCTGCTTGTGGGACGGGGCGTGTAGGAAAGAGCCCTCGCACAGGCGTTTTCCAGGCGTTCGACGGAGTACTTGTCCGCCATCTTGAGGATCCCCATGCATGTCCGAAAACCCTGCTGTTCTACCTTGCATCCGGCAAGTACGCTTCGGATGACACCTTCCGTGTTCGGCCCGATGCTTGAAGCCCAGGAGATAAAGCGCTCTCCGCTCCACTCGGCGCTTCGGCGGTGGCTTTCCGGCATGTGCTCGTGCACCGTCCGGTACTGTCCGGAAACACCGTTCACCCTGGGGTGGGAGCATATTCGGACCCCGTTGTAGAAGATCTCCACCATGCGGCTCGTGATGCGGACGTCCACCTTCTGCTTGATGTACTCGTGGCATACGCTGTAGAAATTCCCCTCCACCTGGACGTGGTAGTTGAAGGAGACGGTCGCCTGCTTCCACACGGCTATTTCGAAGGGTCTCGCCGGAAGGGGAAAAAGGAAATCCCGCTCTTCCTCCAGAAAGACGCTCCGTCTGCTTCCGGGGCGCTTCTGGAATGGACGCTCGTTCAATTCTTCCAGTTTCTTCCGGATCTCGCGGTTGAGTTCCGGCACAGAGAAGAAGGTCCGGTCCCTGAGGGCCGCCATGATCCAGGTGGAGACATGGCCGACCGTTCCTTCCACGCTCGGCTTGTCCCTGGGCTGCCGTACTCTCGCCGGAAGTATGGCCGTTCCGTAGTACTCCGCCATTTCATGGTATGTCTTGTTGATGACCGGTGAATACCAGTCCGCCTTGTCCACTCCCGTCTTGAGGTTGTCCGGCACCACCATCCGGGGAACTCCGCCGAAGTGGGCGAAAGCGTTCGTGTGGCCGAGTATCCAGCTCTCCATACCCACGTCCGTGAAGGCTTCCACATAGGCGTACTGGCTCGCCGGAAGCACCGCGACGAAGATGTATGCCGGACTCTCTCCGCCGGTGACGGAGTCGCGAATCCTCATCTCTTTCCCGGCCCAGTCCGCCTCCATGCGCTCTCCGGGCTTCCTCTCGATATGCATGGTCGCCCTGGAGACTACGGCGTACTTCCGGTAGAGCTTGCAGAACTGGCTGTACTGGTAGGGAATCTCGCCCTCATCCCGACACTTCCGGCAGTACTCGTCCCAAAGAAGGGTCATGGTCACCCCCGGTTTCGCCAGTTCACGGTGAATATACTCGCAGTCCGGCGTCCGGTACGACATCTCCTTCTCCTTCTCGGGAAAGAGAAGTTTCCTCAAGTCCGCCTCTCCGACCTCCAGCGGAACGGGCCACTCCATCCCCAGTTTCACAGCCCGGGCCAATACCTCGGACACGGTGTTGCGGGAGCACGAAACGCTGCCCGCGATGCTCCTCCCGCTCAGTCCGAGCGAGGCAAGCCGCAGAATTTCCCTGTACTGCGTCGTCATACGTTGTAACCTCCCTGATTCGAATTCGCACGCAATAATCCGGCATGCGTTCGAATTGTAGGGATAATGGCTCTCAGGGAGGACAAGGACCGGCTCTCTCCAGGGAGATTCACCGGCTCTATTTCAGGACACAAGTGGCTCTGCTTTTGGAGACAGGCGGCTCTTTCACAGTGCAATAATCACTGTGGTATCTTCCACCACGTCGTGAAGCACGGCCGCCATTTTTGCCTCTTCCGGACCCACCCGTTCCATGACCCTGAGAGGATGGGTAATATAGGGCGCGCCTCCCTTGTCTGACTTGCCCTTCGTGCGCTTTCCGCGCGATTTCTATGGCCCGTTCCAGTGTTGACATGTGGGTATTTTTGAAGAGAAAAAAATATTGAATTAAAATAAAATATACATGCTTTTTAAAGAAATGTAAATAAATCTTTGACACTCCCATGGTGGTTTCAGCCGTTTCCCTTGTGAGAAATGGGTAAGACATCAACTGTGTGATAGCGTCCATTTGAGAAAAGAAGCGGACGGGGCAGCCCGAGTTGAATCAGCCGTCCCGTCCATGTGTATTCCTATTTGTTCAGCTGCTGCGTTACCATTTCAAAAAGTCCGATTTTTTTCATGACCGTTTCGGTCAGCAGCATTGTGAGAAAGACCGTGCCCGAAGTGCGTCCTATAGAGACCTCACCGCAGACCGTCGCCAGGTTTTTGATTTCATCAGCCGGAAGGCCTGTCAGTTTCGCAGCCCTTTCCACCGCGTTCTCTATGGCCAGGTTCAGGTTTTGTCCGCTGCCGACCACCTGGACGGGGAACCTTTTTCCCATTTGGCCGGGTTCCTTTTTCAAAAGGGCGGAAGCCGTGGCGTATTCTGCTTCCGTAAAGGGCTGGAACCGCTGATCCACCAGGTCTGGTCTGGGGATGATAACCGGCCCTTCGAGTGCAAGCCCCTTGATTACCTTGACCCGAAGCGTGACCCTGGCGCTGATGTCGAGGGTATGGCCTGCCAGTTCGCCGTTCCCCTGGGTGAGGTGGACGTCGCCGAGGTAGACTCCGGCTCCCTGTATCTTTACAGGTGAGAGAATCACAGAGCCCTCGCTTACGGTGTTGATGTCCATGTGGGCGTCGGTTATGTCCGAAGGCGATACGTTTTCGAAGAGCCCCGTTTTGTTGAGGGATTCAATGAGGTCGCCCGAGTTTTTCGATGAGGGGATGGCCCTGGCGGGGGAGCAGCCTATATTGCCTATCATGGGACAGGATCGGATTATCATGTCTTGGATATCCGCCTTTGCCAGTATGGTCGCCGGGTTCTGCTGCGATCCCCGGGGCAGGTACACCTCGCCCCTTTCGGTTT
>CAYTQC010000195.1:0-3232 GCA_964439735.1 uncultured Synergistaceae bacterium
TAATAGAGGGGACCCGGTGTTCTTCTGCTGAACAGGTACTCTCCGTGCTGAAATACGCTCATCCCCGAATAGTAAAGACCGTGATATTCGTTTGTGGACACTAAACACAGTACCAGTGCCGGAATGAGAAAAACAAACAAGACCATGCCCAGGCTCATTTTTCTTCTGAAATATACTATATAGGCAAAAACAAGCCATAGTGCCGGGATAAAGGAGACTCCGAAGTATTTGAATTTTTGGGAAAATACAACTTCTTCCACGCTCTGGGAATTGAACTGGAAAGCGGCGCCGAGAACGTACACCGCACTTGCAAGGCATATGAGGGAAAACACGGAGGAAAGAGGTCCGTCAGAATTTCTGATGGAGATGAGAAACATTACAAGATAGACACCAACCACGCCGAAAAGAAAAAAAGAATAGAGCTCAAAGATGTCCATTCGGGGCCTCCAATAGAGATTGCTTTTCAAACAAAACCCTGAAACACTGATTTCCGAAAAGGCGATTCTCTGTTCCCCCACCGGGAAAGAAGCCGGCACCCTAAGGCCCGGTGTTCAATTCAGCGGTATCAAGGGTAAAACTCAATTGAGGCAAAAAAGAACCTCGAAATTCTACCACGCAGCACCGGAACAGAACAATGAAGAAAAGCGCAAAAGGACCGCGGAGAAACGGATCCCAATTTTTATGCCGGGTCCGGGTGTATCGGCCTCTACCAATAAGCGGAATGGTCACCAAAAAACAAAAAAAACGGCCCAGGGTTCCGGAACACCCTGAGCCATCTGCGCTTTCTTCAGCAATATGGTCACTTTTCCTCCGGGTGCAGATACCCTCCAGCCTGCCGTGCCTTGTGATAGGACATGCCCTCCAAAAGCATATCCCTGGCGTAGTCTTCAACGGCCCCAGTGAACTCGTCCTCCGCCATCAGGCTTTTCAATTCCTCGACCTCGTCCGCATTCAGATGGATCTTCATGGCCGCACCTCCCTTGATTTCAAGCTCGGGCATCACGGCGTCATCTTAGCAAGTAGGGAAATTATTGTAAAGCCTCACTAGACAATCTATTCAGATTAATAAAACTGCTGAAGGGCCATAAACACAAATTGCCTTCTCCGGAAATCTGGAAGGCGGACGGTACAGCCCGGATCAGGGATAACAGGAAAAGCCGGGGAATTCCCCGGCTTTTCCTGTTATCCCGAGCGCCGCTTCAGCCGAGATAGATTTCCTTCAGCCTGTCCAGGAGGGCGTGGAATTCCTCGTGCTTGCCTTTCCCGATCCGCTCCTCCTCAAGCTTCTCAAACTCACGGAACAGTTCCTCGTCTTTCGTGGCATCAAGGCGCTGCGCCGCCATGACGAAAAGGACATTGTCCTCCTTCTGGATATGCTGCCTGAGAAGGGCCGTGTACTCCCGGGCGTTGTCGGCAAACAGGAAGTTTCCTTCTTCGTCCCCTGCCATCAGGGCATCGACCCCCTTCTTCATTCCGGCAATGCACTCCCGCCCTTTGCGGTGTTCGCTGAGCATCACGCCGATGGGGCCGCCCTCGTTGGGAATGCCTGCGGCTTCAAGACCCGGAAAGAGGAATTCCTCCTCTTTTCCGTGGTGGCATTTGTCGGCGAAGACGGAAAGAAATTCCATCATACCTTCAAGATGGCCGAAATCAGCGGGCTCCCCGGTGACTATTCTTCTGGCCGCTTCGTCGAGGATATCCAGCATAACCTCGATGCCCCTGTGTTCACTGCTCAGTTCATCGGTCGACTTCATTCCCCTCTCTCCTTCCCAGTGCACGGTTTTTGATTTACCCAAAAAAGCCTTACGTTCCTGTTGTGGGAACGATTGAATAATCGCATTGTCCGTCATACAGATCTTTGTGCTTCCTGTACTCCGTCATATAGATAATATCTCCCGTCCCGATCGCCCTGTCAACCGCAAGGACTCCATCCAGATGATCGATCTCGTGCTGAAGCAGCTCCGATTCTGCCTGGCCGATGTCCGTCCATTCCTGCAGGGCGCCCTTTTCATCCCGGTACCGTATGCTGACGGACCGGTTCCGCCTGACCCGCACCATAAGGTCGGGAAAGGACATACAGTCGTCCCACAGGGTGAATGTCTCCGGGCTCCTGGAGATGATCTCCGGATTGGCGATCACGAAGGCACCTTTCCCCAGGTTAAGGGCAACCAGCCGCCCGGGAATACCTATCTGGGGTGCAGCAATGCCCCGGCCGAAACCGTGTTCCTTCCGGAACAGCTCCAGGGCCTCCTTGAGGTCCTCAATCTCCTCTTTCAGCAGGGGATCGGAAAAATCCTCCACGGCGGCGCATTTCCGCCGCAGAAGGGGATCACCGAGTATCAGGACCGGTCTTTTCATCAATACACCTCCCATAATGAGAAAATTTACACCAGCAGTTTTTCATACACTTCTTTATCTCTGTGGGAGAAGCAGCAGAAAATAACTTCTTCGATCCCCGGGTATTTGCCGATTTCCTCCCGGACGGTGGTCACGGCGATCCGGGCGGCCTGTTCGATCGGGTAGCCGTAGACCCCGGTGCTGATGGAGGGGAAGGCGATGGACCTCGCCCCTGCCCCTGATGCCAGCTCCAGCGAGCGCCTGTAACACGACGCGAGAAGGTCCGCCTCCCCACGGCCGCCTCCGTCCCAAACCGGCCCCACGGTATGAATGACGTACTTCGCGGGGAGACGGTACCCTTTCGTGATTCGAGCGTCTCCGGTGGGACACCCGCCGAGTTTTCCGCATTCTTTCAACAGATCCGGCCCTGCGGCGCGGTGTATTGCCCCGTCCACTCCCCCGCCGCCGAGCAGGGAATTGTTGGCGGCGTTGACTATGGCATCCACCTGGAGAGTCGTTATATCCCCTTTAACAACTGAAAGCATTTGAATCACCATCCCCGAAAGAATTTTAATGGATATTTCCTTCACAATGGGGCACACTGATTATCCGTCCGCAGAGCTTCCTCCCGCAGCGGGCGGGGGAAAGAGTATGTCGATCCGGCATCCGGCACCGGGGGATGAATCCAGCATCATGGTACCACCCAGCAGCCGTGCCCGCTCGTTCATGTTCGCAAGCCCCCTGTGTCCCGTAGTCCGGAGGACTTCGTAATCCGTCCCCGAAAGGTTCTTCGCATCGAACCCCGCGCCGTCGTCCCGAAGGGAGAAATGGACCATGTCCTCCTCTTTTCTCAGTGAAACCTGGATAAAGCGGGCTTTTCCGTGCCTCGCACCGT
>CAYTQC010000196.1:0-3227 GCA_964439735.1 uncultured Synergistaceae bacterium
TCAGGACTACAGTTCCAGAAATCAGCCGGCAGATCATTCCAAATCCGCCTTGGGAGACGACGTAATTTCCCAAGATATCAAGTCCGGGGAGGTTCCCATGCTCGACAAAAAAACACTTCTCATCGTCGCCGTGATTGTTCTTTCAACTGTTGTGGTCACAGGGGGGATGTTCATTCTGGCCGAACGCTTCGACCGCAGATTCGACCTCGAATCTGAGATCGCCGGGCTTAAGGCGGAAAAAGCAGAGATTGAGTCCATGCTTGACCAGGCACTGAAGACGCTCCACCATGAAAGACTTATGCACTTCGGCACGACATCTGCTGATACGGAGGGAAGGAAATGAAAAGACCGGGACCATTCACGATACTCTTCTTCGTTGTGTTCCTAACGGCGGTGTTCGCCGGACAGGGCTTTTTTTCAGCAGTCGAGGCTGAAGGCGCCCCTCAGAAGAATGAACCCGTGTCTGTATTACGAAAAAAGGCTGAAAATGGAGATGCCGAAGCCCAACTCAGTCTCGGCGTCAGTTACGACAAAGGAGAAGGCGTTCCCCAAAACTACGCAGAGGCTGCAAAGTGGTTCCGCAAAGCAGCAGATCAGGGGGATCCATATGCCCAGTACGATCTCGGCAGTATGTACGAAGAGGGGAAAGGCGTTTCCCGTAGCTACGAAAAAGCCTACATCTGGTTCACTCTTGCTGCTGATTTCAGTATGGGAGAACTCCAGGAGGATCTAGAAGACGCAATTTACCGGGTCATGAAAAAACTTTCCAGAAATCAACTGATGGATGCCGACCGGATCATCAGGGACTGGAGGCCGAAGAAGGAAAAATGATCCATTGACATGAGGAGGTGCAGGAATCTCGTGCAGCAGAGAGGAATCCTCATCATCGCTGAATACTTTGCCCTCAGATTCGGCTTCTGATCAGAGATTACCGAAAGCGATGCCTGCCGGGCATGGAGCCTGCACGTTTTTGCTGACAGTGTTTTTGTCAGGATTTGCTCTTTCTCTTTTCCAGGAACTCCTTCAGGACAAGGGCATGGTTGTGTTCTTCGTCCTTTGCGGCATATACAAGGGTCACGGTTCCCCGGGCGGCATGATCCCGTATCAGCGGTACAGCATCGCGGTTATTCTCCAGTTCCCCGAAATAATGGGCCCTGAATTCCTCCCACTTCGCCGGATCGTGGCAGAAATCCTTCCTGAGTTCAGGGCTCGGGGCGGCATCCTTGAGCCAGAGATCGATACCTGCCCTTTCCTTTGAGATCCCTCTCGGCCAGAGCCTGTCCACGAGGATCCTGAAACCGTCGTCCGGGTCTGCCGGTTCGTAAATGCGCTTCAGCCGTATGATCATGTTTTCCCTCCTGTTGCCTTGCGGCCGGCCTGAAAAGAACGTTCAGCCCGATCTCGTGTGACTTCTCTTCCTCTCAGCGCCTGAATGAAACCACCGTCACCCCGAAACCTCCCTCGGAGGGTTCACCGAGGCGGTAGGAAGCGACGTATTTCAGCGAGGCGCAGAGAGCATGTACCTCCCTGCGGAGGATGCCCTCTCCCCTGCCGTGAATGACGGTCACCCGGTCGTACCCCAGCCTCATTGCCTGGTCAAGGTACCGTTCAACGACAGGGAGCGCTTCATGGACGTTCATCCCTCTTACCATGACGGAAGGAGGAACCCTGTCGGGTGCGGAGGAAGAGGATTCCTGCACCGTGATGGCTTTCGGCTTCTTTTCGGTCGGAACAAGTTTTTTTACGTCCACTTCCATCTTCATGACACCGGCCCTGAGGATGGCACGGCTGCCCTTCAGCGACTCAATTACGCCCGCCACACCTGTTCCGGCAACCTGGGCGACTCCTCCGACAACAGGTGTGAAGCTTGACGACGGAATGTTCCGAAGAAGCCGTTTTTCCTGGTTCTGCTCAAGTTTTTTTCGTTCAGTGCGCACTTTCTCACCTGTTTCCCGTATTTGCCTGTGGACTGCAGATTTTGCCGCATCTTCGAGGTTTTTCAGCAGATCACGGCTTGACTGCTCCGCCTTTTCAAGTATGGCGGCGGCTTTTTTCTCGGCCTCTGAGAGCATTTTGTCTTTCCTGAATTCTATTTCCCTCATTTTCTCAGAGTACAGCTCACGCTCCTCCGAGAGTTTTTTCCGGAGCAGCGCCGCTTCGCTTTCTTCCCTGTCAAGCCATGCCTTGCGCTCGTTCAGTTCGGCTATCAGGTCCTCCACGGGGACTTCCCTTTCACTGAGAGACTTCCTGGCTTTATCAAGTACATTCTTCGGAAGGCCGTATTTCTGGGCTATAAGTATGGCGTTGCTTTTCCCGGGAACGCCGAGGAGCATCCGGTACGTGGGAGACAGGGATTCCACGTCGAACTCCATACTGGCGGTCTCAACTCCGGGGGCTGTCAGGGCATATTGTTTCACCGGGTTGTGGTGGGTGGTGGCCAGGGTCAGCCCCTTCTCCCTCGTCAGCGTGTCGAGGATGGCAATGCCGAGCGCCGCCCCTTCCTGGGGATCGGTACCTGCCCCGAGCTCGTCGAGAAGGACCAGGGACGTGCGGTCCGACTTCTCGAGGATGGAAATGATGTTTTTTACATGGGCGCTGAAAGTCGAGAGATTTTGCTCAATGCTCTGTTCGTCACCGATATCGGCGAAGATGGAGCTTATTTTTCCCACCACGGAGTCCTCCTCCGCCGGCAGGGGAAGGGCGCACCATGCCAGGTAGACGCAGACTCCTGCCGTTTTGAGGACCACTGTTTTTCCTCCCGTATTGGGGCCCGTTATGACAAGGCTGCGGAACCTGTCGCCGCATTTTATGGAAACAGGGACCGCAGCATCCCCGAGAAGGGGGTGCCTGGCGTCATGAAAGGAAAACATGGCCTTTTCGGTGAGCTGGGGGAGCTTCCATTTTTTCTCGTGAATGACTGCGGCAGCACCGTAGAAGAGATCAAGCATGGCCAGAACTTCTTCGGTTTCTCTCAGGGCACGCTCTTTCGACAGGAGTTTCCGCGTGAGCTGCCTGAATATGGCTTCCTCTTCCTCCCTCTCGTCACGGATCCTGAGAGCGAGCCTGTTGTTCAGCGGAACCAGCGATGCCGGCTCCATGTAGACCGAGCTTCCCGAACCGGACCGGTCGACCACGGTTCCCGGGAAGCGGTTCACGAATTCCTGCCTGACGAGAAAGACAAAGTGGCCGTTCCTGTACGCGGTGACCCTTTCCTGGAGCATATGGGA
>CAYTQC010000197.1:0-3224 GCA_964439735.1 uncultured Synergistaceae bacterium
CAGAATGACAACAATTTTCTGCGCTCCTCAGAAGACCATAATCACACCACCGGCCTCGGGTTGATTGTCTTCCTGAACGAAGTGAAGGACCTGGGTTCAAGGTTTTAGGGCTTTCAGGACCAATATGTTCTTGTGCATTAAAGTGAAGTATGATAGAAACGATTCGTTCCGTCTTTCAGAACTTTTGCGAAAAGGAGAGTGTGGGGGATGCATCGCAATATCTGTCGGCTTTTGGTGGTTTTCATGCTTCTATTGTTCAGCGCTTTTCCTTCATGGAGCGAAGAGAGTGCGGGGAAGACTGCCCGCAAGGAACCGAAGTGGATCGAGGGTGAGGTGCTGGTCACCTTCAGGAACACATCGGGGTCAGAATCTCTGAGTACCATGGCGGCATCGGTCCACGGGGCCTCTGTGAAAACCTACGGCACGCTGTCGAAGGCTACGGGGAAAACCGTGGCGTTTCTCAGGGTTCCGGGGAAGTCGACGGAAGAGCTGCTTGAACAGCTTTCCCTGGACCCGAAGGTGGAGAGCGTTTCACCGAACTATATCCTTCGCGCGCTTGCAATAACGCCCAACGATCCCCGTTTCAGCGAGCAGTGGGGACTGTACAACACCGGTCAGAGCGGCGGCATCGCCGGTGCGGACATCGACGCGCCGACCGCATGGGCCGTAAGGCGGGATGCGCTGGCGTCGAAGGTGGTGGCGATCATCGACACGGGCATCACCACGAACCACGAGGACCTGAGGGACAATCTCTGGACCGGGCCCGGCGGGATCCACGGGCGGAACTGCGTGAACGACGACGATGACCCCGAGGATGACAACGGCCACGGCACCCACGTGGCGGGCATCATCGGTGCGAAGGGAAATAATGGGGTTGGGACTGCTGGAGTGGCCTGGAACGTGCAGCTCATGGCGGTGAAGATGCTGAACAATATGGGCTCGGGGAGTTCCGCCGACGAGATCGAGGCATACGAGTGGATACTGCAGAAGAAACTCGAGGGCGTGGATATCGTCGCGGTGAATGCATCCTACGGCGGAGGCGGTGCAACCGATGCGGCGAGAAACGCCATCGAGGCCCTGGGAAACGCCGGGATCCTCTTCATCGCAGCGGCGGGAAACGAGAGCAATGACAACGACGCCTCTCCCTCCTACCCGGCGGGCTACACGCTGCCGAACGTCATCTCGGTTGCCGCAACGGACAGGAAGGATGCCCTCGCGTCCTATTCCAACTACGGAAGGACATCGGTCCACCTCGCCGCACCCGGGAGCGCCATCCTGAACACATGGGTGTACGAACCGTCGGCGTCGGACCATTTCTTCGACGACATGGAATCGGGAGACGGGAAATGGACGACCTCGGTGGAAAACCCTTCCCCGGAGATCCACTGGAGGATCATAGATACCACCGGCATGGACGGTACCCCCACGAAGGCATGGACTGACGGGCCGGATCAGCACTACCCGATCAACCAGAAGACCTACCTTTCCGTAAAGGACGATATCGACCTGTCGGGAACCGCCGGCGAACCGCTTCTGTTCGGCATGAAGATACGGTGCGACCTTGAGCCCGATTACGACTTTCTCTACCTCCAGTTCTCGAAGGACGGGGGGACGACATGGGCGGATGTTCATGAGTTCACCGGGGGCGGCGACAACTGGACGGACTTCACCATTCACGTTCCTTCCGAGTACAGGACCGCGAACTTCAGGTTCCGGTTTTTCTTTAAAACAGACCACTCGGACCTGCTTTTCAGCTATGCGGGAGTGCAGATCGACGACGTGGGCGTGGGCTCTTCCACTGACACCTATATCACCATTTCCGGAACGTCCATGGCCACACCCTTCGTCACAGGGGCGGCGGCCCTTGTGGCGTCACAGTTCCCCGGCGAATCAGTGGAACAGATCCGGGCAAGGATACTGAACAGCGTGAACCGTCTCTCGACCCTGACAGGAAAGGTGTCCACCGGCGGACGGCTCAACCTCGCACGAGCACTTGGGGCCGCATCTCCGGACGATAACCCCGGAGGAAGCGGAGGCGGCGGGTGCGCCGCCGGGCTCATTTCCCCATGGGGAATTCTCCTCGCTGCTCCGCTGCTGCTGTTGTTCAGGAAGAGATAAATCAACACTTGGAGGGCCCCTAACGGGGCCCTTTTTTTGTTTCTGTCGTCCTGAGCAACGCGAAGGACCTGGCCTTGTCATCCTGAGCAACGCGAAGGATCTGGTTTTGATTGTCGTCCTGAGCGAACGCGAAGGACCTGGCCTTGATTGTCGTCCTGAGCAACGCGAAGGACCTGGCTCTGATTGTCGTCCTGAACAAAGTGAAGGACCTGGTTCTAAGATCTTCAGAACCAACCAGATCCTTCGAGCGATGGAACAGCCCTCAGGATGACACCCCTTCTGTCGTCCTGAACAAAGTGAAGGACCTGGCTCTAAGTAGCCGAGTACGGTGGGGTATCGATACGTATCGGGTTTGTTCATGAATCCGACTTCTTTCTGGAGGGACAGCGCTGGTGGAATTCCTCCTGTTTCCATTCCCTTCATTCTTTTTGATATCACAAGGCACCTGGATTCAGAGTATTTCAGAATGGCTTCCAAGTGATGCAAGCAGTAGGCTTTGGTTTTCCCTGTCTATTCGATATATCAGGAGCCAGCCAAATTAAATATGAGCATCCCGATAATGAGCCCATTCGCCTTTAAAGGAATGATCTTTATAGTGGGCAGGCAGTGGTTTTTCATTCACCAGCAAATAGAGCAACATATTAAGTTTCCGCATATCCTTTCCCTGTGAAACACTTCGGGCATAATCTTTTTTTAAACGCCTGCTCCAGACTAAACCCTGCATCATTTACTCTTTCATCTTCTCATGGAACGCCTTGATTGAGGCCACTCGTTCCCCTTTCCCAATGTCCAGATGCTGCATGGCCTGGATAGTTTCCTTATTTCTGATAATTCCATCGAAAGAGAAGGATATTCTCCCCTCTGCCGCTTCCCGGAGAGCCATACGGACAAGGTCGGAAAGAGTCAATCCCTGCTTTGCCAGTTCCGCCTGCGCCTTTGCTTTGAGATCGTCTTCCACTATTGCTCGAACGACTGTTTGTGCCATTTATGTCACATCCTTATTGATAGCCATATTATAGCTATTGATTATTATATCATGGGTGACGTTTCCGGAATTGATGAGCAGAGGCGGCATAGCGTCGTCCTGAACGATTGCAAAGGATCTG
>CAYTQC010000198.1:0-3209 GCA_964439735.1 uncultured Synergistaceae bacterium
CCGGCCGCCTTTGCGATGGCTTTCATGCTGAGCATTGAGTTCACCGGGATCACCCCTACCGCCAGCTCCTTTCCGTCAAGTTTCACCACGAGGGTCTTGAAAACCCTTTCAGGGGGAACTCCGAGTTTCTCGGCCGCCTCCATGCCGAATGACGATGCCGCAGGGTCATGATCGTATTCGTGAACAGTAAAGGAAACGCCGGCCTTTTGCGCGGCAAGGATTCCCGGAGTCATTTTTCCCTTCCTGTGCCGGCCCCGGACTTTTCATCGCCGCATCCGGTACCGGTGAGAAGGCCGCCGAGCCTGCAGAACTGGCTCCGCTTGTTGTAGAGCGTGTGATATCCGAAATGGAGGGAACCGAAAACGGACAGGCAGACCACCGTGCAGATGGCCACCATGATGGAAATCTGGTAGAGGATCGCCGTGGTGGGAAGGGTACCTGACAGGATCTGTCCCGTCATCATTCCCGGCAGTGAGACGATGCCCATCCCCACCATGGAATTCAGCGTGGGAAGTATAGCTGTCTCCAGGGCCTGGTTCACGAAAGGCAAGAGGATGTTCTTCGGGCTCACACCGAAATTGAGAAGGGCCTCCATCCTTTCTTTTGCGGAGGCGGTGTTCTCCCGGAAGCTCTTCACGCCCAGGCTCACGCCGGTCATAGCGTTTCCGAAAATCATGCCGCTCAGGGGAATTACGTACTGGGGGTTAAACAGGCTCTGGTTCACCACCGCCGCGACAAAATACACCAGCACCGCCAGGCCGGAAAATGAGAGGGAAAGTCCTATTGAGATCTTGAAACCCGTGTTGAGATCACGGTTTTTTGAAAGCACCCTGTGAACCGCGAATCCCATCATGGCGAAAAGGTACGCCGCCGTGAACAGGGGGTGGGGATTTTCAAAAATATAGGTCAGCAAAAAACCGGCGATCACAAGCTGCACCGTCATCCGGAGGCTTGCTGTAAGCAGAAGTTTCGTCTGGCTGATTTTGCTTCTTTTCATCAGTGCCAGCACGACGAGAAGCAGAAGGTAAATAACGAGAAACCGCTGGATGCCTATGGCTGCCGCTCCGGTCATGATGCCGCGCCTCCAAGGTCGAGTGTCCTGTCCGCGAACATGTCGATGAGGTGCCTGTCGTGGCTTACGATGACTGCCGCGATCTTTCCGCTCCTGCAGTACTCCGTAAGGTTTTTCATAAGCTCCTCCGCAGTCGGTCGGTCAAGGGCAGAAGTAGGTTCGTCGAGCAGGAACACCTTCGGGCGGAAACTCAGGGCCACGGAAAGAAAAACCCGCTGTTTTTCGCCGCCTGAGAGGGTATCGCAGGACATATCGGGTGAAAAGGGAACACGACACGCCGCGAGGCATGCTCCCATCGTCTCCTCGTCAGGAGGAACGGATTCCCTGTATTGATGATACTGAAGAAAATTTTCCCGCACGGTGCCGGGAAACAGGTAGGCCGACTGACCGGCCAGAATGATCTCGCTCCGGAGATGAAGGGGATCGTAATCAAGAATGTCTTTGCCGTTATAAAAAACACTCCCTCCCGAAGGGGAAATGGTACCGTTGATAAGCCGCAGCAGAGAGCTCTTCCCGCTTCCGCTGGCACCGAGAAGAAATACTATCTCCCCGGGCTGCACTTCCATGTCAGGATAAAAAATCGTGTCCATGAAGGCAAGAGATGAAATGCGAAGCGCTTCTGTCATGGTTTCCTCCTTGTTTTCCGGCATGTTCTCAAGGCCGTCCGGGAAACTATTATGCCACAAGGACGCCTGAAACCGGTCTTTTGAAAAAACGGTATGGTTCTTCAGGGAGACTGCGGCGGGAAACTCTTGACCGGAATGCTTGCGAAACTGGAGACGCTGCTGGAGACGGGGAGCTGAAACGCGTCTGCGGAGCGCCTCATGTATGCGGATAAGTGCGGCGGCTTTGGTTCCCCGTTTATGTTTGCTTAACCGTAATCGGGGAAAACGTTGAATCCCGGAGTAAACTATCTGAAAACATCACGGATGCTGAAAACTTCCCTCAACCACTTTGCCGCAATGTCTCAAAATCACCTCGCAAAAACGAGCCTGCGGATTCGGGACGGTGAGACGAAGGTTTTGACGAAAACATTAAAATTTTGCATCAGTATTGTAGTATGCATGGTTTTTCAGAAAAAATGCCGCCCCCGGAGCCTAAAGCCCCGATGGCGGCGAAAACGGTCATTACCTGAGCATACTTCGGAGGCTCAGAAGCGGCTCAGGAAAAACTACCAGACTTCGACAAAAGCGGCGTTGACGTAGATCTCCTCAAGCCGCACCTTGTGTCCCTGTTCCATCTTCGCGAGTTCCATAAAGGTGTGTTTCTGTTCAGCAGTTTCACTGTCTTCGGCGAAGCGGCGGTACATTTCCATCGCCTCCTGCTCTTTTTTCATTGCGATGGCGATGGCGTCCTTGAAAGCCATGTCTGTTGTCAGCGGCTGTGCTTCAACGCTTTCTGCAACCTTGTAATCTGCCTCAGGCTTGAACTTCATCTGCTGTCCGTAGTTAGCAAGGTATCCCTCAAGGAGGAGCTTATGTTTTTGCTCCTCCCCGGACAGCTCTTCGAACGTATCCTTCAGCGCCGGATCCTTTATTTTACAGGCCGCATCCTTGTAAAACCCATACGCTTCAATTTCATTCTGCACTGCCATTTTCAAAATATCCTTATAATTTACCATGTTTTATTCTTCTCCTTCAGTACACAAACTTTTTTCTCGTTATAGAGATTTTTTATAAATAATTCCTTGTTAATACTATCTCATAAGTATTATTTGTCAACAGTGAGACTCCCGCCTCAACCCACAGGCAGTTCCTCTCCGAATTGTTCCGGGTTTCACGAAAGTTCTTGACGGAAAGTATTTTTGGAGTATCTTTGAGATACGTACTTATTTAGTAAGTTAGTAGATTAGTATTTTTTTTAAAAAGGGGAGGTCGCAGATGAACATACCGACAACGCTGAAACACAAGCCGGTGATCATCGTGGAGAATTACGGGAACGTGGACGGACGGCAGGCATACAGTTCAGAGGCCAAAGGGCTCTCCCTCGGGCTTGCCCAGTGGAACGACAGGGGAAAGGTTGAGATTTCCGCGAAAGTGTGGCGCTACACGGGGGAAAAATGGTCGCGGCAGTCGGAAGAACTGCCCCTCCACCGGGTGCTCGACCTGGCCATACTGGTGTGCAAGGGGAAGCAGCA
>CAYTQC010000199.1:0-3194 GCA_964439735.1 uncultured Synergistaceae bacterium
CTGGAGTGATCCTGGAGGATGAAAAAATCTACGGCACGGTCCATATCGCCCTGGGAAGCAACGATACTTTCGGAGGAACGGTGGCGGCGGGTATCCATGTGGACGGCATCATCACCCGGCCGAAACTTTTCCTTGACGGAAAGCTAGTGGTCGGAGAAGGGAAAGTCCTCGTCGTCTAGTCTTTCATCCGCGAAACATCCTCTGAATGGGGTAGACTTTCCCTGTCAACCTGTGCACCAGTCCATAAAATGAAACGGATGCTCCCGTGTCACTGGAGCATCCGTTTCATTTTTACAATTTCCCCTCTCGACAGCACAAAAGAAGTTGCTTAGGCAGCATCTCACGATTGCTGTCCTTTTCGTCCGGTCCATCTTCTGGTGACAGCCTTCTCTGATTCGACGGCAAGAAACACGACAAAACCTATGGATAGGGGAATGAGCCAGTGCCATGCCGGAAGAGGCGCCGATCCGAACCACGTGTTCATGAACGGAGCGTAAACGAAAACTAGCTGCATTACCAGCAGAATTCCTGTGGTCAGCCACACTGCGCGGTTCGCGAAAAGCCGCCCTGCCGAAATGCTGGATTCATCAAGGTTGCGGCAGTTGAAGAGGTAGAAGATCTGTCCGAAGACCAGGGTGTTCACTGCGAGAGTCCGGGCGAGATCCAGGGGCATGCCGATCCTTTTTTCGAAAAGGAAGACCCCGATGGCGGCCCCTCCCACCAGGAGGGAAACGAAGGCAATCCGCCAGAGAAAATTGCCGCCGAGAATGGAGGCGGCGGGGTCCCGTGGCGGGCGCTTCATGACACCGGGTTCGGCGGGTTCGAATGCCAGGGCGAGGGCCAGGGTGACCGCCGTGACCATATTCACCCAGAGTATCTGTACCGGTGTGATGGGAAGCACAAGGCCGAAGGCCACCGCGGCAAGGATGACAAAGGCTTCGGCTCCGTTCGTGGGAAGAATGAAGATGATCGCCTTCCGGAGGTTGTCGTAAATGGTCCGGCCTTCTTCCACGGCTCTTTCTATAGTGCTGAAGTTATCATCGGCCAGCACGATGTCAGCCGCCTCCTTTGTGGCTTCCGTGCCCTTGATGCCCATGGCGATGCCCACATCGGCCCGTTTCAGGGCAGGGGCGTCGTTGACCCCGTCTCCCGTCATGGCTACCACTTCTCCGTTCGCCTGGAGGGCCCTGACGAGACGGAGCTTGTGCTCCGGGCTGGTACGGGCGAAGATGTCAACCTCTCTGACAAGCTCCCTGAGCTCTTCATCCGAGGCTTTCTCAAGCTCGTCGCCTGTTGCGGTCCTGCCGCCGTTCCCGATGCCCATTTCCCGTCCTATGGCCGAAGCGGTGCCTGCATGGTCTCCTGTGATCATCTTAACCCCTATGCCGGCCGTCCGGCATAGGGCGACCGCCTCGACAGCCTCGGGCCGTGGAGGATCGATGATCCCGGCGAGGCCTATAAACGTCAAGTCCGCTTCTATGTCCCCGTGCTCGAGCCCGTTTCTGCCGTCATCGGCTTCTTTTCGCGCTGCGGCAAGGACCCGCAGGCCCCTGCCGCTGAGTTCTTCAATTTTTTCTTCCCAGAAACGCCTGTCGAGGGGCTCCTTTTTCCCTCCGTCCGCCGCCTGGGTGCCGCACCTGTCCAGGAGACGGTCAGGAGCCCCCTTCACCAGGATCACCGTTTTTCCGTCCGGAGTGCTGTTCAGGGTTGCCATGAACTTGTTTTCCGATTCGAAGGGAATGACAGCCTTCCGTTCATAGGTTGCCGGGTCGAAGCCCGCCTTCGCTGCAAACGTACGGAGGGCGCCTTCCGTGGGTTCTCCCGTCACTTTCCAGAAGCCTTTCTCTTGCGAAATATGGGAGTCGTTACAGACCGCCATGACCTCCACGAGATCCCGAAGGCCCTCCTCCCCGTCAAGGGCGGCGGGATTTCCATCCAGGGTGATGTGGCCTTCGGGCTGATATCCCGACCCGGAAACGTCGTAGACTGCCCGCCGGGCTACGGCATGCTTCACCGTCATTTCGTTTTTTGTCAGGGTTCCCGTCTTGTCGGAGCAGATGACCGTCACTGAACCGAGGGTTTCGACAGCGTTCAGCTTCCTGGTGATCGCGTTTCTCGAGGCCATGCGCTGGACACCGAGGGCAAGGGTTATGGTGAGCACGGCAGGCAGCCCCTCGGGGATGGCAGCCACGGCAAATCCTATGGAGGACAGAAAAAGCTCGCCCGTGGTGAAATCGTGGAGCGTCCTTCCGGCAAACCACATGGCAACTGCCATAACTACGATCACCGCAGAAAGGATCTTTCCCAAGCGGTCCATCTGCCGGGTGAGCGGAGTGGCGAGGGTTTCCACTTCGGAAATCATGGTGCTGATCCTTCCTATCTCGGTTTCTGAGCCTGTGGCTGTGACCACTCCCGTTCCGCGGCCGGCGGTCACCATGGTTCCGGAAAACGCCATTCCCGACCTGTCCCCGACGCCTGCATTCGGCTCCACCGGGTGCTGATTTTTTTCAGCAGGGAGTGATTCTCCGGTGAGAGCCGATTCCTCTATGCTGAGGCTCACAGCCTCAAGAAGGCGGATATCGGCGGGTACCCTATCCCCTGAACGAAGGCGGACAATATCTCCTGGCACCAGGTTCTCCGCGTTTTCCTCCACCCAGTCGCCTTCCCGGCGGACATGGGCGGAGACGGAGAGCATTTTCCGGATTCCCTCAAGGGCTTTTTCCGCTTTCCCTTCCTGCAGAAAACCTATTACTGCGTTGATGACCACCACGCCCAGGATGACGCCGGTATCGGTCCAGTGGCGGAGGAGGGCGGTGATAACGGCGGAAGCCAGCAGGACATAGATGAGCGTATCGTGGAAATGTCTGAAAAAACGCTTCAGGAGACCGTCTTTTTCCGGTTCCGGGAGACGGTTGAGCCCGAAGGTTTCCAGCCTTGCGGAGGCATCTTTCTTCGAAAGACCTTTCGGGGAAGACTTGAGCTTCCCGAGAATTTCCTCTCCCGGCGTAGAGTGGGGCATATCGATCCGGAAACTATTCGTATCACTTTTTTTCATAGGTTCTCCTCTTCTTTTTAGGGGAAAAAAATGGAATCCCGGAGTGGTCCGGGATTCCACTTTTTTTGCCGTAATTTGTGTTTCCTAGGCTTTTGCCTCTACGGGGCAGAAGACCTCGGCGATCTTCTCAAGTGCCATG
>CAYTQC010000200.1:0-3171 GCA_964439735.1 uncultured Synergistaceae bacterium
ACAGAAATAAGCCGTGCTACAAGCATCAACAAGAGCACGGTGTATAAAATCCTTCTCTCCCTCCGCGAACACCATCTTGTGGATTTCAACAACGACACAAAAAAATACAGCCTTGATTCCCGAGTCCTCGAGCTCGGGGCCTTTTTCCTCAAAAATTTGAACCTGAAGGACGCCGCCCATCCCTTTCTTCAGAAACTTGCCCTGGAATCAGGGAAAACTGTGACTTTTGCCCTCAGAAAAGAAACGCACCTTGTATTTATCGACCGGGTCGACGGTTCAGAAAGCGTCCGGTTTTACTGTGACATAGGAAAAGTAATTCCCTATAACAGCGGGGCGGCTGCCAAGGCAGTTTTTGCCTATCTCCCCGAGCCGCAGGTGAAAACCATTACTGCGGGAACTGAGGAACGGTTCACCGCAAAAACGAAAACATGGAAGCAAATGCTCCGGGAAGCACACATAATACGGGAAAGGGGGTATTCGCTGAGCGACGAAGAAGTTGACAACGGAGTACTCGCAATAGGCGCGCCGGTCTTTGACAGCACCGGACAGGTTGTGGCCGGTTTGGCCCTGGCCGGACTGAAATTCACGATCAACGAGAAGGAACTTTCCAGGATGATCTCGTTGTCCGTTGAGTGTGCCCGGTCCATATCGCTGAAACTGGGAGCTCCCCTGAACGACTCCCTGTTTTCAGAGTGGGAAAGCACAGTGTCCTCAGGCAGTTCAAAATAACTTTAGATTAGAGAGGAGTGGCTTATTTTGCAGAAAACCGCTTCAAAGCAGGGAAAAAGTTCGTATGCGCTGTCCCTGAAAGAATTCAAGTTCGCCTTTTCGTCGACGATGATTTACATCCTTCTATCGTGTGCAATTTCTTACGTGCTGGGGTACAACAAACCGGCCGGAGAAATAACCGTTATCTGGGGAATGCCCTCCTGGGTGCTCTTCGGAGTGGTAATCCCCTGGGTTTTGATGGTATTGCTCACCATAGTCTACGGTTTCTTCGTCATGGAAGGAGATGAGAAATAATGCAGACCTCTCCTGTCACTCTTATGGTTTTCGTGAGCTATTTCGTAGTGCTCATAGGTATCTCGGTCTATGCATACTACAAACGTAAGAACGCCAAAAACTTCTCCGAGGAATACTACGTCGCCGGACGGTCCTTCGGTCCCTGGATCGTGGCCTTTATGTGGGCTACTTCATGGACAAGCGGAGGAACCTTTATCGGAACACCGGCAGTCTATTATTCCATGGGATGGACGGCCCTTCTCTGGCAGGCAGGCGCAGGCGTTCTCGGAATGATAGGAATGCTTGCCATCGGCCGCAGGATCTCCCGTTTCGCCGCCGAACATAACTGCGTCACCCTCCCAGACCTCTTCGTTGAGAGATTCCAGAGCCGCCTCATGGGTATCATCGCCGCAATATCGATCCTCGTCTTCGGCATCGCCTACATGGTGTCCCAGTATATCGCCGCCGCACGGATTCTCGAAACATTCATCGGCATGCCCTACCTCTGGGCAATCATCTCCTTCGCAGTTATCACAGGAGTGTACACCTGCATCGGCGGAATCCGCGGAGTCGCGTACAACACCCTTCTCCAGGGGTTCGTAATGCTTGGAGGATCGGTCATCATCGCGGTCATCATGGTGAACGCCGCCGGCGGCCTTTCTGAGATCACCCGCCAGTTGGCGCAGATTGACCCGAACCTTGTAACCCCTCCGGGCCCGAAGAATTTCCTTCCCCTGCCCACAGCCTTCTCAACGTTCTTCATCCTCGGCGTTGCCGTTATGGCACAGCCTCATGTGGTCACCAGGATTTTCACCGTCAAGAACATGATGTCCCTGAAACGTGCAGGAGCCCTCATCAGCCTGATCACCCTGGTGTGGTTCATGTCCCTGTTTGTGAGTGCCCTTGCAGCCCGGGCGCTTATACCCCAGATAGATGTTCCTGACAGGATATTCCCGACCATAGTGCTGAAATACAGCGGAAACTTCCTTGCAGGCATCCTGCTCTCCGCTCCGTTCGCCGCCGTAATGTCCACGGTGTCCTCACTCATCATCTCCACAAGCGGAGCTATAATGAAGGACATCTACCAGCGCAATTTCAACCCCAACGCGAGTGAAAAGGCCATCAAGACGACCAGCTATATCGCAACAGTTGCAATAAGCGCTATTGTCATGGTCCTGTCGTTCAACCCGCCGAAGTTTCTTCAGGACATCGTCATGTTCGCTATTTCCGGGTTCGCCGCGTCGTTCACGGTCCCCATCATCCTCGGGTTCTTCTGGAAGGGCGGCACCCCCATGGGCGGACTCCTGTCCATGATCTCGGGATTCGTTACCCTTCTCGTTCTCTACGCCCAGCCTAACCCGAACCCGCTCGGCTTCAACCCGCTGGTCTGGGGTCTCGTAGTCTCGGCGGTGGTCATGGTAGTCGTCAGTAAGGTCACGAAACCCAACGACAGCACGTTTATGGCAAAGATTTTCGAATAACGTCCGATAGATACAATAAGCACTGAACATAACTTCCGATAACACACGCAATGGAAAAGGGTGAACTTTCTGCTCAGGGGTTCACCCTTTTCATACAAGAACGTCTAAGGGAGGAAAACCTCATCGCCATGAATTTCAAGAACTCCTATACAGTCGAAAAATATACCGATATCGTGGGCGGATCCTCAGAAATGTGCGGCAAAGTACACGACGGTGACGTACTCATCGCAGAAACCCCTCCGGGATGCTGGGGCCCTATGATAACACCCCACCTCAGGAGCGGACACGAAGTCACCTGCCCCGTAGAGGTCGCGGGAACAGAGCCCGGCGACACTGTCGCCCTGTTCGTGGAACGCATTGAAGTCCTTTCCGACTATGCAGCCTCGGGAACGGGCAGAAAAAAACCCGAAAACTTCGATAAGGACCCTTCGCTCGATGCCAGGTGCCCCGCCTGCGGCACATACTACCCGAAGACCGTATTAAAAGGCATCGGGCCAGAGGCGGTCAAATGCAGCGGATGCGGACAGAGCATCATTCCCCAGGATATCGCCAACGGATATACCGTCGTCATTGACGAGGCCACAAAACTGGCTGTCAGCCTGCCGGCTGAAATGGCGGAGGAGGCGGCACGAAAAACCGAAAGGGGCGAGGTGTACCTGCCCCGGGGATCGCAGCAGAACCCGGCGAC
>CAYTQC010000201.1:0-1371 GCA_964439735.1 uncultured Synergistaceae bacterium
TTTTTTAGTTCCCAAACCCGGATCCTTCGGGCGGTGGAACAGCCCTTAAGATTACGGTCTCACGGGAGAGTTGAAAAGAAAACGCCTGGAAAATGAGGTAATTTTATGAGAAACCCAACCGCAGAGCCAGAAAACTTTTCTTCGGCCGGTGAAGTGAAAGCCAGCCGTATCCGGGTTTATACGGTCATTTTCACCGTAATTATCCTGTCTTTAAGCGGCCTTTATCTGCGTTTTGAATGGAAGAGGTACAAAGGAATCGCTTCATCGGAAGCGATCATGCTGGCGGAATCGCTGGAATCACTTCTCCATCCCGAGCATATCGCCGGGTTGACCGGCGATGAACAAGACCTGGAAAAACCTGAATACATAATGACGAAGACCAGCCTGCAGAGGCTTGCCGGGACAACGAACCCCATCCGATTCGCCTACCTTATGGCTGAACGGGAGGGCCGCATTATAATCCTGATAGATTCGGAGCCGCCTGATTCACCGGATTACTCCCCTCCCGGCCAGGTGTATGAAGAAGCCGGTGAATCTTTCCGGTCGGCTTTCACGTCAGGCAGAACGGTGCTTTCCGGCCCGGTAACCGACAGATGGGGTACGTGGGTCAGCGCACTGGTACCCATAAAAGACCCTGACAGCGGAAAAGTCATCGCTGTCCTCGGGATCGACTATTCCGCGTCAGAGTGGTATGCCCTTCTCTGGAAGCGGATGATCCCCGACGGGATCATCGTGATAAGCATTCTTCTGCTCTTTTTCGCTTTGCTCCGCACCTGGAGCCAACACTCCGCCCTTAAATACCTCAGCGAAAAACTGGTTCTTGATGAAGCGCTGTATCACAGCATCTTCGACCAGGCCCCCATCGGAATCGCGATCGTAAACAACAAGAGCTTTGTATCGCAGTCAGAGTACGGACAAATGGCCATTAACCCAATGTTTGAACGGATCCTCGGCTGGGAGAGCGACGAGCTTTCGAAGCTGAACTGGATGGAAATAACCCACCCTGACGACCTGCAGGCTGACCTGGACAAATTCGAACAGTTCAAAACGGGCAAAATCGACGATTATTCCATGGAAAAGCGGTTTTTGCGGCCTGACGGATCAAGCGTCTGGACGAATATGCAGGTTTCCCCTCTCCTGGGCGCTGCCGGGGAAAATTCCATGCACCTGTGTCTTCTTGAGGACATATCCGCACGAAAGGCCGCGGTGGAATCTCTGAAAGAAAGCGAGCGCAGCAAATCCGTTCTTCTTTCCCACCTTCCGGGCATGGCCTACAGGTGCAATTTTGACCGAAACTGGACCATGCAGTATGTTTCCTACGGCTGCTTTGAATTGACCGGGTATTTCCCGGAAAGCCTGGTCAACAACAGG
>CAYTQC010000201.1:1471-3149 GCA_964439735.1 uncultured Synergistaceae bacterium
GAACTCGCCAGGGTCGCCGCCGGGGATGAAAACAGCGGGCTGTTTCTCCAGTATCAACCTATCCTGGACCTCAGGTCAAACCGGGTTTGCGGCTTCGAGGCCCTGGCAAGATTAAACAGTGAACAACTAGGACTGGTTCCCCCCCTGGAGTTTATCCCCATTGCCGAAGAAACGAAACTGATTGTTCCGGTCGGGCGGAATGTGTTCCTCCAGGCGTTCCGTTTTCTGAAGAAACTGAAGGAGAAGGGATTCGACACGATCAACGTCTTTATAAATGTCTCCGCTATCCAGGTGCTGGCGGAAAATTTCACTGATGACCTGCTTGAAATGATCACCGGGATGCAGATCCTTCCCGATAATATAGGAATTGAGATCACGGAGTCGGTATTTTCTGTAGACTACCAGGGAATAAATCGTGTTCTGGGCACGTTGAGAGATTCCGGCCTGCATGTCGCCATTGATGACTTCGGGACCGGATACTCCTCCCTTGCGAGAGAACGGGAGCTGAATGTAGACTGCCTGAAAATCGATAAATTTTTCGTTGATAAGCTGTTAACGCTCAGCGCGGAAGATGCCATAACCGCAGACATAATTTCCATGGCCCACAGGCTGGGACACTCCGTCGTTGCGGAAGGGGTAGAGCATGAAGGGCAAAAGGAGTACCTGCTCAGGAACGGATGTGACAAAATTCAGGGATTCCTTGTTGCCAGGCCGCTTGATGAAGAAGCGGCACTTGAACTGATCCGCAGTCAGGCAGGAACCGGACCGGAAAGCACTTGAAAGTGAGGGGGCCTGTCCTGTGACGAATCGACACCATTTAGTGCGGAGGTGAAAATGAAGGAAATAGACATTGAAACATGGAGCAGGAAAGAACATTTTCAGTTTTTCCTGAGAAGCGATCTCCCTTTCTACAACGTCAACTTCAATGTTGATATCACCGGGCTGAAGGAATATGCCCGGTCCTGCGGCCTGTCTCTCACCAACACCCTGCTTTTCCTTGCCGTGAAAGCGCTCAACCGGGTGGAAAACTTTCGATACAGGCTTATGGAAGGGAAAGTAGTTCTCTATGACCGGATCAATCCTTCCTTTGCCTGCATCCGGGGAAACGAAGATCTGTTCCGGATGATCACCGTGGAGTTCGAGGACGATATCGTCGCTTTCGACACAAAGGCAAAGGCCGCGATAGAAAACAGCACATCCTATTTCGATCTGTCAATGCTGAAGGGCCGGGCCGACTTCGCTTTCTTTTCGCCTCTTCCCTGGATTCCCTTTACCGCCGTCGACCACACGATGAGCCTGAAAAAAGAGGACTGCATCCCGAGGATCTCCTGGGGAAAATACTCGCAAGCCGACGGAAATGTGCTGCTTCCCTTCAACATCCAGGTGAATCATATTTTCATCGACGGGATGCACGTGGGGCAGTTTTACCAAACACTCCACGAACTGATCCGGGAGCAGATGAAGAAATGACCTTCAGCCCGGTCCTCATTAGTCCCGGTGTTCCAGCCCCTGGGAAAGCGAAAGGAACGATATGATTTCGACAGCGAGATTATTCCTGGAGCCGGTAACGCCGGAAGACGCGGGCGAAATACGTCGCCTTGCGGGGGACGAGGCTGTCGCCCGGAGCGCACTCAATATTCCCCATCCCTTCGAAGAGGGCATGGCCGAGGCATGGATC
>CAYTQC010000202.1:0-3143 GCA_964439735.1 uncultured Synergistaceae bacterium
TTGAAAGAGAGGCCGGTGGAAAAGCGTGCCGTTCCTCCCCATGAGATACCCGAAAGTGTGAAGGTGCAGTGACTCATGAGGCCGGATTTCCCTGCCGTTATCCTGAACTGTTGGCAGTTTTTCATGAAAAAAATCCTCCGAAGCGGGCCCGGCGGAAAAAGCCTTTTCATATTGCCGCATGCCCGGTCCGGTGGGATAATCCAGTCAAATCTGCAAGCCGAAGAAGAGGAGGGTTTTCAGTGAAAAAGCACCGACTGTTTGCCGCTGTCCTTGTTCTGTCCGTTTTCTTCCCGTTCCATGCCGCTGCCCAGTCCCCTCTTGCCGCCCATTTCTTTATCCCGAAGTACTATCCCACGGTCGAGGAAACGATGGGAAGGCTCAAGAATATCCAGCCCATGATTCTGAGCCCCGAAGACGGCACTCTCCGGTCTGTCGAGGCGGACAGGTTCGGGATACGCTTTTTCTGGACCGCCGGCAAGGCAACGGTTATTCCCTTCGACAAACTGTCACGAATGCGGATTTTCCATAACACTGCCTTCCAGGGGCCATGCCCCTGGTTTGTAGCGGCAAAGGTGTCGGACGAGGGAGACCCTCCCTATGTGAGGACTGAGACAAAAGAGACCGCAGAAAGCCTCTATTCCATCATCGCCTCCCTTGCCGCAGCTTCGGGAAATCCTCTCGACCTGAGAGGCAACCTGGGCGGTTCGTCGGATAACCCGAGCCAGAAGGACCTGAAGGATGCCGGATTGAAGAAAAAGACCGGCGTGGTTGTGAACTTGGTGGAAATAGGGGGACCTGCTGAAAAAGCGGGCCTGAAGACAGGTGACATCATTCTGTCTGTGAACGGCCGGGCTGTTGAGTCATACGAGCAGTTTGAAAAGGACGTCTGGCCCTCTTTCATTTCCTCCGACCGGTTTGACCTGGAAATAATGCGGAAAGGGAAGAAAGAGTCGATCAGGATCAGGATCCTGTCTACGGAACAGCTCCCCGTCCCGCCGAAGACCCTCACCTTCGGCCAGGCTTCACCCGCCGGCAATGGCGGGAAGCTGCCCCCGAAGCTCGGTTTTGTGCTGAGGAACCTGACCATGGGCGAAAAAGGTGCCCTGAAGGGAAGAACGGGTGCTGCGATCCTTGAGATCAGCCCCGGAGGGCTTGCAGAAGCCATGAAGATGCAGCCCGGGGATATTATCCTCTTCTGCAACGGGAAGGCGGTACCCTCGGCTGAAGGACTCTCCGGACTCCTGGTGGAAGGGGAGAACAACTTCCTTCTCCTCCGGAACGGAAAGGAACTCACCGTAGGCATCAATACCGTCACAGCGAACTATTGAGTTCTATTGAGAAAAGCTGACCGGTGATCCCTCTCAGAGGGTACCTGTCAGGCTGACTCCGAATCCAGGATCTGCATGCGCCTGAGTTCCCTGAGGAACAGGTAGAGAGTGAGACAAAAGGCGAGGCTGTCTGCGATGGGAAACGACATCCAGACTCCCGCGGTGCCAAAAAAGTTGGGAAGGGTGAGCACCAGAGGGATCAGGAGAAGGACCTGGCGGGAAAGGGAGAGTATGAAAGCCGGCCGTGCTTTTCCCAGTGCCTGAAACATGGCTGAGCCGTTGATCTGGAACCCCACGAGAACAAAGGCGCTGGAAATCAGCCTGAGAGCCTGGACTCCTTCGGAAATCAGGTTTTCATCGGATGAAAAGAGCCCGAAGATCGCACGGGGGAAAAATCGGGCAGCTGAAAACCCGAGGATCGCGATGACCGTGGCCGATCCCATGGCGAGGAAGATTGATTTCCTGGCCCTTTTGAGGTTACCGGCGCCGTAGTTGTAGCCGAGGATCGGCTGAAAGCCCTGTGCGATGCCGAGAAGGGGCATGAAAAAGAATGAAAGCGCCCTGTTGATGACGCCGTAAATCGCCACGTGCATGTCACCCCCCCACCGAAGAAGCGCTGCGTTGATGAGCACGATGGAAAGACTGCCCGCAGCCATTCGGGTGAACTCAGACACGCCGATCGCGATGATCTCCCGAAGTATTTTCATGTCAGGAACAAGATTTTTCCCGGCAAAATGCAGCAGGCTTTTTTTCCTGTAAAAGTGGCTGAAGATCCAGACGAACATGGTTATCTGGGAGATCACGGTTGCGACGGCAGCACCCCTCATTCCCCATCCGAACCAGAAAATGAAGATCGGGTCGAGGATCATGTTCAATATTGCCGAGATAAGCAGCGAGATCATGGATATCTTCGCCTTCCCCTCTGCCCTGACCGAATGGTTCCCCGCCATACCGAACATCTGGAAGGGAGTACCGAAAAAGATCACTGAAAGGTAGGCTTCGGCATGGGGCAGGATAGCCTGGGATGCACCGAAGAGCCTGAGGACCTGGGGCAGGAAAAGCAGCCCCAGGATGGATATGACGATTCCCACACCTGTAGCGAAGGAGATGGTTGTGCCGAAAGCCTTTTGGGCGCGGGCTAAATCACCGGCACCGAGGCTCCGTGATATGATGGAAGCACCCCCGGCCCCTGCCATCACGGCCATGGCTCCGGCAAGCATCTGCAGCGGGAAACAGATAGCGACGGCGGCAAGCCCCAGGGAACCTACGCCGCGCCCGATAAAAATGGCATCCACAACATTGTATGACGACATGACGATCATGCCGATGGCAGAGGGAAGGGAGAGGCGGAAAAGAAGCCTTCCTACCGGTTGTGTTCCAAGAAGATGACGATCGCTGTTCACTCTGTACATTCCTCCATGGAAGAAAAGCTGCACGCCCGAAGACGTGCGCTGTTCGTATGATCTTCATGCATGTGCATGGTTTTGCAGTGAGGGAGACCGATGGGGGGAGAGGTGCGAAGTCTGCAGCTGTTCTTCGGAGCCGGATCTAGCGGAGGGGGCCTCCGAAACTGTTCAGCGTTTCGGCGATATGCTTGTCCTTTACTGCGATGTGGTCTAGCATCCAGTTCAGGAGCATGTCCCTGAACTCTTCTGCGTCGGGGCGGGAAATGCCTTCCCGTCCCGTCAGCTTCGCATGAACGTCAAACACTTTCTTTATAAACCAGCTGTGTTCGTCCCGGTGCTCCTTGAAGCGGTCATACCGGTTTCGTATCATGATGAGTTCTTCAGCGCCGAAATGCTGCACCGCATAGGC
>CAYTQC010000203.1:0-3121 GCA_964439735.1 uncultured Synergistaceae bacterium
CGTTGTTGCGCATCTTTGCTTCTACAATACAACCTCACAAAAAGTTTCTTTAGTTTATTATAAAATTTATATTGAAATTTTTATTTACTAATCTATAATGTGCTGTGTACAGATAACCCATACATTGATACGTTCATTCTGATTATTTTATCCACCTATGAGGGGGTATGCTGACGGGAGTGCAGGGAAAGAAAAGGCCGGCTCATTTCCGGCATGCGTGAAAAATATATCGGCAGATTCATCTTTTCACTATAACGGGGAGGTGTACCTATGGCAACAGAACCGAACAGCCTTAAAAAAACGAAGGAACTGCCCCATATTTTTGTGATTCTTTTTACCGTCATCGTACTGGCGACTATCGCCACCTATTTTATTCCCGCCGGAAAGTACGAACGGGTGATGGATCCGGTGCTCAAGAGGATGGTCATTGATCCCGCGTCCTTCAAGTACATTCCGGCTACTCCAGTGGGATTCTTTGATATGTTCGTCTCCATCGAACTGGGACTTATCGAGGCAGCCAACATCTCTTTCCTGATCTTCGCAGCCTTTTCCTGCCTCTTCCTTATGGAGAAAACGGGCTCCATCGACGCCGCTATCGCTCTTATGGTCAACAGGACAAAGAAAAATCCCCAGTTCGCCACGGGGATAATCATCGTGCTCATGGCCATACTCTCGGTCTGGGGGTCTACCGGTACACTATCGTACGAGGAAATCATCGCCTTTTCACCGATTTTTGTCGCCCTGAGCCTCGCCCTGGGATATGACGCGCTGGTCGGCGTTGGAATATCCGTCGTTCCTGTTGGCGTAGGTTTTGCGTCTGCAACTGTAAACCCCTTCACCATAGGAGTCGCCCAGGCAATCGCGGAACTGCCCATGTTCTCGGGGCTGGCCTACCGCATTGCCATTCTTGTTGTCATGACGGCACTGGCGATCTGGTACGTTCTCCGCTACGCGAAAAAAGTCAGGAATGATCCTGAGTCGAGCATCCTCCATGGTATTGACTATTCAGACCTTGAAGTTGACGAGGAACGGCTGGCTACCCCCTTCACAACCCGGCGCAAACTTTCAATGCTGGTGCTCTTTATCGGAGTGTGCGTCATGGGGTATGGCCTCATCTTCCTGAAGTGGTACATCAACCAGGTGGCGGCGATCTTCATGATCGTGTCGATCGTCGTGGGCATCATCAACAAATGGAACGGGAACAAAATCGCTTCAACGCTTACTGAAGGCCTTGCCCGGGGTGTTCTCCCCGCTCTCATCGTGGGTGTCGCCAGGGGGATCCTGGTGGTGGTCACCAAGGGAAATATCCTTGATACGATCATCCACTCAAGCGTCACGGTCCTGGAAAAAATGTCCCTGTACGCCAGTTCAATCGGCATGCTCGTATTCCAGACCCTCCTGAACTTCCTCATTCCCTCCGGTTCCGGACAGGCTGCCGTTTCCATGCCCATCATGTCGCCCATTTCAGACCTGATAGGACTGAACCGGCAGATCGCAGTGCTCATTTTCCAGTTCGGAGACGGATACTCAAACCTTCTCTGGCCGACCGGGTTCATGGTGATCGTCTGTGCAATGGTGAAAATCCCCCTGAGCAAGTACCTCCGGTGGATCATTCCGTTCTTCCTTCTTTCATTTGTACTGCAGGTCGCATTCATCATGGGAGCCATCGCCATGAACTACGGACCCTTTTAGCCCCGGGAAAGGCCGGCGAAATGAGCCTGAAAGAACTGATACGGGCGCAGATCCGACAGGGTGCGGAGGATGCCATCGGATACCGCAGACACCTGCACATGCACCCTGAAACGGGTTTCGATACGCAGGAGACGGAACGGTTCGTCACTGATTTCCTTGAACGGGAGGGAATAAAGATCCTTCCCTCCTCGGTGGGGGTGCTGGCAAAAATATCAGCCGGGGTGAGGAAGAAACCGGGGTACATCGCCCTTCGTGCCGATATGGACGCCCTTCCCCTTGAAGAAGCAAATGACGTTCCGTATAAATCCCTGTCGGAAGGCAAAATGCACGCCTGCGGCCACGACGGGCATACAGCCATGCTTATGGGTGCTGCGGCAGTGCTGCAGAAGTGCAGGAAAGAACTGCCCCGTGACGTGATCCTGGTGTTCCAGCCAGCCGAGGAGGGACCGAAGCTGGGCGGGGCAAGGATCATGCTGAAGGATCTCGAATCCATGGGCCTTGTTCCCGAAATACGGGCCATGGCGGCCCTTCACCTGACCACCGAACATCCGGCAGGTACAGTCGCCGTGAGATACGGATCGGCCATGGCATCCACCGACGAATTCGATATCGGGATCATAGGGCTCGGTGGGCACGGAGGATCGCCTCACAAGGCGATCGACGCACTTTCTCTCTCCGCTGCGTTCGTCACCCGGATGGAGAGTTTCATGTCACGGAGGATCGATCCTCTCGATCCGGCAGTTTTCGCCATCGGTGTGCTGAAAGCGGGAACAGCGGCCAATATAATCCCCGAGCGGGCTTCGCTTTCCGGGACGCTCCGGTGCCAGCGCGAGGAGACGCGAGGCTTCATCCTGTCTGGTGCGGAAAGGGAACTGCAGGCCATCTGCTCTGCCAGCGGCGCCTCGTACACCATGGATGTCCGCCGCGGCCTTCCCGTCCTCGTAAATAACGATGAAAAGGTGGAACAGGCTGAAAAAATTGCCGTCGATATTGTCGGGCCAGAAAATGTCATACGGCTCAGGCATCCCTCCATGGGGGCAGAGGATTTCGCCTTTTTCTCTGAGAAGATCCCGGCAGTATTCACATGGATCGGCGCGCGGAACGAGGAAAAAGGCTTCGTCCACATGATGCACAACCCGAGGTTCGATTTCGACGAAGCCGCCCTTGCCATAGGAACGGAAATGCTCTGCAGGACAGCCGTGGAGATGGAGTAAGCCAGTTTTCCGCCCGGCATGATGGTCGTTCCGGGAACTGGATGAAGAAGGACAACGCCAGGCTGGTGCACCACCGGCACGAATAGCAAAAAGGCGGAACCTTGAGGGGGTCCGCCTTTCATTAAACACTCACCAAATGATGTAATGCTCTGAACAACAGAAAACAGGGTTTACTTCTTCTGGTTGTTATTGTACCTGGAGATAAGATCCCAGTT
>CAYTQC010000204.1:0-3103 GCA_964439735.1 uncultured Synergistaceae bacterium
ACCCGTCGTCGCCTTGGTGAGCCGTTACCTCACCAACCAGCTGATAGGACATGAGCACCTCATCGGGCGGATCGCTCCCTTTCACCTTTCGGCATATGGGGTATTAGCAGCCGTTTCCAACTGTTGTCCCCCTCCCAATGGCAGCTTCTCATGCATTACTCACCCGTCCGCTACTACCCGACACTTCAGCAAGCTTCCATGTCGGACCGTTCAACTTGCATGTGTTAAGCACGCCGCCAGCGTTCGTCCTGAGCCAGGATCAAACTCTCAAATATTTACTTCAGGACCTCGCATACTTCTTTATGCACTGTATTCTTTTTTCAAGTTCCGGCGTCGCCCCGTGAGGCAACGGCGAAGAATATACCACGCCTAAAATTGTTTTGCAAGCCCTTTTTTTCATTTTGGGGAAAATATTTTTCGAAAGGGGTGGTATAATCGTTTGGAACATGATGAAGACCTGATTCTGAAGCATCCCTCATGGGATGGTTTCTTTATACAAGGAGGAGCGATATGTCTCAACCGTCTGATACGCCGTCGGGAAGGAAGCATGTCTCACAGAACGGCGCAAAGAAAGAGAGGCCGCGGAAGAAAAGGTCGTTTCTGAAGACATTCTTCCTGGGCATACTTTTTCTCCTGCTCCTCGCAGGAGCGGCAGTTTCCGTTTTCGTGGCAGTGTACCTGAGGGATATTTCGAAAGACCTGCCGACCACCACCGAAATGCTTGCCCACAAGGCCAATGTGGCAAGCGTGATCTACGACCGGAACGGCGAACGGGTCGCGCGGCTGTTCACCGAGAACCGGCAGCCGGTGGAACTGAAGGACATTTCACCATGGATCATCAAGGCGGCCCTCGCCGCGGAGGACTCGTCCTTTTACCAGCATGGAGGCATACGCTTGCTCTCCATCGCACGGGCCTTTATTGAGAACGTCGTGAACCGGGGGGTGAAGCAGGGCGGAAGCACCATCACCCAGCAGCTTGCCCGGAATCTTTTCCTGTCCCAGGAGAGGACAATGGAACGGAAAGCAAAGGAGATCATCCTTTCGTTCAGGATGGAGCAGCTCTTTACGAAGGACCGCCTTATGGAGATGTACCTGAACACGATTTATTTCGGCCACGGCGCATGGGGAGTTGATACGGCCTCCCGGACCTATTTCGGGAAGCCGTCGTCGGAGGTGACCCTTCCGGAAGCTGCCATACTGGCGGGCCTGATCGCGGCTCCGGGGAGATACAGCCCCCTGTCGAACTTCGAGAACGCGAAGATGCGTCAGCGGTACGTTCTGGAGCGCCTGGTGACCCTGGGATGGATCACCGAAGGGGAACGGGACGCCGCGTACGCAGAAGAGCTGGTGTTCAAGCATGTGCCGAACAAGGTCCAGGAGTTCAACAGGGCCCCCTATTTCGTGGCCCAGATCCTGTTCAACGAGCTGCTGCCGAAATACGGGCCGGACCTTGTGTACTCCGGCGGTCTGGAGATCCACACCACCCTTGACCTGAAGATGCAGGAAGCCGCTGAAAAGGCCATGAAGGGCCTGAAGAGCCAGGGGGCCATCGTGGGAATGGACCCTGATACGGGCGAAGTGCTGGCCATGGTGGGAGGGCACGATTTCGCGAAGAGCAAGTTCAACCGGGCTACCCAGGCGTTCCGCCAGCCGGGGTCGGGCTTCAAGCCCATCGTGTACGCCGCGGCGTTCGAGTCGGGGCTGATGCCTACGGATCATTTCCTTGACATGAAGATCGAGTATCCGAAGAAAGGACCCAACGAGACCAACTGGTCGCCCGAAAACTATGACGGAAGGTTCCGCGGCGAAGTGACCCTTGAATATGCCCTGGTCCACTCGCTGAACACGGTTGCGGTGCGGCTTATCGACCACGTGGGTTCGAAGAACATCCTGAACGTGGCGCGAAACCTGGGGATCACTTCCCCCCATGTTCCGGCGGACCTTTCCCTGGCCCTGGGAAGCGCGAGCATTACCCCCCTGGAGATGGCCGTAGCGTTCTCGACCTTCGCCAACAACGGAAAAACGGTTCTGCCCCTGATGATACGTGAAGTGCGGTCGGGAAACGGGGACGTGCTCGAGTCCCGTGCGCCGGTGTCGACCCGGGGGATATCGGCGGAGTCCGCCGTGGTGCTGCGGTCGGTGCTTCTTGACGCTGTGCGGACAGGCACGGGAAGCAGGGCTCTGCTGAAGGACCGGGAGACCTTCGGCAAGACGGGAACGACGAACGACTACAGCGACGCCTGGTTCCTGGGTGGAGTTCCCGGCCTGGTGGCGGTGGTCTACGCTGGAAACGACGATCATAAGCCCCTCGGCAAGAAAGGGGCCACTGGCGGTGTCGTTTCCGCCCCCATCTGGAAGGCCTTCGTCGAGGAAGCGGTGAAGGGCAGGGATCTGCCGGCGAAGTTTACCGTTCCTCCCGAAGCAAAGGTGGAGCCTGTGAAGATCTGCAGGAAGACCGGCTTTCGGGCGATCCCGGGGTGCTCCGCGGTGACGGTCTATCTTCCGAAGGGGAAATCCCCGCAGTCAAAATGCCCGGTACACGGCGGGGATATGTACGCAGCTTCCACGGACCCGAATGCCCCGCAGCTGATACTGGTACATAACGACAGCAAGACCTATAAGTCGAGCGGCATGTACTCCGATGCAACGGCCGTTCAGCCTCCCACTGCGACGGGTCCCGTGAAGGTGACCACCCCCCAGGGGCCGTCAGGGGCCGTTGCCCCGGGCGAACTGGTGTACACGGACCCCAGCCCTGCCACCGAGGTTGAGGACAAGTACCAGAAGCTTCTGAAACAGTACGGGATCACGAACTGAGTATTTGGGAACTGAGTATTTGGCATATAAATAAAAGAAGAAATATGAAGGCCCTCCGGAAGCGGAGGGCCTTTTTTGGCGGGGCGTTGTGTCGTCCTGTGGTGTGTCGTCCTGAACGGAGTGAAGGACCTGGTTTGTTGTCGTTCTGAGCGTCAGCGAAGAATCCGGTGTTGGTTTTTTGAGAGTCAAAAACAGATCCTTCGCGGTGCTCAGGATGACAGAAACAAGGTGTCGTTCTGAGCGTCAGCGAAGAATCCGGTGTTGGTTTTACGAGAATCAAAAACAGATC
>CAYTQC010000205.1:0-3075 GCA_964439735.1 uncultured Synergistaceae bacterium
TTTCACTCCTCCCCGTCTACAGCTTCCCGGACAGTTCAGAGAGAACCTCCAGAAGCAGGGCTTTGACATCTTCCTTCGAAACGGCTGCCGCCTTCGCTTTTTCTCCTGATGGAGGCTCGAGGAGGAAGGAGGCTCCGTCCGCAAGGTTTGTGAGCCTTGCAAGGAAAAGACTTCCCTTTCCTATGACCATGGCCCTCTTCATTCTTCCTTCCTTCAATGCATCGCAGGCATGGCCGAGAAAGGGAACCCCCGAGGGAATATGTCCCTGGGTGTGGGCGAATCCGGGAACACCGCGTTCTTTGACGAAGGTCATCATGTCAGCCTTCTCGATGGCCTTTTTCGTCACCGCAAGTGCGGCAGTCATCTTTATGTTCGCCAGGGGGACGTCGCCGGCCCCTGCCGGAAGGGTGATCTCGTTAATATGAAGCTCCGCAGCATATTTATCCACGTCCATGAAGGAAAGCCCCGCCTTCTCGAGCGGATCGAGAATGAGCGCCGTGGTAACGGCCTGCGGGGAAGACCCGGCACCAACGGTATGTTTTCCGAGAACGTCGAGGCGCATGACCGGGTTCGTCCCGTCGTCGGGAACAAGAAGAGCGGCAAAGTTCCCCAGGCAGTCCTCAAGGGCCGGCATCTTTTTCTTCACGTGATCCCGTCCGTTCATGTAGAGCTTCGGAATGGCTCCTCCCGCCAGTACGACGCAATTTTTTCTTGCCCCTGCAGCCACCTGGCTCGCACCGGCAATCATGGCGTTCACGGGTCCCGCGCAGAAACTCCTGACGTCGCAGCCGCTGGCGTTGACGCATCCGGCAATCTCGGCTATGGCCTTTGCAAAGTTTCCTCCTGCCCTCTGGTTCATGTCACCTGCTCCTTCTTCGGAGCATTCAATGACAAAATCAACTTCTTCGGGACTCATCCCCGTATTTTTGAGCAGGTGCAGGAGGGCCAGTACGCCGCCTGCCTTGGATGCGATATTTTCGAGAAGGACATAGGCAAAGAGGCAATCGTCCACTTCGTGGCCGTTCCGGGCGCAGCCCACGACCTTTCCTCTGAAGTAGAGGGGGAGGGCCTTTTTGTGAGCGGTCTCCCCGGCGATCTCGTCGGCGGAATGGCCTGCCTCGAGGCGGGCAAGCAGTTTGTCGTTCATCACCGGGCTTGCGGCGAGCTTCTCCCTGACCGAGGCGGCAAAGGAGGACTCCAGCCAGATGATGTCGAAAACATCGCATATATCCATAAGGCCGAGGAACTCGTCCTCGGGCATGATCTCACCGTAAGCCCCGTAGCGTTTTGAACCGGCGATCCTGTTGACATACCAGGGCTGCGGGGAGTTTTCCAGGGCTTCAAGGGTCATACCGCCGATGTAGGCCTGGTTCGGGGCATAATCCCGGGCTTCCTCGTACTTCTGCATAAAGGACGGCAGTTCTTTAAGGAACTCGGTCTCACCCTTCGTCTCTCTTTCAATGAACGGTGTGTTTCCGTAATGGAACCCCGCTTCGGGGGCATGATTCAGGCAGTAGGCACAGCCTTTGATTCCTACGGTGGCCATTGGCTCCAACCTCCTTGTACTTTTTCTCTCACTGCGGTACAGGGGACGGAAGATTCCGTCCCCTGTACCGCAACTGTGGTCAGCCGGTAAATACAGTCTGTTCCGAGACCTCCGTCTGGAGCGCCTTCAGCGCCTTTTCGACGAGATGACGCCGGATTTCCTTTTCCTCTCCCATGGTTCTGGAGGGGTCTCCCAGGGGATACGGTATGGCAATTGCCGGTACGATCCTGTTCGCACCCACCGTGAGGGAAATGGGGACAATGGTGCACACATGAACGACCGGGAGACCTGCACGCTCTATTTCCTTTACCATCGTTGCGCCGCAACGAGTGCAGGTTCCTCAGGTGGATGTGAGGATGACAGCGGTCACGCCGTCGGCCTTGAGTCTGGAAGCGATCTCAGTGGCAAACTTTTTTGCGCTTGCGACGGCGGTTCCGTTGCCCACCGTGGTGTAAAACTTGTTGTGGAGCTTCTTGAATACGCCCTCTTTTTCCATGTCTCGAAGCACGTCCACGGGAAGGACCCTGTCCGCGTCCTGATCGGCATAGGTGGCGTCATAACCGCCGTGAGCTGTGCAGTACGCTTCGGCAGTGAGATCCAAAACACCGGTGATGTCATACTCGCCGAACTTGCTGGCGCTGGACGCCTCGATATGATCAGGATTCCCCTTCGGGCAAATGCCTCCGGAAGTGACAAGGGCGATCACGGCGTTTTTCATGTCTTTCACAGCCGGGTTCGGGGCCACGCGGTCGAAGACAGGCATGGGATATTCCGTCACGAAAGGTTCCCCTTTAAGCTTCGCGGTGAACATGTCTACGGCCCGTTCTGCTGCAAGCTTGTCATAGAACTTGTTCTTCCGTATGCCACGTTCTATGTAGCCTTCCTCGGCGGGAGTGCCGAGCTTCTCTCCCTTCAGGAGCTTGAGGACGACCTTGGCCATGGCGGGAACGGCTTTTCTCATTCCGGCTGCGCTGTCCGGGGTTTCCACGATGTAAAAGCTCTTCTTGTACATTTCCACACCGGGGTTCTCCGGGTACATTCCGGAGACCGCGGGGATACCCAACTGCTTCACAACTGCCTCGCATACACCTCCGCAGGCGGTGCCGTAGCGGCCGGCGTTAAAAGCGGGACCTGCAATGACCGCATCGGGTTTGTACTTTTTCATCATTTCAAGGATGTCGACGGTAGCTTTTTCAATGTTGGAAGCGAAATAGGAGTCGCCGCAGACAACCGTAGCGACGATCTCGGCCTCGGAACCGAGAGCGGCCTTAAGGGCCATTCCCGGCCCGACGACACCCTCCCGCACCTCGGGAGCGACGTCTGCTTTCTCCTCGCCGCCGATCCCGGCATAAAACTGGTTTATATAGTGTACGATCCGGTATGACACAATTACTCCCTCCCCTTTTATAGGGTGTACCTGCTGAACTGTGCCCGAATGCCGCTCACGGCTTCAGACAGCTTCTCAGGGTCGAGGACCATTTCCATCATGCTGATCTGCTCTTCCCAGGCGTTTGCATCGCATTCGTCCC
>CAYTQC010000206.1:0-3055 GCA_964439735.1 uncultured Synergistaceae bacterium
GTGGTGATGCTTTCTTCAAGGAAAAGGCTGGCCGCCATATTGGACAGCATGGCCATCCTGTGGCTGCCATACCGGCCGAGCGTCCGGCTATCCATACGATGTCTCATGGAAATTAGTCCTCCTTAGTTGACTTTGTTGCGCCCTTGTCGCCTGTGAGCATGGCTTCGAGCTTTTCCATTTTTTCCTCGATTTCCTTGAGGGAAATTTTGCCGAGGTTCCGTATCTTCAGCAGATCCTCACGGCTCTTGCTCCTGAGGTCGCCTATGGTATGTATTCCTCCCCTGAGGAGGCAGTTCTCGCTGCGTATGGAGAGTTCGAGGTCACGCACAGGCCTTGAAAGCAGGTCATCCTCACCAGCGGCGTGTTCCGTGGCTGATTCCGGGGCAGCCTGTTCTGCAGAAGCCTGCTCGCTTTTTTCGGCAGGACTGTTTTTCTCCATGTCCTCCACGAAGTTCGAAAAGTAGCCCCTGAGTATTTTCGAGGCCTCGCACAGGGTCGACTCGGGAGAGTGGACCCCGTTCGTCCAGATCTGGAGAACCAGACGTTCATAGTCTGTCCGCTGACCGACGCGTGCAGCTTCAACATCGTAATTTACCTTCAGCACCGGTGAAAAGATCGCATCGACCATGAGAGCGTCTACGGGAAGGTAGGCAGGCCTCGGACGTTCCATCGAGGCATATCCTACTCCCTGTTCCACGTATATCTGCATTGAAAGCCGCGCGCCTTCTTCCATGGTACATATGTGTGCGTCCGGCTTTACGAATTCCACTTCGCTGTCAGGCTGGATATCCGCAGCAGTAACAGTCCTGCCGCCCTCGGCTTCCAGGTGAAGGACCCTGACCTCGTTGCTGAAGGACCGCACCGGAACATGCTTCAGGTTCAGCAGGATCTCTATGACATCCTCGCGAACACCCGGGACGGTGCTGAACTCATGGAGCACTCCGTCGATACGGACTGACGATATCGCCGCCCCCCTGATCGAGGAGAGGAGGACCCTGCGGAGTGAATTTCCAAGGGTGGCTCCATATCCCCGCTCAAGTGGTTCAATATGAACCCTGGCGAAGGTGGGAGTACTTTCCTCGATTCGGATTTCAGGCCGCATATGTTCCAAGGTTTCCAACACCTTTCACGCCATTATCTGGCATAAAACTCGACAACAAGCTGTTCGGTAACAGGTGCGTCTATCTGCTCCCGCTCCGGAAGCGATATGATCTTTCCCTCTATCTTCTCAGCGTTTGACTCAAGCCACTGAGGAACAGTACGGGCAGCAGCGACTTCCGCATTCTCCTTGAGGAGGGCTGTCTCCCTGCTTTTTTCAGAGGCGGCCACCACATCTCCGCTGCCCACAAGGAAGCTGGGGATGTCGACCCGTTTGCCGTTCACGAGAAAATGGCCGTGAAGGACAAGCTGTCTAGCCTGTTTCCTGCTTGTGGCAAATCCCAGTCTGTAGACAACATTATCAAGCCTGCGCTCAAGAAGCTGCAGGAAATTGTGACCGGTCTGACCGGCCATTTTATTGGCTATCTCAAAAATCCTGTGGAATTGCCGCTCGTTCATTCCGTAGAAACGGCGGAGCTTCTGCTTCTCCCTGAGACGGATCCCGTATTCACTGACCTTGGTCCTTGGACGCCCGCGCTTCATTTTCGACCCGGCGCCGGCTTCACTCTTCGTGATTGCGCATTTTGCGGTGTAGCAACGGTCGCCCTTGAGGAAGAGCTTGGTTCCCTCAGCCTTGCACAAACGGCACGCAGGCCCTACATATCTGCTCATAAAATATTAACCCTCCTTGACTAACCTTCGCTACACTCTCCGCCGCTTTGGAGGACGGCATCCATTGTGGGGAATCGGCGTCGTGTCGCGAATCATGTTTACCTGGAGCCCTGCAGCCTGAAGAGAACGGATAGCGGACTCCCGTCCGGGTCCCGGGCCTTTCACGACTACGTCGATCTCCTGAACTCCGTGCTCCTGAACGGCTTTCGCAACCTGAGAGGCCGCGATCTGGGCTGCAAAGGGAGTTGATTTCCTTGTTCCCTTGAAACCCACATTTCCGCCGGAAGCCCAGGCAAGAATGTTCCCGCCCTTGTCGCTTACACAGACTATGGTGTTGTTGAACGTGGAATAAATATGGGCAACACCATAGCTGATATTTTTTCTTTCCTTACGTTTTCCTTTGCGGACCGTACGTTTGGCCACTTAATCCAGCCTCCTTGTTTTCCTGTGTGCAGAAGGCTACTTTGTAGCCATCTTTTTGCCCGCGACGGTACGGCGGGGGCCCTTCCTGGTGCGGGCATTCGTCTTTGTCTTCTGTCCGCGGACCGGCAATCCGAGCTTGTGCCTCTGCCCCCGGTAGCATCCTATATCCATGAGCCTCTTGATATTCATGGACACTTCCCTGCGAAGATCTCCCTCAACCTTGTGGTGGTCCTCAATCTCCCTGCGGAGTTTCTGGGCCTCTTCCTCGGTGAGGTCCTTCACCCTGGTGTCAGGATTCACACCGGTAACCTCAAGGATCTTCTTCGAAGTCGGAAGGCCTATTCCGAAAATATAGGTCAACGCGATCTCAACACGCTTTTCTCTTGGTATGTCAACTCCGGCGATTCGGGCCATGGCCTGCCTTACCTCCTTGCACCCTGTCTCTGCTTATGGCGCGGATTCCTGCTGCAGATGATCCGCACAACACCCTTGCGCCGGATAACCCGGCAGAACTCGCACATCGGCTTAACCGACGGTTTCACTTTCATGCGTGTCACGCTCCTCTGGTAAAGAACTGAAAACAGATGACCCTATGGTCCCTGTAAAAATTGCGTTTTACCAAGCGATAAATTATACAGCAGATTCGTTGAGAAGAAAACACTTGTCTCCGAAACAGCAGTTTTTTTGTTTCCTCCCCTGCCGAATCAATCCGGCCCGGTTATTTGTATCTATAGATTATTCGGCCTCTCGCAAGGTCATAAGGGGAAATCTCTACCAATACCTTGTCGCCCGGAAGGATACGGATGAAATGAAGCCGCATTTTGCCCGAAACATGGGCGAGAATCCTGTGCCCGTTGTCGAG
>CAYTQC010000207.1:0-1246 GCA_964439735.1 uncultured Synergistaceae bacterium
CCTGGAAATTGACGATGAAATGCCCAAGGCAAAGAAGAGCCGCCCCGACTGCGAAAACTGAAAAAATCTTTTCTCTTTTTGACCTGGAACACATAATGACGCCGAAGTAACAGAGAAGCAAACCGAAGGTCAGGTGGATGCTCCGCTGCCAGAAAGCCGTCAGTACACCGAAAAAAGCCGTATATACATGGAAGATCCCCATCGCTGCAGATGTGACTGTTATCAGGAATTGCATTTTTTCCCCGGTGGTTCTTTTCAAAATGCCTGCCTCCCTGCCCCGAATAATGTCAGAATAAACTTTTGTCCCCATTCATTCCGTTCGTTTCTTGTCCGGAGATGTCTGAAGGACCGCGATGAATCTCTGTGCCTTCTCAATTTCTTCTATATGCCTGGTCATTTGAAGTGCAGCCTCGTCAGGATCCTTTTTCCTGAGAGCTTTTAGTACTCTTCTGTGACCTTCGAGAGCTTTTTTTCTTCCCTGGGGAAAGGTAATGGTGGTTGACCGGCCCGTCTGGAGGTGTGAATCAACTTCCTGCAAAAGGTGAAGAAGAACGGGATTTCCTGTTGACCTGGCCAACAGATAGTGAAAATCGAGATCGGCCTGGATAACTTTTTCCGGAAAAGCATCTATACCATCTGCCTCCAGGGTTCTCAAAGAATCTTCCATTGCTTCCAGATCAGATTCTGAAGCTCTTTTGGCTGCAAGACGGGCCAGGCTGCTTTCTATTATTTTCCGGGATTCCATAAAATGCGCCAGACCGCTTGAAGTCGGATCATCTATATTCGGCAAAGGGATGTAATGTTTTTTAAGGAATGTTCCCTTTCCCTGGATGATATCCACTATCCCCTCCTGACGGAGAACGGAAAGGGCTTCACGAACACAGGTGCGGCTGACCTTGAAAATACGCATGAGCTCCTGTTCGGTGGGAATTTTATCCCCCGGCTGAAGAGAATCCGCTTCAATTAGAACCTTTATCTCGTCGATCAGGAGCTCCGTCAGTTTCTTTGCCCGCAAAGGCATCGGCAACTTTTTTTACCCCCTTTATATGGGATTGTATCATCCTATCATACGATGAATTATCCTTCAAGATTCCAGTTGAAGTGCACACGACAAAAAAAGGGCTGCATTTCTGCAGCCCTTTTCGAGGGGGAACAAATAAGCCGCTTTAATAACGGCCAGGCTAGAGCAAATCCGGAGAATCTGTTATTTTGCTTCCTTGTACAGCCCTACCTGCTGGAGAAGCTC
>CAYTQC010000207.1:1346-3051 GCA_964439735.1 uncultured Synergistaceae bacterium
GGTCGAATTTCACCCGCGTCATAAAGAGACTTCGCTGTGACCGGGGCTGCCTGGCAGGCATCCACGTGGCCGCCGGCCACGAGGGAAGGCCCTGCGGATTCTCCGCCTGACTGGCTTGCGATCTTGAATTTCACGTTTTCCTTCAGCTCGAGAAGCTGAAGTCCGAGACGGGTGATGGAGCCGGGGTTCGAAGCGGCAACGGTGATCTCTCCGGGACGTTTCCTGGCATCCTCTACAAACTCCTTGAGGTTCTTCCAGGGGGCATCCTTTTTCACCCAGAGTCCGCCCGGATCTGAGTTGAAGGTGATGACCACTTCAAATGCCTCATGGCCGATGGGGATGACTCCCATGAACTTGTGGGTCGAAATCGTGCCCGTGGTGTTGCCGATGGTGTAGCCGTCAGGTTTGGCCTGGGAAATTTCCACGTAGGCCTTGGCCCCGGAGCCGCCCGGCTTGTTGACGATGACGATGGGCTGTCCAAGATGCTTCTCCGCCTCCGCACAGAGGACTCTGCTCACCAGGTCAGAGCCGCCTCCCGTCGCCCATCCGATGATGTAAGTCACAGGCCTCTCAGGGAACTCACCCGCAACTGCAGGCACCGCAAAAACTCCAACCAAACAAAGGATCGCCGCAAGAAAAATCGCTTTCAATTTCATATACTGCACCTCCCTTTCTACTCGCTTTCGCATTTTTTGAGCCTGAGCATCCTGCAGATCGGGTACAGGATCATCGCCGCGGTCAGAACCCAGAGAACAACACAGATGGGGGATGTAAACACGGGGGCGATCCCCGAAATCTCAATGGTGCTGCGGAGATTGTTCTCGAACATCGGCCCAAGGATCAGGCCCAGTATGATCGTTCCCGGTTTTATACCCAGCTTGTTGAGAAAGAATCCTGCTATACCCGACACAAGCATGATTCCTACATCAAAAAAACTGTTTTTGAGCGCAAAGGCTCCAATAACACACAAGACAGCTATGACAGGAAGCATTACTTCTTTCCGGACCGCCAGTATCCATGGGGCTATCCGTGCCGTTCCAAGCCCCCAGAGAAGAAGGGAGAACTGGGCCACGAGAAGCCCCACAAAAATCGTGCTGATCAATACGGGCTGAGTCGTGAAGAGCATGGGGCCCGGGCGCAGGTTGTGGATCAGAAGCGCCCCAAGAAGGATTGCTGCGGGAGAGCTTCCCGGCACTCCCAGGGTAAGAAGGGGAACCATTGCTCCCCCCACCGATGCGTTGTTTGCCGTTTCTGCGGCGATGATTCCTTCCGGCGTCCCGGTGCCGAACTTCTCCGGTTCTTTCGAGGACTGCATGGCATGGTTATAGCTGATGATCGAAGCGATCGTACCTCCTGCACCGGGAAGAACACCGATAACGATGCCGATGAGACTGGCGGGGATCAGGCCTTTCAGGATCAGCCTGAAATCACCGGCTGAAAGCAGCAGCCTGTTTATCGCCTTCGTTATAATTCCTTCCTTCGTGCTCTCGAGGATCTGGGAGATCACCTCCGCAAGACCGAAAAGACCGATCACTACGGGAATGAAATTGATCCCCGACATCAGTTCAATTGAGCCGAATGTGAACCGCGACACGTTTGTGAAGTTGTCCATTCCGACGGTGGACAGGAGCACGCCGAGAGTGACTCCGGCGAATCCTTTCGCCAGGGATTTTCCCGAAACAGCGACAATGGCACTCAATCCAAA
>CAYTQC010000208.1:0-3039 GCA_964439735.1 uncultured Synergistaceae bacterium
TTCACTGAAAACAGGGAGAAGATCAGCCTCATACTCATGGATCTTCACATGCCGGTGCTCGACGGATTTGAGGCTTCCCGAAAAATACGGCAGGAATCCGGGGATGTCCCCATAATCGCCCTGACTGCGGATGTGATCGACGGGGTCAGGGAGAAATGCGGGCGTTTCGGCATATTGGACTACATCAGCAAACCCTTCGACCCGGAGCACTTTCTCGAGGCGGTGGAAAAGGTACTTGAGAGCGGTGCAGCCTCTCCCTCTATGAAAGGGTCAGAGATCCTCGACAGGTCGCTGGGAATGAAATACCTGGGAAACAACGAGGCGCTCTACGAGGCAGTCATCGCCGAATATCGCAGGGAAAACAGCGATACGGCGGAAAGATTGACCGCTGCTGTGAGGAGCGGAAATTACAGTGAAGCCGCACAGATCGCCCACAAGGTAAAAAGCAGTTCCGGCAGCATTGGAGCCACACAGCTTTTCGAGACGGCCAGGGATCTGCAGCACGCCCTTGAGGACGGGAACGAAGAAGTGATCACCGAACTGCACGACCGGTTCTGCAGCCTTATGGAAAAACTGCTGGCCGAGATCGACAGGGAAGGGTAACGCGGCGGAAATTCTCTGCAGGTTTCCGTAACTGAATGGATCCCTACGTAACCCCGGGTCGGCCTGGCCCGGGGTTACGCGTATTCGGCAACGCTGTATTTTCATGGAGTTCAGCATAGCGGCCAATTTCGTTTACACCGAAAAATCGAAGGACTATAATATATATAATGAAAATTCAGTTTTAACCTGAATGAGGGCCTATTTTTTTGAGGACCACCGTCGGCACCAGGCGAAAAGCGCCGGGAAACGCTGCAGTTCCGGTATTTTTTGGCCGATCCAGCATGGTTTCTTGAGTGCGGGAGAATTTTAAATCCTTTTTATGAGCGGGAGGTGATCGAGAAATGAAAAGTTCCGGAAAAGGGAGTTTTTGCCCGATTGCTCTTTTTGTTTTGTTTTTCTTCGTTCTTTTCTGCGACGGAGCGCATGGGGCGCTCTATCACGTGAGGGAGGACGGTTCAGGGGACGGCTCAAGCTGGGAGAATGCCCTCGGGGAACAGGGGTTTATCGACACTCTTGCAGCGGCAGTGGCGGGTGACGAGTTCTGGATCGCCGCAGGAACGTATCGTTCGACAACAGACCCTGGAGAAAGAACAGCTTCATTTGTGCTGAAAAGCGGTGTGGCGCTTTACGGGGGATTTGCCGGGACGGAGATCCGCCGGGAAGATCGTGACTGGACAGCGAATGTTACGGTATTCACCGGAGAAATACAGGGCAATGATGAACCTTTGGATAACAGCTTTCATGTTCTTGTCGGGAATGGTGCCCTGGGAACGGCAGTGCTTGACGGATTTACAGTAACTGGAGGCTATGCGGACGGCCCCGGCATTTCTTCGAATGGCGGAGGCATATGCACTGAACACGGAAGCCCGACCGTCGCAAACTGTACTTTTTCCGGTAATACTGCCATGAACGCCGGTGCAGGAATGTTCAACCACATGGGTTCCCCCGCTGTGACAAACTGTACTTTTACTGAGAATTCATCCGGCAGCATAGGCGGGGGGATCTGCAATCTGGAAAGCGGAGCGGGGTTTGCTTTTTGCATGTTCGACGGCAACTCTGCAGGAGAGGGAGGCGGAGGCATGTACAACGAAGGGGGAAGCCCGGCCGTAAGCGGCTGCACTTTCTCCGGCAACTCGGCCAGTTCCGGAGGGGGTATGGAGAACGAGGAAAGCGCTGTTTCGGTCTCAAACTGTACTTTTTCCGGAAACACCGCCTTCAGCGGGGCAGCCATGTACAATCGTCTGGAGCCTCCCGCAGTTGTTAACTGCACCTTCTATGCAAATGAGGCAGATAATGAGGGAGGAGGCATTTATAATTCGCGGTGCGATCCCGAAGTATTCAGCTGTACATTCATGGAAAACGGGGCAATTGGGGGAGGCGGTATTTACAATCGGGAGAGTTCCCCGGTACTGACAAACTGCATCTTTTGGGAAGACGCCGGAGGGGAGATAGTGAACGCTGCGGGCTCAGTTCCAACAGTGTCCTATTGTCTTGTCCAGGGCGGATACCCGGATGGAACATCAATATTAATCAGTCCCCCCCTGCTTGGAGGACTTGCGGACAACGGAGGCCCGACAATGACCTGTGCACTCCTCACAGGGAGCCCGGCTATCGATGCAGGGACATCTGCAGGTATGCCCTCGGAAGACCAGCGGGGTATAGCCCGCCCCCAGGGAAGAGGATTTGACATGGGAGCTTTCGAATTCGAAATCTCCTCTCCTTCGCCGGCATCGACCGGAGGAGGCGGCTGCAGCGCCGCAGGAGGCACTGCTTTCATTTCCCTGCTCTTTCCCGTGCTGCTTTTGGCTTCAATGCGGAGCAGCACGCCCGGAGGGAAGGACCCGAAGGGGAGACTAATAGGAAAAAAGGAGCATAATTCGCGTGGATGAAAAGGATGATGGCTTCCCGGTAAAACTGTTTGTTCCGGTCATTGAGGAAGTCATCCGGAGGGTCCCGGGCTTTGAATCCCGATTTTCCCTCTCCGGTGGAATGGCGGAGTTTTCTCTTCCCAAAATGGAGGAAGCGTTGCCTGATACCTGGATCATGAAACATCGACTCACGAAAAAAATATGGGACCTGTGCTTTCGGGAGGAGGTCGCCAAAAACTACAGGCAGTACAACGCTGCCGCAGGAGTGGAGAAGGAGGCCAGGGAGGAGATAGACGCCGTCCGCGCCGTAATGGAAGAACGGAACATCCATCCCGGTTCGGATGGCGGTTCAATAGAGGGCAAAAATGTACCCTGCCTTGCCGGTTGTTCGGAATTTGAAATGGCGGTGGAAATATGGAAACATTTCGCTTTCCCCTGGCGTTTCCGGGGGGGAACAATTTTCACCCTTCGTTTTCCGGAGGGGGTTTCCTCATGTTATCCTGTCGCCCGAAGGCAGAATCCCCTGCGTTTTCTGCTCTCCAGGATGGCGTGCACAATGAGGATGATA
>CAYTQC010000209.1:0-3036 GCA_964439735.1 uncultured Synergistaceae bacterium
AGGAGGACAGGAGATGAAACTGGAAATGAAGGAGAACTGCGCCTATTCCCTCGTAAGTCCTACCAGCATGGGTTTGAGGATCACACCCCTGTACCAGCAGCCGGTACACGTGAGTGACCACTTTTTTCTCCAGGCAACGAGCGCCGAGAGCAACGTCCTCACCGTGAGCGCGGCCCTTGGCGAGCGGGTGAAAGCCCTGACGACCTTCGTCAGGGACAGCCCCATTGCGCAGCTGATCAAGAACGATCTCCGGAAGCGGAACATCGAATTTGAAGGTAAGGAAGTTCCCCAGGGTGGCCCGTGGGGATACCGGCACCAGATCAACATAGCCGACATGGGGTACGGCGTCCGGGGACCAAGGGTCACCAACGACCGCGCCGGAGAAGTGGGACGGACCCTCAGCGTGGACGATTTCGACCTGGATCGCATTTTCGGCAAGGAAGGTGTCAGGATACTGCACATCTCCGGCCTGATAGCCGCACTGTCTCCCGAGACGGGGAAATTCTGCCTTGAGCTGGCAAAGGCGGCCGGCAAGTACGGCACGCGCATCAGCTTCGACCTGAACTACCGCGAATCCTTCTGGAAGGGAAGGGCAGAGGAGCTTCGCGGCCTTTTCACGGAGATAGCCTCCATTACCGATATCCTTATCGGCAACGAGGAAGACTTCCAGCTCGCCCTCGGAGTCCAGGGCCCGGAGGCCGGTGGAGAGAACATTTCAGAGAAGATAGAGAGCTTCAAGGGCATGATCGCCAACGTGCAGCGTGCATTCCCGAGGGCCTCGGTATTTGCTACAACCCTTCGCCAGGTGGTGAACGCCAATGAGCACATCTGGGGCGCCATCCTTCTCGCATCTGGAAACGTATACGTGGCACCCCCCAAGCCCATTCATGTCCTCGACCGCATTGGAGGAGGCGACGGTTTCGTCGGCGGGCTGCTGTATGGCCTGAACAAGGGGTGGGAGCCGGAGAAGGCCATGCAGTTCGGATGGTCCACGGGAGCCATGGCTACCACCATGATCTACGACTACGCCCTTCCCGCGAGCGAGGAACAGGTCTGGAGCGTCTGGGAAGGCAACGCGAGAGTGAAGCGATAGGAAACCGCCCGAGAGAGCGGTTATCACCATTGAAGGAGCCGTGCCATGAAAAAAGCTGATATCGGACTCATCGGTCTGGCAGTCATGGGAGAAAATCTCGTAATGAACATGGAGTCAAAGGGATTCACCGTTTCAGTCTTCAATCGCACCACTGACAAGGTAAAGAATTTTGTCGAAGGCCGGGCCAGGGGGAAGAACATTCTCGGGACATACTCCCTGGAGGAGCTGGTTGACAGTCTCGAACGTCCGCGGAAGATCATGATGATGGTCCAGGCCGGAAAGGCAGTGGACGAAATGATCGAGCATCTCCTTCCCTATGTCCAGGAGGGGGACATCCTCATCGACGGCGGAAACAGCCATTTCTCCGACACCATCCGGAGAACGGAATACGTTGAGAGCAAGGGACTGCTTTACATCGGGACGGGTGTCAGCGGCGGAGAAGAAGGAGCCTTAAAGGGGCCTTCCATGATGCCGGGAGGTTCCGTTGAGGCCTGGCCGCACGTCAAAACCATCTTCCAGGCAGTAAGCGCACGAGTGGACGACGGTACTCCCTGTTGTGAGTGGATGGGGGAGAACGGCGCAGGGCACTTCGTGAAGATGGTCCACAACGGTATCGAGTATGGCGACATGCAGCTTATCTGCGAGGCCTACCATCTCATGCGGGACGTGCTCGGCATGTCGGCGGACGAAATGCACGAGGCGTTCAAACAGTTCAACGAGACCGACCTCGACAGCTACCTCATCGAGATCACAAGGGACATCCTCGCCTACAAGGACGAGGATGGAAAACCCCTCGTGGACAAGATCCTCGACACAGCCGGCCAGAAGGGGACGGGGAAGTGGATGAGCGTCTCCGCCCTCGACGAAGGGGTTCCTCTCACCCTGATCAGCGAGGCTGTTTTTGCCCGCTGCCTTTCAGCCATAAAGGACGAGAGGGTTGCGGCCGCCAGGGAATATCCCAGAGAAAAGGCGGTTTTTGAGGGGAACCGCGAGGAATTCATCGAGAAGATCCGGCAGGCCCTCCTGGCATCGAAGATCATCTCCTATGCACAGGGCTACGCCCTTCTGCGGGCAGCCGCGGCGGAATACAAATGGGACCTCAACTACGGCAGCATCGCCCTCATCTGGCGTGCGGGATGTATCATCCGGAGCGTCTTCCTCGGCAGGATCAAGGAGGCTTTCGACAGAAACCCGGGGCTCACCAACCTCATCCTCGACCCTTACTTCAAGGATCTCATGAAGAAGCTGGCCCCGGCATGGAGGGATGTTGCGGCAGCAGCCATTACACACGGAATACCCATCCCCGCCATGAGCTCCGGCCTGGCATACTTCGACGGATACACCAGCGAATTCTTGCCTGCCAACCTGCTGCAGGCTCAGCGAGACTACTTCGGCGCCCACATGTACCAGAGGCTGGATGCCGAGAGAGGCAAGTTCTTCCACACGAACTGGACGGAACGTGGAGGGAACACAGTTTCCGGGACATATGTGGTCTGATCCTTTTTTCCACGGCGCAGCCCCAACGTGCAGCAAAACCCTGCGGAACAAAAAGACCGTTCCGCAGGGTTTTCCCGTGTTGCGTCTTATGGGGAGGTGCAGCTTCTGAAAATTTTCCGTAGTTATCACCCCTACGCCTTCACGGCAATTTTCTGCTGGTCACTTGCCTATGTATTCACCCGGCTGGCCCTGGGGCACTTTTCGCCTCTTTCCCTGGGCTTCCTGCGCTGCCTCTTCGCCTCCGTTGTTCTCGGTGCTGTTGGCTTCCGTACCGGAATGAAGCTGCCCAGGAGGGAGGACCTCAAGTACTTCGCTGCCGCAGGTGCGGCGGGTTTCTTTATTTACCTGACGGCTTTTAATAAAGGAATCGTCACGGTAAATTCGGCCACCGGCAGTATCATCATATCCTCTGCCCCTGTCCTTACAGCTCTTCTGGCGGTGATCTT
>CAYTQC010000210.1:0-3012 GCA_964439735.1 uncultured Synergistaceae bacterium
GGGGTGCAGATGTCCACCACGTCGATGTCGGGGTCCTTCATGAGGTCATGGTAGTCGGAACAGACCTTCGGGATCCCGTAGGCCGCGGCGAAGTCCTTCGTGCTGTCGCTTCGGGCGCAGACGGCCTCCACCGATGCCTGGAGCCCGTAGACCCGCTTGTATGCCTCGAGGTGGATCCGGGATATGAACCCTGCGCCCACCATTCCTATTCTCACTTTTTTCATGAAGCCCATTCCTCCTTATCGTTTTTTCAGGCTCCGGAGCAGTTTCCGGAAGAGAGTGCTTCTTCCCAGCACAACCGCAAGGGTGAGCAGCCAGAGGATGATGGATATGGGGCGGGTGAAGAAGGGCGACAGTTCGCCCCCGGTGATGATCATTGCCCGCCGGAAGTTGTCGTCGGCCATGGGGCCGAGGATGAAGCCGAGGACCATGGGTGCGGCGGGAAAATCGTTGCGCCGCATGAAGTACCCCAGGATGCCGAAGAGGAACATGAGGTACACGTCGAAGAGCCTGCCGTTCACGGCGAAAGAGCCCACGCAGCAGAGGGCGAAGACGATGGGCATGAGGATCATCCGGGGCACCTGGAGCACTCTCACAAGCGGCCGGACGAGGGCCAGCCCGAGGACCACCATGGCGATGGTGGACAGCAGGAAGATGGCGGTGACTGTGCCGATGAAGAACGGCTGTTCGATGGGCAGCAGCGGTCCCGGGCGGATGCCGTGGAGCCACATGGCTGCCAGGAGAACCGCTGCGGGTGCGCTTCCTGGTACGGCGAGGGTGAGCACGGGGATGACGGCCCCGCCGATGCAGGCGTTGTTCGCCGTCTCTGCGGCGATGAGCCCTTCGTGGGATCCTTTCCCGAACTCCTCGGGGTTGTCGCTGAACCGCTTGGCCGTGTCGTAGGCGATCCATGAGGCTGTGTCCTCTCCCACGCCGGGGATGGCGCCAACAAGGACGCCGATGACTCCGGAGCGGAGTATGGTCTTCCAGTACCGGAAGAGGCCCCGAAGCGGCGGTATGACCTGTTTGACTTTCGTGCGCACGGAATAGTCACGGGGCCGCTGCATGACCTCGATGATCTCCCCCACACCGTAGGCTCCCACCAGGACGGGGATAAGGGACAGGCCTCCCATGAGCTGCAGCTCACCGAAGGTGAAGCGCGGGAGGGCCTGGATGGGGTCCTGCCCCACCTGGGAGAGGAGCAGCCCCGCGATGCCTGCGATCCATCCCTTCAGGGGATCTTTCGGGGCGGTGAGGTTGCCGCAGATGACGATACCGAAGATGGAGAGGACGAAGAACTCCCACGAACCGAACTTCAGGGCGATCTTCCCCAGCAGCGGAGAAAAGATGGCGAGGCAGATGAGGCCGAAGAAGGTGCCTATACCCGAGGCGGTGGTGGCAAGGCCGATGGCGTACCCTGCTTCTCCCCTCCGGGCCAGGGGATTTCCGTCGAGGCACGTGGCGGCGTTGGCCGGTGTCCCCGGGATATTCAGGAGGATGGCCGACCGGCTGCCCCCGTAGATGGACCCCACGTAAGTAGAGATGAGGACCACCATGGCCTGTTCCGGCATGAACCGGAAGGTGAGCCCCGTGAGGAGGGCGACTCCCATGGTTGCCGTGAGGCCCGGAAGCATGCCCACGATGATGCCGAAGCCCGTGGCCCAGAAGGCGTTAAAGATGCTGGTGGGGTTCATCAGGGCCATAAATTCTGAGAAAAGAACGGAAACGGACATGACGGATCCCTCCCTCAGGGCAGAAAAACGGCGAAGATCTTGTAGAAGACGAACCAGATGGAGACCGATGCTGCCCCTCCGATGCACAGGGATTTCAAAACTCCCGCTCCCCGGAAAAGAAGGATAAAGGCGGTGATGAAAGCGGCGGTAGCAGCCATGTAGGGCATCCGTCCAAGAAGCAGGATGTAGGCGCAGCAGAGGCCGGCGGCGATCACGGCCCTGGGGGCCTCCCGTTCCATCCATGCAGGGCGCCCCTTCTCCTCTGCAGCCTGCTCCTGCTCATCTTCTTCGGCGCAGAAACAGGGTGCTGCAGCGGTGAGCCGGGCATAAAAGTCGTGTTCCTTTCTGGAACGGATTACCAGGCGCAGACCGCAGAGGGCGAGAAGAACCGCGAGGATGGCGGGGACGAGGCCCGGCGCGCCGAACCAGTCGTACCCAGTGTCCTTCCAGGGCAGGAACAGGCTGCCGGCGAAAAAGGCGGTTCCGGTAAGCAGCAGGACCATGCCGGACGTGAAATCTTTCTTTTCCATGGACATACCTCCGCGGGGAAGGATGTGAAAAAAGAGGGGGGCGCAAAAGCCCCCCTCCTGCGGGGCGGAAGAAATTACGGTTTTGCGATCCCGTACTTGTCCGGGGAGTTCTTGATGACCCCTGATTCGAAGAGGAGCCAGCAGACCCTGGAGGCCTTGACCTCCATCTCCTTCTCCGCTTCCTCTCCGTACAGGGTCACGACCTTGGAGCCCCTGTCCACGGCGAACTTCTTTATTGCGTCGGAGGCGGCGGCTGTCTTGAAGGCTTCGGTTATGGTTTCCATGGCATCGGCGGGGATGTCCTTCGGCAGGAAGAAGCCGAAGCGGTTGCCGACGCTGGGGAAGTCGGGGAGCCAGTTGGTGATGGGGGGAATGGCGCCGTACCCTTCAACATCCAGGGGCTCGCTGTCCATGACCGCGAGGGCCTTGAGCTGTTTCGCCCGAAGCATCTCGGTCACTTCCATGGAGAGCTGCATGATGGCCTCCACCTCGCCCTTGACGGTGGCCGTCACTGCGGGGGCTCCGCCCTGGTAGGGAACGTGACGGTATTCAAGCCCCGTGCCCATGCGGAAGAATTCGGCAGCCTGATGACCGCCGCTGCCCGTGCCAGCAGAGGAGACCGTGACAGGCCTGGCCTTCATGGCATCCATGAGGTCCTTCAGGTCATTGAACGGGGAGTTTGCGGGAACACAGATGACATTGGGGGTGAAGACGGCCATGAAGGAGGCGTAGTCTTTATGGCTCTGCTT
>CAYTQC010000211.1:0-2970 GCA_964439735.1 uncultured Synergistaceae bacterium
TTCCATTCTTTTCAGCGTTTTCCTGAGGGCTTCCATGGCAGCAGATTTCATCTCCCCAAGAACACGGGCCGGAGTCTTTTCAACCGTGAGCAGGTTGTAATATGCCACCGCGCGCTCCGGAAGCGTAACGGAATAATTCCTCACCAGGTCTCTGAACCTGAGACAGGCAAGAGGCGGAAAACTTCTGCCGTCTCTCGTTTCGGATGTTGACGCCGCACCTTCAAGGGTCAGGGCAAGGTTGGCAGTGATAAGGGAGGCGCTGACCCCGTCGAAATAATCTCCCACGTGGGCTTCCTTCCCTACACAGAGGAAAAAGGGCATTATTTTCCCTATGGTCCCCAGGTAGACTGCTCCCGCTGATACGTCGCGCCCTCCGACTGAAGGCTCTCCGTTGAGGGCCGCCGCATATTCGAGCCCCCACTCTTCCCTGAGTTTCACGAGCCAGGGGACAGCTCCCCTCATTCCCGCCGAGGTATTTTCCTCATCGGGAACTGCCAGGAAAAGGATGTTCGCAGGGAAATCTTCCGCGCGTGATATTTCCGCAAGAAGCCCCATCTCCAAAGCGATCCCGGACTTCATGTCGGAGACACCTCTCCCGAACAGGTACTCTCCGCCCGCCAGATCGGACCGTGCTTCCTCTGAGATCTCAAGCTCCCCGATCCGCTTCGTCAACGCTTCAGGTGAAAAGGCAAGGGATTTGAGGGGACCGTATGCCTCCGCATCCACCACGTCGAAATGCCCTGTAAGAATCACCGTTTTCTTTCCTCCCGAAGGAGTCTTTACAAGGCCGGCAACTGCATTTCTTCCCAGCGGGTCCCCTTCAGCAGCAGGCAGTTTTCTCAGGAACCAGGGGTTTCGCCGGAAGTACTCGAGTTCCGACAGCCGGCCATATATGAAATCGGCTGCGTCATTCTCCTGCTCCGAGAATGAAACGCTCGGGATCGCCACAAGATCCAGAAGCAGGCTGTACAGATCATCCGGGGCAAGTGAGAGTGTCATACTAGGCCTCCGTCTGTTCTCTCTCGGTTTCAGCAGTTTTCCTGTTTTTGCCCCGCACCATTGTCAGCCGGAGGGGGCTCTCGGCGTCAAGGTGTACATCAAGCTGCTGGAACGCGATGACGATACCGTTTTCATCGAAGAGAGAAACGATGCGGAACCTCAGATCGCTTCCGACTTTCATGGTGGAAGCTTTCGTCATGTCGATCCAGTAGAAGAGAGTGAAGTCCAGCGAACTGGCACCGAAATCCCTGAAAATGACAAACGGCTCGGGGTTTTTCAGGATCCTTGAGTGATCGGCCGCTGCCTTGTAAAGAAGTTCTTCAACCTTCCGGACATCGGAACCGTAAGCCACTCCTACGTTGAGCCTCTGGCGGATCTTCTGGTCCGTATGGGTCCAGTTGATTATGTTGTTGTTCAGGAAGTAGCTGTTCGGCACCAGCACATCAATATTGTCGAAGGTCTTCACATGGGTCGATCGGGATCCGATCTCCTCTACAGATGCAAAGAGCCCGTCTATCTCAATGGTGTCGTTCATGCGGATCGGCTTCGTGAACATGAGGATGAAGCCGCTGATGAGGTTGTTGAAAAAGTTCTGGGCGCCGAAACCGATGCCGATGGCCAGGGCACCGCCGAGGAATGCGAATGCCGTGAGCGGTATTCCCGCCACTTCAAGAGCGGAGAGGATGAAGGATACCATGAAAACATAAAAGAGAATCTTCTGGGTGGCAACCTGGGCGGTGGGATCCATACGGAAGCGTCTCAGGATCGTCTTTCCCACGAGCCGTGTCAGCCAGCCGCTCATGAAAAACGCCGCGCAGAAAAGAAAGACCGAGATGACCAGCTTCGAGACGGTGACGTTGAATCCTTCCCCCGACCAGAGGGACATGTTCCAGAAGGACAGGATGCGCTCCTTGCTGAAGCGGGTCACCTGTGCGGCTATCCGCACAGTATCGATCCGTGAATCGATCTCCTCCGAGAGGCGGGAGTATCCGTTATAAAGGTTGAATGCGTGTGCAACGGTGGCATTCATGAGCTGGATCGTTTTTTCGATCGAGCTCATCCGCCTCTGGATCCTCGGCCCGATCGTCTTGTCTTTCTCGTTCTCTGCCAATTCCTTCTGGGCTGCCAGAAGTTCAGCCTGGAGTGAGGCAAGGTTTCTCTGGTGGACCTGGAACGTGTTCTCCAGATCCTTCAGCCTCGCGTTCACCTGGCTCCTTGTATCCCAGAGCTCATCGCTCTTTATGTCATTGTTCACCAACCTGTATCGGGTCTGCCAGATCCGCCTTCCTTCCTCAAGCTGTACGATTTTTTGCTCCCGTTCTTCTATGGCAGCCTGGGCTCTCTTCAGATCAGCGTCCCGCTCCGCCACCAGAGAAGCAGCCTGGGCCTTCTGCTGATCATCCTTGGCAGAATTCAGCTGTCCCTGGCTCCTTACGAGATTTGTACGGCTCCTTTCCCTCTCTGCCTGGAGCTTTGCGAGGGATTCCCGTACTGCTGTTATTTCCTTCCCGATGCTGTCGACTCTCTGGTTCAGGTCTTCCTCGTCGTATTTCAGGTTTTCCCCGACCAGCTTGACGTCCTTTGTGAGTGTGCCCTTCTGGGCCTCAAGGTATTTCCGGCGCAGTGCATGGGCGTCCATGTTCATTTTGTTGGCTGACAGGGAAAGACGGAAAGCTTCAAGCTCCGCCTCAGCCTCCTTGAGTTCCATTTCTTTTTCCCTGTTTCCTACCCATTCCGGGGATTCAAGTTCAGCCTTGATAGTCTGGACTTTTTTTCCCGCGTTTTCGATTTGTTCCGGAATTGCCTTCAGGGCGCCTTCCGCGAGGTTAATTGAGGAAAGAGCCGATTTCAGGCGCTGGTCGACGCCCTCGAGCTGGTTGCGGATCCCGTCGTAGAATGAGAGGTTATAAGGAGGGGGATCCTTGATCACGGAAGCGCCTTCTGTCTTTGCCGCCTCCACAGCCTCGTTTT
>CAYTQC010000212.1:0-2970 GCA_964439735.1 uncultured Synergistaceae bacterium
CAGACCTTCTACAGGCAGCTCCCGGAAGCCCAGAAGCGGGTGGATACCATCATAGCGGACCACGGAAAACGGAAGAGGGATCTCGGCCTGCAGCCGATGCTGAAAGAAGCGAGGCTGGCGAAGGAAAAGACCTTCGACACGCTCAAGCCAAGGAGCGAGTGGTAGGAGCGTCTGCTGAAGGGCCCCGGCAGGGCATAGGGGGCGGATTCAATGAGCATGGAGTTCCATTATCAAGAAGGAGGGGGATCATGAGCATCTTCGCGCGGGTTTCGGATATCTTCAAGGCGAACGTCAACGACATGCTGGACAGGATGGAAGATCCTGAAAAGATGGTCAAGCAGATGATCATCGAAATGGAAGAGGCCCTCGTCAAGGCCACTTCCGGGCTGGCAAAGGCGATGGCCAACGAGCGGAGCCTCAGGAAGCAGCAGGCCCTGGCCGTGACCCAGGCGAAGCAGTGGGAGGACAAGGCCGCTCTGGCACTCAGGGCGGGCAACGCGGACCTGGCGAAGCAGGCCCTCTCCAAGAAGATGATCTACGACGGTCAGGCGAAGCAGTATGACGCCATGACAGCCCAGGCGTCGGCCACCACGTCCCGGCTCAAAGAGCAGCTCGACAGCCTCAAGACGAAGCTTGACGAAGCGAGGATGAAACAGGCCACCCTTGTAGCCCGGGCCCAGGCGGCAAAGACCCAGAAGGAATTTTCCACGGTGCTGGGGACGAACGTGGGACAGGGAGCTTTCGCCAAGTTCGACAAGATGGAAAAGAAGATCGAGGGAATGGAGGCGGAAGCCCAGGCCTTCTCCGAGCTTTCCGGCGAGGAGACTGCCGATGACCCCTTCCGGAACATGGAAAAAGATATGCAGCTCGAGGCGGAAATGGCGAAGCTCATGGAGAAAATGAATTCAGGAGGTGGCGCGGATGCATAAGTTTCCGGTGCTCAGGGACGGCATCAACGAAAAACTCCTCGGAAAAGTGCGAAAAAGTGTGGATACCTGTCTTTCCGGACTCTTTGACGAAGGGGATCTCGTGAAGGTGGACGGTATGACGTCTTTCACATTCGGAAGCGCAACAGTCAATGTCACGGTTGTTCCCTGGCATTCCGGGGACGTCCTGGTGAAGGTTTTTTCATACCTGGCTGATAACGTGAAGACAAAGAAAGCCGCTGTAGATTTTCTGAGACTGAACGCAAACGTTCCGCTGGGATCATTTTCCATGGTCTTTGACAATACCGTCATGTTCTCCTGCTCACTTCCTGGGGCGAAACTCGACTCAAGCGAGCTCGTCGGTGCCCTGCAGACCGTGGCGGCTTACGCGGACCAGTATGACGACATTCTGAAGGAGATATCCGGGCAGTCTTAAGCTGACACAAGGAGGGGATGCAATGAACATGTTCGCTTTGGCAGCAGGGGGACTTATGGCGGCCGGAGGAGCCTATCTCGCCTTCGTCCAGAAGAAAAAGACCGAGGGGATGGTCACCGAGCTCAAGTTTATGAAAGCCACGCCGCTGCAGGAACTTCACGGTACGTGGAAGTCCCTGTGCGACGAGGGCATGGGGGAAGGTTTCCGCGATTTCATCGAGACCAACGGAGCCGCCTCCACCGACGGGGAGATCACTGCTCCCTACAGCGGTCAGCCCTGCGCGTATTACGAGGCCACCGTCCTCAGGGAATACGAGAAGCAGGAAACGTCCACCGACAAGGACGGCAAGGTGAAGACCAGCAGAACGAGGGGGTCGGAGACGGTCTCCTCCCAGAAGAGCTCATCTCCCCTGTATTTAGCCGAGGGCGACGTAAGGATCGGCATTGACCTGGACGGGGCGACCCTCCACCTCAAGGATGGTGCTGACAGGTTCGAACCCTATGAAAGCAGCAAAACCTATACCTTCTTCGGAGTCCAGTTTTCGTCCCCCTCGGGAGTCCGGACTCTCGGCTTCAAGTACAAAGAGAAAATCATTCCCCTGGGACACCCGCTCTACGTGGCCGGTGAGGTCCGGCAATCGGCGGGAAGCCTGCGCATAGGGAAGCCGTCGGAAAAGGGAAAGCCCTTCATCGTCTCGGTGAAGTCCGAGGAAGAAGTGACTGCGGGAGTGGAAGGCAAGGCGAAGATCCAGTTCTATATCGGCATCGCCCTTGTGGTGATCGGCCTTGCGGTGGCCCTGTTCGTGAAATAGCGAAAGGAGGAACGAAAAAATGAAGGGAAAAATGGTACCGGTACTTCTTGCGCTGTTGTTTGTTCTCACCGTGTCTGCTGCTGCGTCCGCGGCGGACCCGAAGTACTCGAAGAGTTCCACCTTCGGCCCGAAGATCACCGACGGCGTGACCGACGAATTCCTCCAGATGGTCCGGGACGACCCGGACATCAAGAAGAGCAAGCCGCTCCGCCTCGGGGGAGCCGTCACCGACGACGACCTGAAGAAAGTCGCGTCCCTGGCCGACGTGCTCACGGGGCTGCTGATCGAGCGCACCGACAAGGTGACCGATCTCTCTCCCCTCTCGAACCTTTCCGGCCTGACGTACCTGAAGCTTGACGGTCTCAAGGGAATCAAGACCCTCGCCCCCCTCGGGGCCCTCGTGAAGCTGAAGGAGCTGGAGATCCGGCAGGTGGAGTACCCTGACCTCGCTTTCCTGGCGGGGATGAACGATCTTGAGTCTCTGGTTTTCTTCATGCAGCCCAAGACCATCGAGGACATTTCTCCCCTGAAGGGGAAGGCGAAGCTGAAAAGACTCCACCTGTATTCTGCCCCCATCCAGGACATATCCGTTCTTGAGGAGCTCACGGAACTAGAGGACCTCAGCCTCTACATGATCAAGGCGGATGACCTGTCGCCCATCGGGGGGCTGACGAAACTGAAGAGGCTGAGCCTGTACTCCATCCCTGCCACCGACATGACACCAGTTGAGAACCTGACTGAACTCCGCTACATCTGGATATATGCAACAAAGTTCGAGGACTATTCACCCCTTGAAA
>CAYTQC010000213.1:0-2960 GCA_964439735.1 uncultured Synergistaceae bacterium
CCGTTATCCGATACAATCAGCACGACTTCTTCAGGACCGTCGTCGATCTTTAAAGAGATCGAGTCGGCTCCTGCGTTTACCCCGTTTTCGGCTATATCGAGAATGTGCTGGGAGAGATCTTCAAGCATTTTAGACGTATTCGTCCAAAAAAGCCTGGAGTATTGCCGGGTCATCGGTTAGACGGCCATGGGTGTCGTCGTCTATCATGACGACAGGCGCCAGACCGCAGCAACCGAGACAGGCCACCGGCTCAAGGGTGAATCGGAGGTCTTCCGTGGTACCGTTTTCTTCAATATTGAGCATAGAAATCAGACGCTCCATTATCTTGGCGCTTCCTCTGACATGGCACGCCGTTCCCCTGCAAAGGCGGATTATATGGCGTCCCCTCGGCTTGAGATGAAACTGGGCGTAAAAAGTGGCTACACCGTACAATTCAGCCAGGGGAATCAGCATTTCTTCCGAAATCGCTTCCATGGCCTCACGGGAAAGATAGCCGATCCTCTTCTGCGTCTCCTGCAAAATGGGGATAACACCGCCATGCTTTCCCTTCCAAGGCGCTGTTATCTCCTGCACGATAGACCGCGCGTCCTGCTTCGTTTCCACAACCATTGCCCAACCTCCACTCATTTGTGATATTTATAACTTAACGAGTGCAAAAAAACACACCCATAGTAAAAGGATTGAAGGGACCGCTTTTTTGACTTTCATTGACTGCCGGGGGAATAATTTTCTTTATATGTTTTAAAATGCAACAAAAATCAAATGTATTCCCATACACAGGATAACATTTCATTGCTTTTTCTACAAACTTTGAATGGAAAAAACCTCTTTTCCAAAAGGCATACGATCTAAATACCCCATAGGGTTATTAATCAATCAGGGGAAGATATCTGCCTTGTGAAAAAAGATCAATAGAAGCCGCAATCCTTTTTTCCCGGGAAAGTTTCCCCCAGTCCTCCCTGCTTTCAAGCGTAACCATTGCGTTTTCAGCATGGTCAGCTATTTCCAGCGCATCGGCAAGAATCAGCATTTTTTCCGTGTTTTCACCCGGAAAAAGGGAGGCAGCAAGACCGAGAAGGATGGTTGCCCTCGCAAGCCAGTTGATCAGGTCCATGTCGGACGACCAGATGTCTTCAAAAAGAAGGGAGAAGTTATATGCCTCTTCCGTTTCTTCAGAATCATCCAGCGGCTCATCTAAATACCCAAGGATATAAAAGGGGATATCGGGCCCGCTTCGGAAAGCTTTCCACAGCGCGTCATATGAGGAGCCGCATGCTCCTGAAAGACGGAAAGAAGCGATTGCCCGGCTGTGGGTCAATGCGGGGTCGCTGTCCTTCTCTCCCCGAGTTTCCTCGAGGAGTTCCCTGTCCTTTCCCATCTCGAGAAGGACACGGTACAGCAGTGTGTGCCCCAGTGTTTCCCTGTCCCTGTCGTACTCGATTATTTCCTTTGCTATGGAGAGAGCTTCACCGTTCCTTCCCTCTGAAAAAAGCGCGAATCCCAGGCGCTGCAGCACGGCGACATACAACATTCCGTCGTCATCATCGAGTACGCTTTCTCCTTCTGTGACGCTGAGCCCTTCAATTACGTCCGAGAGGCATTCTTTTGCCTTTTCCAGCAGGGCTATTTTCTCTTCTGAATATTCGATGGAATCTGCCAGGAGGATGAGAGCTTCGACATTATCGTCCTGAAGTTCGAGCACTGCCCTTGCAAGCCGCTCCATTTCTTCAGGGTCATCAGTGGAATACGCGTCATCGAGCAATGCTTCAATTTTTTCCTTCCGGTCCATTTGATTCCCTCCGTAACTATAGGGCTATAGCATTCGTTACGAAGTGTAGCCCATGCATTACTTCGAGTCAAATCAGCAGGTCTCTTTCAGGACGGAAAGGGATTGCAATCCCGGGTGTAATATCTCTGTCCATTCTTTTTTCTTTGTGGTAGAGTCATTTCCATGGAACAAAAGGAAAGGGAGGGAGCCAATTGAAATCAATTGTAAAGTTGCTGCTGTCTTTTGTCGCTGTAGTCCTTTTTCTGTTGCCTGCAGGCAGCGGAAATAAAGCTGCTGCATCAACACCCGACGGACGCATCCAGGATTCTGTGAATATCCTGCGCGAAATGGCGAAACAGAAGGACGCAAGTACCATGGGAGAACTGCTGGCGGAGGCGAAAGGTATCGCGATTTTTCCCTCAGTCATCAAGGCAGGGCTTGTTTTCGGAGGTCAGTACGGTGAAGGGCTGGTTCTTCGCAGGGATCCGGGAGCGAAAAAATGGTACGGCCCTTCATTCGCAACAGTAGCCGGCGCATCCTGGGGACTTCAGATCGGAGCCCAGTCGATTGCACTTGTCCTCGTCATTACGAACGAACGGGGGCTGGAAGGCTTCAAGGGAAACAATGTCAAGCTGGGAGGCGACCTCGCTGTAGCGGCCGGACCTGTCGGGCGGAGGGGTGAACTTGGTACGGACTACCGTCTGAAAGCATCGATGTACAGCTATTCAATGACGAAAGGGCTCTTCGCAGGGCTTTCTCTTGAAGGGGCCGCTATCACCGTGGACAAGAATGCAAACCAGGTCTACTGGGGTACACCGACAACCGCAGGCACAGCCTTGAATAAAAGAGCGACCGGCTCGAAAATCACTCCTCTCATCAATGAGATCGAGAGGATCATCCGGAATGCAAAATGAAAAAAGGCCTGTAGAAATACAGGCCTTTCTGATTCTTACAGTATGAGTTTGCTTCCTCCGCCCTGCTTGCCTCCCATACGGTTCAACTGCTGGAGGACTGCGGCAGGGGCTACGTCAATTTTAGGTTTCTGCTGCTGCCGGCTCATGGCATCCTGCATTTTGCGCTCGTACTCCTCCATACCCTTTTTGAGAGCTTCCACGTCTCCCCTGATCCATTGCAGAATATTTTCCGCTATGGCTTTCACTACATCTTCACCCGGCTCCTCTGCGATGAGACC
>CAYTQC010000214.1:0-2942 GCA_964439735.1 uncultured Synergistaceae bacterium
TGAACATATCAAGAATCTCCTCGAAAAGATTTCTCATATTTCGCCTCCGCTCTCTATTATCAGAATTATTTCAGTACTTTAATCCCCTTAGCACGTGCTCTTTATGTAACAGTATATGTCCGGATAATTTATTGTAGCTTAATACCATGGAATTCGAGCATCGTGTTTTTGCGATCTGTTTCAGGATTCGAAAAAAGTTTCCTCGATCACTTTGAATATTTTGAATAGCGATTGACACTGGTAAGTGGAAAAGATATAATAATTCACGTAATAAGACTATGTCTCATCTACTAAGACGGAGGGATTGATATGGATCCTTCAAAATATCTTAATCAGTCTATTCTTCGCTCTCTTCAAATACTTGAATCATTTACAGTTTCCACACCTCAGATGACCATCCCTGAAATTTCAAGGAAGGTCGGACTTCATCGAAGTACCGTTCACCGTTTTGTCGTAACACTTGAAAGTGAAGGCTGGCTCAGAAAGATACCCGGAACTGAAAAGTTTTCGCTGGGAATTAAACTTCACACCCTCGGAAACATTGCCGGACAAGGTTTTTCCTCAGTAGAAACCGTACGGCCATTTCTTGAGGCATTGGCAAGGAAAACAGGTGAAACGGTTATCCTCTCAATGTTCGACAGCGGCGCTGCTGTTTGTGTCGACAAGATAGAATCATCTCAGAGGTTGAAGATTTCCTCGGAGATAGGTCAGTATTTTCCCCTTCATGCCGGGGCGACGGGGTTTGCGGTGCTCCTTGGAATGCCTGAAAAGCAGGTCCGGGAATTTCTTTGGAGGGAACCTCTTCCTTCATTCACTTCAAAAACAGAAACAGACCCTCAGAAAATTTTCGAACGATATCTCTTATGCAGGGAAAAGGGATATGCAGTCTCCACAGGAGCGGTTGATCCGGGTGTGACTGCAGTTGCTTCTCCTGTTTTCTTTCCTCTGGAAAAAACTTTCGGCAGTGTTGGTATTACCATGCCCGAGAATCGTACCGAAGAAATGCCCCTCCGCCAGCGAATAGACGAAGTGATTGGAACTGCGAGAGCGATAGCGGAAAAGATCGGCTTTGCAGCTAAATAGATACAAGAAGCTGATCTCCCAGCGCATGAAATACGAAACATAGGGGGATTCACTTTTCTTGCTTTGGAAGGAGGTGAAATGTGGATGGAAGTCATTCCCGGCTCTCTTTTGGTGTTTTGGGGTTTGTTCGCTTTTCTTTGCCTGCTGCCGGTTTCAGTACTGTTTTTCCGCAAAAAGAGATGATTTTTTAAGAGATTTACAACTTGAAAGGTGAGTGAATAGAGTGGAGCTTTCTGTAAGTATCGTTCTTTTTCTCGCACTGTTACTTCTAATAGGGGTGTTTGTCTCAAGGAAAATCAAAAATGAGGAAGACTGGTTTGTTGCCGGCAGGAATCTTGGAGTTGTGCCCCTTGTGGGAACATATTTCGCGACCATTATCAGCACAGTATCTGTTGTAGGGTATATGGGATATTACTACATTCACGGCTGGGGCGGATGGTGGAACTGGGCGGGAACAGGTCTGACGTCATTCATCGCTGCGCTTTGGTTTGCACGCCGCCTTCGCACATTCGGGCAGATCACCCTTCCGGATCTCCTGGAAGCACGGTACGGCAAGGCACAGAGCATACTTGGAGGCGTTGTCATACTTGTAGCTATGGTATTTTTCACCTGCGCCCAACTTGCCGGTTCCGCAGCAGTCGTCACGACTGCAATACCGAACATTGACAGAACTACGGCAATAATTGTCATAGGGGCGATTTTTATTCTTTTCACTGCCCTCGGCGGTATGGAAGCCGTTGCGTGGACAGACACTTTCTGCAGTGCGGTCATTCTCATAGGAGTCTGGATCCTGATGTATGTCGTTGTTGGAGAAGCCGGAGGAGTTGCCCAGATTCACAGGAAGCTTGCGGAGATAAAACCCACGGCGCTGGATCCCTTTGCAGGCGGGGCTATATCCTTTGGTGTGGCAATGTCGTGGTTTTTCACCTGGGGGCTTGGAAATTTCGGCGCTCCACAGTTCTCCACCCGCATATATGCTGCCAAGGACCCTGAAACAGCAGCAAAAAGCCAGGCATATGTTGCAGTGACTTTCATTTTCATCTATCTTCCCCTGATGCTTATTGCCCTTGCAGGCATCATCCTTGTCCCGGGCATAGAGAAGGCTGATACCGTAGCACCAACCCTGATCGGTAAATATATGAGCCCCTGGACCGGAGGTCTTATTATGGCCGGAGTCCTCGGTGCAGCAATATCAACAGCTGATTCAGTGCTTCTTCTCGCGGGAACCACATTTGTCAGGGATATCCTTCAGAAAGTTTCATCAAGGCAATATTCTCATGCAGCTCTGTTGAAGATTGCCCGGGTTACTACTTTGGTTATCGGTATAATAGCCATATTGAGCACTATCAACATGACAACCGGAGTTATGTGGATACAGGCAAACATGGTCGGCATCATGGGGTCGATGCTCTCCATTGTAGTGCTTGCCGCTTTTGCATGGAAAAGAGCGAACAGCCAGGGCGGAATGGCTGCCATGATCGTTGGTCTCCTGACCGCAGTGATTTGGGAGTATCTGAAGCGCCCAATGGGCTGGTTCCCCATTCTTCCTTCGCTTTTGACAGGTCTGGTTGCACTGGTTGTGGTAAGCTTAATAACTCCGCCGCCCCCGAAAAAAATCATAGACCAGTTTTTTGGGGAAGGTTCCGTAAAGTAGGGGTGAGGCGGGTAGTTTTTTGGAAAATATGAAACTTGCAGGGAGGTTTCTTGTTTGAAAGCAGATCTAGTTATTAGAAACGGTCAGATTTTCACCAATGGTGTTTTTTTCATGGGCGGAATAGCGGTGAAGGGCGGCAAGACGGTGGCAATCTGCGAGGACAGGTATCTCCCGGAGGCGGAGACGGTTCTCGACGCCGAAGGCA
>CAYTQC010000215.1:0-2926 GCA_964439735.1 uncultured Synergistaceae bacterium
AGGACGAAGACCGCATATAGCAGCGCCAAGAGACATGCCGACAAAACCGCACTCTGAAATTGGAGTATTCCGCACCCGGTTCCGGCCAAATTCTTCAAGCAAGCCCTTGGTGCAGCTGAATGTTCCTCCTCCCTCCGCGATATCTTCGCCCATTACGAACACGGCCGGGTCTCTGCGCATTTCCTCGGCAAGCACCGTGGCGATAGCATTATAATAAGTTTTTACTGTCATGATTGAATCGCCTTCCTTCTTAGAGACTCACAGGTTCGCAGAACACCGCGTCGGTAACAGACCGGGGGTCAGGAGCAGGCCCTGCCTCAGCGAAGGCAATCGCCTGCTTAATTTCCTCTTCCACTTCGCCTTCAATCGATGCAAGTTGGGACTCCGTGGCAAATTTTTCAGAGAGAAGAACTGATTTGTGCATCTGAATCGGGTCTTTCTTTTTCTCCGCCTCAACTTCCTCGCGGGTGCGCGTCGGTTCGTTATCCCCAAAATAGTGCCCCAGCCACCGGAAACACTTCGCTTCTATCAGTGTCGGCCCCTCTCCAGAACGGGCCCGGCGAAGAGCTTCCTGAATCGCTTCTTCGACTTCGATGACGCTTCTTCCGTCAATAGTCGTTCCAGCCATTTCGTAGGCTTTTGCCCGGACAGAAATATCCCGTACGGACGTGCTCTTGTCGACACGGGTCGTCACTCCGAACTGGTTGTTCTCACAGACAAAGATCATAGGTAATTTCCATATCGAAGCGATATTCATTGTCTCATGAACAACTCCCTGATTGGACGCTCCTTCTCCATAGAAAGCCACAGCGACCTGTTTCGTGCCTTTAATTTGGGCTGCGAGAGCGGCTCCTGTGGTCATCGCAACTCCGCCTCCAACAATTCCGTTCTGACCAAGATAGCCGCGCGAGAAATCCTGCATGTGCATCGAACCTCCCCGGCCACGGCAAAGCCCATTTTCTTTTCCGAGCATTTCGGCTAACATTTTTTTAGTCTCGCAGCCAATGGCGATGGTGTGTCCGTGGCCGCGGTGCGTACTCCCGACGTAATCCCCCTCTTCGAGGTTACTTATTACAGTTGAACCGATCGCTTCCTGGCCAATGTATGGATGAACCGTCCCCCGGAAACGTCCCTGGCTAAAAAAAACCTCTGTAAGTTCCTCGAATTTCCGGATACGTACCATTATGCGGAAAATATGCAGCCATCTTTCTTTCTTGTCCTTGATCACTTTTGAGACCTCCTTGGGTGACTATTCTTTTGTTACACTTCCAAACACCGAAAAGAACTTGTTTCGGAGTATCCTCTTTTTTACGATAAGGAAGTCGTTTCAATTTTTTCTCAGCAGATTGATTCAGGGCAAAAGCACTACCTTGCTGACGTTTCCGCCCCGGATAAGTGAGAATGCCTCATCCGCGCTGCTGAGAGGCATGGTATGTGAGACAATTGGTTTCAGGTTCACTTTCCCCGAATCCATAAGGTTCATCATGGCCGTCCAAGTCTGGAACATTTTCCTTCCGTGATATCCGTGCACCGTTGCCTCTTTGAAGATCACATCGGCGACAAGATCCAGCGAAACCGGCTTCGATGGCAGGCCTACGAGGTGCGCATGCCCGCCTTTCCTCAGGAATTTAAAAGCCTGGACGATGGCTTCGGGATTTCCGGAAGCGTCAAAAAAAGCGTCCACACCAACTGAGCCGGTCACTTCCCGTATCGCCTGCACCGGGTCTGACTTCGTCGGATTGATGAGATGCTTCGCACCGCACGTTCCTGCCAGATTAAGGCGGTATTCAGAGATATCAAGGGCAAAGATCTTCGCTGCCCCAAGGGCGTCAGCGACTGAGATCATTCCGATGCCTATAGGCCCACAGCCGACGACGGCGATGTTCGCTCCTCCGACGTTGCCTTCAAGAATGGCGTTCACACCCACTCCAAGCGGTTCCATGACGGCGCCGTATTCAGGAGCGATACTCTCGGGAATTTTCACCGAACACATCTCGGGATAGGCGATATACTCCGCGAAGCATCCGTTTCTGTGAACTCCGGGAAGGAGAAGGTTCGCACAGATGTGCTGCAGTCCGTTGAGGCACTGGTAGCAATTGCCACACGGGATGTGGGTCTCCCCTGATACATAATCGCCTTTCTTCAGTTTTTTCACTCTGGGACCGAGTTCGACGACCTCACCGGAGAACTCGTGCCCCATCACGAGCGGGAGGTTTTTGACCGCTCCCTGGGCCCATGCGTTCCAGTCGTGTATATGGATATCCGTGCCGCAGATCGCAGCGGCTTTCACCTTGATCAGAACCTCTCCCTCTCCGGGAACAGGCACCGGGATATCTAGGAGAGAGGCGCCGGGCCCTGCGTTCTGTTTCACATATGCTTTCATTGTAGCCTTCATCATCTTTTCCTCCCTCAGTTTCCCCTGATTATGCCGCCGTCCACGCAAAGGATTTCGGAGGTAATGTGCCCCGCGAAATCAGACGAGAGAAAAACAGCGGCATCGGCTATATTCTGCGGGGTCGCAAAATTTTTAATCAGGGAGCCCCCCAGGATTCTCTCCCGGTTTTCAGGTGTCATTTCCCTTATCATTGTCGTTTCAACGGGACCGGGACAAATACAGTTTGCGTTTATGCCGAAGGGACCGAATTCACGGGCGATACCCTTCGTCATTGCGATAACTGCACCTTTTGAAGATCCATAAAGCGTACTCCCGAGGAACCCTCCTCCCGTCTTTCCCGCAACAGAACCTATGTTGACGATCTTTCCGTATTTTCGTTCCGCCATGCCTGGCAGAACAGCCTGGTTGCAGAAAAGGATGCCCTTTACATTCACGTCGAACACTTTCATGAAATCACTTTCGGTCGTCTCCAGAAAGGTTTTCGTGTGAATAACTCCGGCACTGCAGACAAGGATGTCCACTTTTCCCCAT
>CAYTQC010000216.1:0-2893 GCA_964439735.1 uncultured Synergistaceae bacterium
CGGGTGTGGGCGAAGTACCCAGGACCGGCGGTCTCCATGGAGTAGACCAGCACGATATCCACACTGTTTTTGAGGCAGTACTGTTTCAGCCCTTCCTCGTGGGGATACATGGAGATCTCGTCGGCCAGATTCTTTATGGGGACGATGAGCGTCCGGAGCCCCGCGTCGATGATATCCAGGGGCAGGGAATCCGAAATCGCGCCGTCCTTTATGCCGAGGGCGGCGGCGATAGACTGCCGTGACAGGGAGCACCCTATCATGAGTGGGTCGGGGGCGGAGATATAGATGCAGTCCTCCTCGTTGATGTGGTTGTAAATGTTCAGCCTGCCCTTCCGGTTCGTGCCGATTTCGATGACGGGGCTGTTTCTCAGCCCGTCGTCCCGGCGGATGACCTCATACATGGTAGCGATGGTGCCGTGGCCGCAGAAGGCAACTTCGCATTCCGAGGAATAGTAGGTCAGGAGGATGCTCCCCGCGTTGTCCCTGGTGACGTAGACCACTTCGGAGACGAAACCTGAGTGCTCTTTGGCGATGGCCAGCATGGCATCCTCGGACAGCGGGTCCGTTCCCAGGTCGAGAAACGCAGCCGGGTTTCCCTCGGAGTTCCCTATGGTGAAGGCGTTCAGCTTGTAATACGGGTATGTTTTCATGGCCGTCCTCCCGGGTAAATTATGTTGAGCTCATTGTAATGGGCTGCGGAGACTCAGCAAGTAAAATCCGACAGGCCTTTTCGTTCCGTCTTTTGACCGTCAAAAACGGACAGGGCTTTTGCCCATGTCTTTTCGGTTTCATCTCTGAGGAATCCGTAAAGGGGAGCCAGATCCTCCGTTTCGTCATACTTTTGGAGGGCCGCGTAATACTTTCCCTTCTCCTCGTCATGGACGATAAGGGGAGGATGGTTCCGGATCATGAGATAGTAGTTCAGCAGGGTCCTGCCTACCCGTCCGTTGCCGTCGGCAAAGGGGTGGATATATTCGAACCCGGCATGGAAATATGCGGCGGCCATCAGCACGTCCTCGCCGTCGTAGGCTCCTGTTTCTGCTATCAGCTCCGCCAATTCCCTTTCCACATCTTGTGCGGACGATCCCACCTCATGGACGCCGGTTACATAATCGTGCTTCTTGAACTCGCCCGGTCGTTCCTTGTTTTCTATATACCTGCGTTCGTCGTAGGTACCGGCGGTTAGCAGCCGGTGCACTTCCTTCACAAGTTCAATATCTATCGGTTCGCGGTTCACAATTTTCTCTTTCAGAAATTCGTAGCACAGTTTCTGATTCTGCTGCTCGAAGAGGGCCCGCGGATTTCCCGTATAGCCTGTCACTCTGCCGTTTTCAAAAATCTCCCGCGTGTCGTGGTAGGTGATCTCCTCGTTCTCTATCTTTCCTGAATGGTACGCAAACAGGATGCGAAAGCTGTGGAGATGCTTGTCCAGATCCGCAGCCGACGTGTTTGTATACGACTGCCACAGTTTCACTGCACGGCTGTATCCATCCATATTCATCCTTCTTTCCCCGCGCGTCTCCCGATCGTTTCCACTGCGTAGAGGGGCAGCTTGAGAAGCCGCTCCTCATTTCTGTAATCGGCCATGGAGGCGCGGATAGCGGTTTTTGGCCGGAACTTCTCGCAGAAGGTTTTCAGACTTTTCGCCTTCAGGTTGGTCTCGGCCTTGACTTCGAGCGGAATAACTTCGTCTCCCCCGTCCAGGAGAAAGTCGATCTCCGCGCCGCCCCGATCGTTGGTCCAATAGAAGGGCTCGATGCCCTCGAGCGTCTTCAGCTGCTGCAGCACGTACTGTTCGGTCAAAGCACCCTTGAATTCGGTGAAAAGTGCGTTGCCTTCGAGCAATACCCTCCGGTCGAGGTGTGCCATGCACGAAAGCAGGCCGACATCGAGCAGAAAGAGCTTGAAGGCTTTTCCATCTTCGTATGCTTTCAACGGCAGGCGGGGGGACGTCGCACGATGCACTTTGTGAACCAGCCCGCAGTCGGCAAGCCAGAGCATGGCCATTTCGTAGTCCTTTGCCCGAGCTCCTTCTTTCACGACACCGTAGATGAATTTTTTGTTTTCCTTCGCAAGCTGCGCCGGGATGCTGTTCCAGAGCATGCGGATCCGGGGCACTGTTTCATTTGGGGCATGTTTGGAGAAGTCCTGTTCGTAGGCGGCCAGGATGCGCTGCTGTATCCCGCGCACTTCGTTGAAGTCGCGATTTTCAGCAAAACGTGCCGCCGCTTCCGGCATTCCCCCGACATAATAATAATGTTTCAGCAGGTCGATGTACTCCTGTCTGAAGGTGGTCGCCAGGTCGAAATCGCTTTTCTGCAGAAGCTCCGCGAAGCGCTCCTTGCCCATCGCCTTCATGAACTCGCTGAAGGAAAGCGGATAGAGCTCGAGAAACTCTACCTTTCCGACGGGAAATGACGTCCCCGGATGCAGCGCAACGCCGAGCAGGGAGCCGGCGCAAACGATTCTGTACTGCGGGGCGTTTTCGTTGAAGTATTTTAGGGAGGTCAGCGCTGAGGGGACTTCCTGTATTTCATCGAAGATGAGCAGCGTGTCCTCCGGATCGATCTTCCGCCCGGCGTACAGTTCCAGGCCAGTGATGATCCGGTCGATCCGCATATCGCCCTCGAACAGCTCTTTCATCTGGCGGTTGTTTTCGAATCCTACGTAAATCGTGTTTTTGAAGGCTCTTCTTCCAAACTCCTTCATCAGCCAGGTTTTGCCAACTTGGCGCGCGCCCCTGATGATGAGCGGTTTCGGCTCTTTTTTCGCCTTCCATCGTTCAAGCGATTCTATTGCGGCACGGTACATTGCAATCACCTCTCAGGGAGATTATACACCGCCTGCGCAAAATATACGATGAATATATCGTATTTCAATACATTTTTTACGA
>CAYTQC010000217.1:0-2892 GCA_964439735.1 uncultured Synergistaceae bacterium
GCGTCGAGGAAAGCGTCGCCCACTTCCCGGGGCGAGTTGAACCTCGGGTAGGTGGAAAGGCCGAGCTCCGTTCCCCCGAGGATCGTCTCCTGGTTGTAGAAGGCCAGGTCATGGGCCGAGATCCTGCTTTTCACCAGGCGGAGCATGGGCCGGAAGTCGAAGGAGCCGTCCTTTTTCCGGGCGGCGGTGTACACCTTCTTGTGAATGAGGGCATCCCCCGCTGCAGCGAGGGAGAAACGGCGGGGAACCGCTCCCTCTCCCGGAAACGGAAGGAAAACAAGATGATGGAGAATCAGAAGCAGAACGGCGAAACCCAAAAGACGGTTGCGGGTCATGGAATTCCCCCTTATCCTCATGTACAGAGCCGTCCCGGTCAGGGAAGGTCCGGAAGTACGGTTTCTTGCGGAATAACGGAACAGGATGTATCCTATTCCTGCCCGTGATCTGCGGGATCTTCGGCGCCGGCGGGACGGGTCTGAACCGGCTTTCTGCACTTCCCGCACCCGTGGCACCCCTTGTAGCACGGCCTGAACCGGCCGGATCCGGCAAAAAGGGGTATGCATGCAATGACGGCTATGACGGTGAGGGCTATCCACTCCAGGATAACCACCTCCTGTAAATAATTCGATCCAAGTATACCTTACTATTCTCCGAAAGGATGTGCAGAAATGATTCCAGGCGGAGTAAACAGGCGGGATTTATGCCCGGCGAAGGAGAGGCGGTTCCCGTGAAGTGCCTCGCCACCTTCGGGACCACGAGTATGACACTGCTCTTCGAGCGTACCTGCAGGAAGAACGACATTTCAGCGAAAGTGGTTCCCGTTCCCCGAAAGCTCTCTGCGAGCTGCGGTCTGGCATGCGAGTTCCCCTGCGAAGCCGGTGAGCGGGTGCGTGAGCTGTGCGCCGGGAAAAAGATCGACGTGGAATCGTTCCACGAGATCGGAGACGACTGGACATAAACCGCCCGAAATAATACCATAGGCGGTATGGCATAAATCCATTCAGGGAGGGATATTCGTTCATGGAGAGGAAAAAGGTTCTCATCATCGGAGGAGTGGCCTGCGGGGCAAAGACCGCCGCACGGCTTGCGCGCATTGCGCCCGGCTGCGATATAACCATTCTGGAGCGGGGAGAGCACCTGAGCTTCGCGGGGTGCGGCTTTCCCTACTTCGTGGGGGACGTGGTGAAGGAGTACAAGGACCTGGTCTGCACCCCGCTGGGGATCATCCGGGACGCGAACTTCTTCCGTACGGTGAAGAACATCACCGTCCATACCGGGTGTCTCGCCACGAAGATCGACCGGCAGAAGAAGTGCGTTGTCGCCTCGGACTCAGCCACCGGCTCCGAAAAGACCTTTCCCTACGACGATCTGGTCCTGGCCACGGGGGCATCCTCCATCCGTCCTCCCATTCCCGGCGTCGACCTGAACCACGTGTTCACCCTCTGGACCATGCCCGACGCCCTGGCCATGAAGTCGGCCCTCTCATCCGGCTCTATTAAGTCGGCGGTGATCATCGGGGCGGGGCTTATCGGCATGGAGGTGGTAGAGGCCCTCACCGAACGGGGCGTGAAAGTCTCGGTGGTGGACTTCCTGCCCACTCCCCTTCCCGCCCTGGTGGGCGAGGACTTCGGCCTTCGTGTCGCCAGGGCCGTGAAGGCGAAGGGTGTGGATTTCTACGGCGGCGAGAAGGTCACAGAGATCATCGGCGAAGGGGGCGTGGTCACTTCGGTGAAGACCGACAGGCGGACCCTGGATGCAGATATGGTACTCCTCGCCGTGGGCATACGGCCGAACACGGCCCTTGCAAAGGAAGCAGGGCTGGAACTGGCGCCCAACGGCACGCTCATCGTGGATGACTCCCTCCGCACCAGCGATCCGTCCATATACGCGGGAGGCGACTGCGTGATGTCGAAGAACCTCATCACCGGGAAACCCGCGTGGCAGCCCATGGGCTCCACTGCGAACCGGCAGGGGCGCGTTATCGCCGACAATATCGCGGGGCTTTCCACGAAGTTCCCGGGAGTTCTGGGAACCGGCATCCTGAAGCTGTTCAACCTCACCATCGGGAAGACAGGGCTGAACGAGGCCCAGGCCAGGGAAGCGGGCTTCGACCCGGTGAGCATCGTAGTGGAAGAGTCGGACCGGCCCCACTTCATGCCCGGCATGGGGGGAATGACCATCCGCCTTGTGGCGGACAGGCCAAGCCGCAGGCTGCTCGGCGCACAGATCATGGGCACCGGCGTTGTGGACAAGCGCCTTGATTCCCTCGTATCGGCCATCTCCTGCGGGATGACGGTGGACCTGCTGGCGGACAGCGATTTCGCCTACGCGCCCCCATTCTCCACCGCCCTTGACCCGAATACCCACGCGGCGAACGCCCTGCGAAACAAAATGGACGGCCTTGTGAAGACCTACCAGGCGAAGGAACTGGCGGAGCGCATGAAGCAGCCTGATCCCCCGCTGCTGCTGGACGTGCGCACACCGGGAGAACTGGACGTTCAGGGACGCCTTCCCTACGAATTCCTGAACATCCCCCTGGGGAAGCTTCGGGAACGGGTGAACGAACTTCCGGGGGACCGGGAGATCGTCACGTTCTGCAAGATCTCCGTCCGGGGATGGGACGCCATCGCCGCAATGCGGAGCGCCGGGTATGAGAACATCGCCCTCCTCGAGGGCGGCGTCATGTCCTGGCCCTATGAACTGAAGTAGCGGCCGGAAACAGGTATAAACTGAGCGCCGGGGAATCCCCCGGCGCTCTTCTTTTTTTCAGATTCTATCCGGCGACCTCGGCAAGCTCCACAAGTGCCTTGGCCACGATCCGGGCGTTCTTCATGATATCCTCCACGGACCACCGCTCGTCCTCCTCGTGGATCGTGTAGTCCTGCCCGGGGA
>CAYTQC010000218.1:0-2876 GCA_964439735.1 uncultured Synergistaceae bacterium
TCTGGTTGGTTCTGAAGATCTTAGAACCAGGTCCTTCACTTCGTTCAGGACGACACCAGACACCCGGCTTTTCACCTGTTTTCAAGAAAAAAGGAAGCTTATACTTCCAAGAAAAAAATTTCCCTGCCGGATTTTTTAAAGACAGGGAAATTTCTTTCAGCAGTGGGCTGTTCTGGGATTCTGGTCCGTCTGCAGCCTTTCTTTAATGGCGTTTTGCAGTTCCTGTGAGAAGTTGATATTCCTCTGTCTAGCCATTTCATCCATCCATGAGGGGAGGGTAATGGTCCTGCTGACGGAACGATTTTCCCAAGACCTTCTGGCAGCGCCCATATCAGCTACTATGAGGCTTGCAAATTGATCACCGACACACTTTAGGGAACGGATGTCGGAAGGAGCAGGGATACTATTCCCGTCTCTCTCCATCCAGTAAAGAACATTCTCAAGTGCCTCTTTCCCCTCTGTGAGGGCTTCTTCAACAGACTCTCCATTGGCAAAGCAGTTTTCAAGATCAGGAAATGTGACATTGATCACTCCTCTGTCATCCATGTCCTGTTCAAGTACAGCGGGGAAGGCGTAATACTCCCGGTGCTTCCTTTTGTCCACCATGTTTTCACCTCGCATTCGTTTGAAAATTATGCGGAATATAACTGTTTTATGGTCCGAGATCGGGTGTGTAACCGATCTTGTGTCTATTTAAGTCCTATCAACTTGAGAATCAATTGCTTGGTCTTCTTGCTTGGAGCAGTTGGAATATCGAAAGGGTTGTGCCCTTCTTTTCTCGCCACCAGATGTCCTGATGACCCTTTCGATTCAATAGTCCATCCCTGAGCGCGGATCAGCTTTTTCAACTCTTCCACTGAGTAATCCTTGCCGGGGATGTATTTTGCCGAACGCCCCATCGGTTTCCCTTCTTTCTTATTTCTATTTCATATTTTAACACATATAAAATATGTTTTAGGGCAAGAGGAATGCAAAAAAACAGATCTTTCGTTCAGGCCGACAGCAGGTACTAGTGGTGCCGTGATTATGTCATTCTGAAGAGCGCAGGAAATTATTGTCATTCTGAGGAGCGGTTTTTGCGACGAAGAATCTGATCCTGCCTTTGCCCTGTCATCCTGAGTGGCTGGTTTCATCAGCCCGAAGGATCTGGTTGGTTCTGAGGGCCTTAACCCAGGTCCTTCCTAGAATAATGTTGTCGTAACTTGAGGGAGAAAGAAACTCGAAAAGTTGCGATAATGTCAGCATGCAGGATGAGTGTCGCCGGTAGATCCTTTGGGGGAAAACCTCGTACGCGAGACTGGCGCCTCACCTCCTGCGGCGTTACACGAATGAGCTGGATGTGGCATCCCCAACGGGATTTCCTCGTCTGTCCAAGGAGGTTGTGTGCCGCCGGAGTGTGAGGGGCTCCTGCAAATCCATTGTTCGGGGTGAGCCCAATGATGTATCTTGGAATCGACATCGGGAAGAACAACCATGAAGCCGGAATCATCACCGAAGGAGGAAAGAAGGTCGGAAAATCCCTGAGATTTTCCAATGACCGGGAGGGATTCACCGCGCTGCTGAACCTCATCGGACGCTCTGTTCCCGCCGGAGAGGATCTGAGCATCGGAATGGAAGCCACGGGGCATTACTGGATCCCGTTATATTCCTTCCTTCACGAGAAGGGATTCAAGGTTCACGTCATTAATCCCATTCAGTCCGATAGTCTCAGGAACTTCCACATCAGGCAGGCAAAGACGGATTCCATCGACTGTTTTCTCATTGCCGAAACTCTGCGGTTCGGGAACTTCACAGAGACCCAACTGGCTGACGAGGACATCATGTCCCTTCAAAAACTGGCCCGTTTCCGGGAATCCCTCAAGGACAGATGCGGAGACTGCAAGCGCCAGGTCATCGCCGTTCTGGACCAGGTTTTCCCGGAGTACGACACCCTCTTCACCGACATGTTCGGCGAAAGCTCCAAAGCCTTCCTCAAGAGCTGCGGAACGCCCGAACAGACTCTTGAAGTGGATGTAAAATCCCTGGCCGCTTTGCTGAGCAAGGCGAGCAGGGGACGGCACGGCACGGAAAAGGCGGGTGAGATCAAAGACCTGGCGGCCAATTCAGTGGGGGTGACGCTGTGCGCCAATACCTTCGCCTTCCAGATCAGACTCCTCATCGAACAGATAGAGTTCACGGAAAAGCAGATCGAAAAAATCGACAAACTGCTGGCCAGGCTGTTGAAGAAACTCAACTCGGTCATCATGACCATCCCCGGAGTAGGTCCCGTCACAGGAGCGATTATCCTGGGGGAAATAAGAGACATCAACCGGTTTGATAATCCGAAGAAACTTGTCGCTTTCGCTGGGATAGACCCCACTGTCAGGCAGTCCGGGAACTATTCAGGGACCAACAACCGGCTCTCCAAAAGAGGCTCTCCTTATCTTCGAAGGGCCATCTGGATGTCGGCCGTGGTTGCTGCAAGGTTCGATCCTGTGTTCAAGGCGTTCTACGAAAAGAAACGAAGTGAAGGAAAGGCCTACGGTACCGCTATCGGCGCTGTGGCCAGAAAGCTGATATACACCATATTCGCCATATTGAAGGAGAACAAACCCTATGAAGTGAGACTGAATCCACCCGGCTGATCTAAATCCAGCAGGGTGTGAATCTTCACTTCTACACATCTCACCTCTGATCCGTCATGGATGGGGGCAAATCTGAGGTACGCTTTTTCAGGACCCGTATTTTCCTGTCAAGGTACTTTTGTTGCATCGTGACCAAATTCTTCCAGATTTTTTTCTCAAACTTTTTCAGTTTACCCCCTTGACTTTTGATAGCTGGTCTCGCGTTGCTCAGGATGACACCCAAACCCTGTCATTCTGAGGAGCCGAAGGCGA
>CAYTQC010000219.1:0-2870 GCA_964439735.1 uncultured Synergistaceae bacterium
TAGACCATGCTCTTTCCCCATCCCGTTCGCTGGACGACGAGCATCCTTTTCCCGGACAGGAGGGCATCGATGCTCTCCCATTGCCCCGGGCGGAAAACTGCTTCAGGATCGTCCAGAGCCTGGCGCAGATACGAAAGGGCTTTGTTTTTCATGGATTCACCGATCCTCCAATCGCAGGTTCTCGAATGTGCATCCGGCGGTTGTACGGTTCCGGAGAATGGGAACTATCCTCTTTGTATGTATTATAATGCAAAAGAACAATATTTGTGTGCCTCAACAGGATCTCCGGCCATAATACAGCTGATGTAGAGAACAAAAACCCCCGGCAATTGACGCACCGGGAAAATAGGCCGACAATGAAAGGGAGCTTACCGGAGGTGTCTTCCATGAAGAACGGAATAATACGCAGAACAGCCTCTCCTGGACTCCGACCGAATGGCCTTCGGCATTTCAACAGGCCAGAGCCCGCGAAGAGGCTCCAATAAAAGAGATGAAAATCCTCCACACGTCCGACTGGCATCTCGGCCGCGCCCTCTACGGCAGAAAACGGTACGAAGAATACGAAGCCTTTCTGGACTGGCTCGCGGAAACGATCCACAACAACGGCATCGATGTCCTGGTCGTTGCCGGAGACGTTTTCGACACAACAGCGCCGGGTAACCGCGCACAGGAGTTGTACTACGGATTCCTGTGCAGGGCTGCCTCTCTGTGCTGTCGTCATGTAGTGGTAGTCTCCGGAAATCATGATTCCCCCTCCTTCCTCGATGCCCCCAAGGATCTGCTCAGAGCCCTTGAGGTCCATGTCACCGGCAGCCCGTCCGAAAATCCGGAGGACGAGGTGCTGGTGCTCCGGGACAAGCAGGGAGTTCCTGAACTGATCGTCTGCGCCGTGCCCTATCTCCGGGACCGGGATATCCGCTCTGCGGAGGCGGGCGAGAGCATAGAGGACAAAGAACGCAAGCTCCTCGAGGGAATAGGGGATCATTACGCATCGGTCGCTGCACTGGCGGAAGAGAGGCGCAGGGAGTTCGGAGGCGACATCCCGGTCGTCGCCACGGGCCATCTTTTTGCAGCCGGAGGCCGGACGGTTGAAGGCGACGGTGTCCGGGAACTTTACGTGGGTTCCCTTGCCCACGTGAATGCGAATGTTTTCCCGCCCTCCTTCGATTACCTTGCCCTGGGACATCTCCACGTTCCCCAGAAAGTAAACGGCTCCGAAACGGTGCGCTACAGCGGGTCACCCCTTCCTCTGGGTTTCGGTGAGGCCAGGCAGCAAAAGAGCGTCTGCGTGGCGGAATTTGAGGGAAGGGATGCTGCTGTTCGCCTTGTCCCCGTGCCGGTCTTCCAGCAGCTTGAGCAGATCCGGGGTGACTGGGGCCGCATCTCGGACCGGATCTTTGAGCTGGCCTCCCGGGGTTCCCGGGCATGGCTCGAAGTGGTTTACGAAGGGGACGAACTTCTGGGCGACCTCCGGGAGCGGCTGGATGAGGCAGTAGAGGACACCGCCTTGGAGGTGCTCCGTGTGAAGAACACTAGGGTCATCGACCGGGTGCTCGCGCAGACCCTGGAGGAAGAAACCCTGGACGACCTTGACGAGAACGACGTTTTCCGCCGGTGCCTCGAGGCGAACGAGGTTCCGGAAGACCAGCGTTCCGAACTGTTCGCGGCCTACCGGGAGGCTGTCCTTTCCGTTCTGGAGAATGAAGGACAGGTGGAACAAGGAGACCGGCCATGAGAATAGAAAAAATACGGTTCCTGAACCTGAACTCACTTGTGGGGGAATGGGAGATCGACCTGACCCACCCCGCCTTCGCCTCAGACGGCATTTTCGCCATCACGGGACCCACGGGAGCCGGGAAAACCACCATCCTGGACGCAGTCTGCCTTGCCCTCTACGGCCGTACTCCCCGGCTGAACAAGGTGACGAAAAGCGGCAACGAGATCATGTCCCGCCAGACCGGCGAATGTTTTGCCGAGGTGACCTTCCGGACCGGCGCGGGGTGCTTCCGGTGCCACTGGAGCCAGCGCAGGGCACGGAAGAAGCCCGACGGTGAACTCCAGGCTCCGAAGCACGAGATCGCGGACGGCGAGACCGGCGCCCTATTCGAGTCCAAGATCCGGGGGGTGGCCGAACAGATCGAGGGAGCAACCGGAATGGATTTCGACCGGTTCACCCGGTCCATGCTCCTTGCCCAGGGAGGCTTCGCCGCGTTCCTGCAGGCGATTCCAGATGACCGGGCTCCCATACTTGAACAGATCACGGGCACGGGGATTTACAGCCTCATATCCATACGGGTCCACGAGCGCCGCCGGGAAGAGCGTGAGAAGCTGGACCTTCTCCAGGCAGAGTCGGCAGGAATCGTGATCCTGAGGCCGGAGGAAGAGCAATCCATCCGGCTGGAACTCGGCGAAAAGAGCAGGGAAGAAGAAACTCTCGCAAAAAACTTGGAGAATACAGCCAAGGCCATAGCCTGGCTCACAGCCATAAACGGACTGAAAAAAGAAATCTCCGGGCTGACAGAGGAAGAAGCCCGACTGCAGAAGGAAGATCAGACCTTTGTTCCGGAACGGGAACGGCTGCACCGGGCTCTGCGCGCAGCATCGTTGGAGGGATCCCGGGCGGGCCTCGAGGCCCTACGGGAGCAGCAGGCCGGCGATTTTGAAGCCCTCAGGGCGGAAGAGGAGGGCCTTCCCGAACTGGAATCCAAGGCCCGTGAAGGGGCGCAGACCTTGCTCGGGGCGGAGCTGGGAACCATTCGGGCTAAGGAAGAATTAAACAAAACCGCTCCGCTTATCATCAGGGTCCGCTCCCTCGACCAGTGGCTTGCAGAACGCAGAAGCGCCCTTTCTGAAATGGAGGACGAATGCCG
>CAYTQC010000220.1:0-2867 GCA_964439735.1 uncultured Synergistaceae bacterium
AGTCCCTGAACACGGGAATATCCTTGAAGATTTTTCCCTCCAGGAAGGGACCGTAGGTCTTGTCGAACTCTTCCCGTGCCTTCTCCAGGTTTTCCCAGTGTTTCTTCGCAAGGGGTACCCAGTTCAAAGGGGCATCGCTCAATTCAGGAGCCACGTTGGGGTGGCGGTCCTTCATTTGAGTCCAGTCCTCAAGGATCTTCGCGATGCGTTTGTCCATTTCCTTCCCCAGGGTGACATCCTCTTCGAGATACCCTATGGTGCGTCCAATGCTTCCCGAGACGTTCTCCGCAGTGATCCTGACCGACTTCACCTCGTCCAGACACTTCTGGATCGCTTCACTCGAAAGCCGGCCTCCTTTCAGATCCCGTGCGATCGCCTCAAGCCTCGGCCCGTCGTCTTTCAGCCTTTCAGTATATCCGGCGATCCGGTTCGGCGCTTTTTCGATATCGAATTCCCTCTGGGCGATGTCCCGGTTCACCTGCCTCTGCCACGCCACCACCTCACCAACTGCCTGGAGATCGTGAATGAGGAGCGTCATGCTGTTGGACCACTCAGAAGCCCTCTTCGCAATGGACTCACTTTTTTCCTTTTTCAGAAGGCTGTCGAACTCGAAATGACCAATTTTCGAAAACACGGAGATAAATCGCTCGTTGAGGTCGTCCCATACGCCCTCGATCTCGGATTTCTCCCGCTTTCTAGATTTGAGAAGATTCCCGATACCGTCCATTCCCTGCTTTACAAGGGTATCGTAGTAGTCCGTGATGGTGTCAAGGGACCGTTCCTCCTGCCGGGCGAAGGCGGGACACAGTACACCCCCGTTTATCAGAACAGTCAGGACGGCAAGGAACAGCCCGGTCCTGACGAGCATCCTTCGCTCCATGGGATCACCCCCTTCTTTCCCGTTTTGTTCACCACTGGCTCCTCGGTTTGAGCGTGTCGAACTGTTTTTCTTTGGCCAGCTTCGCTTCTTTCAGCATCGGTTGAAGACCGAGGTCCTTCTTCCGTTTTCCGTGGTCCGCTATGATGGTGTCCACCCGTTTCTGGGCTTCAGGGAGCTGCTTGTAGAAGGTCTGCAGTGCGGAATCCGCCGCCCGCTGTTCCGGATGCCTCCGTTTCATGAGAGCATCCAGCTCCTCCTTCACTTTTGCGTAGGCGCCGTCCTTTATATCCGAGTTCTCGAGAAACCGCTCCAGTTCTACGACCTTGGCATAGCCTCCCGCAGCCTTGTACACAGCGTTCTGCAGGGATTTCTCGCGCTCCGGGCCGTAGGCGGCCTCAAGCTTCCGGATCTCCTCCTGTTCCTTCCTGGTGAGGACGTTATCCTGCATCAGCGAGCTTCTCCTGATCTCTACATTCTTTTCCTCGCCGGCGATGGCCGCGATGACGCTGCGGAGGGTCATCTCCGTGTCAAGGACCACGCCGGACAGCTCCGTATATTTCTTCCCCTCGAAAAGCGGGATCCCCTGGAAGAGGTTTCCCTGCAGCAGCGGGGCGTAGACCCTGTTGAACTCCTTTTTCGACTCCAGGTAGTTCGCCCACTTTGCCTTCGGGTGAGGCGCCCACCGGGCGACCCCGGCCGCGATGTCCTGCCGGAGCAGGGGGTAAAGATTCTTTACGTCCTTCCAGTAATCCGCCAGGACTTCCATACGCTTGAGTTCCGTCGCCGGAATGACGTACCCGGTCTCCGGCTCGAGATACTTCGCTGTGTTCACAAGGCTGACGGCGGCATTCTGGGTCTTGTACTTCATGGTCATCGTCAGCGTGAGGTACCTGGACATCTCTCCCTTCAGCTCCGCAAGAGACCCCCGGGTTTTCGAATAGTCCTCCAGGGCCTGGTTCGCCTTCCGGCGGATATCCATCAGGGAGGCGCTCATGAGCTTCATGTCGTCCACGTAAGCGCCGACCCGGGCCGGTGCGTTCCCGATGTCGAACTCCAGGGACTCGATGTGCCGGTTCACCTTCAGCGTCCAGGCCACCGCTTCTCCCGCGGACTGGATCTCCTGGGCGAACCCGAGCAGTTCCTCGGCGTCCTTGTGGATATCCCTGGCAACAGGGAGGGTGATCCCTGCTTTTCCCGAAGTCGAAGAAACCGGAGCATTCCCCTTGGTCATTCTGTCCCGTGACGCCTGCATCGCTTCATGCAGTCCCCTGTCGATGGAAAGCTTGAGCAGGGGACGGAGCTGGGCCAGTTCCTTCATAACCGGAGAGGCAAAGGACTGCTCCAGGATCTCGTTCCACTTTCCCGTCATCTCCCCTGCCTCTGTCTTCGAAGACTTCAGGAGCTGCTCCAACGCGGCCACGCCCGCCAGGATTTTCTCCTCCGCGTCCGGCAGCCTTTTTTCCACTTCAGCGGCTATTTCCTGGAAGTTCAGCGCCTTTTCTTCCTGTTCCTGGGCCGCCGCCTTCTCTCCGGCGCAGGGGGTGAAAAATACCGCAACGAGGAGAAGAACTGCGATTTTCCCGGGCAACATGCTGCTTTTCATCGTTTTCACCGACTTTCAGCCGCTAGAAAGGCTGCTCGTAATTGTTGATGAACCAGCGTCCCTTGTTTTTCCGGATAAGGTAATGGGGCTTGGGCGACCCGTACTGCCTGCCCCGCTCATCCCATGCCCGGGTAGTCACAAGGGCCTGCTCCACCACTTCTCCCGAGATCTCCCGTATCTTCTCCTTCTGCTCTTCGTCGAGGAAGAAATCCTCAACTCCCGTACCGGTATCGAAACCGCTGATCACGTCTATTTTCGCCTCTTCAGTGGTGATATGCACGTAGAACGTGGCAAACCGCTCCAGGTGGAGATCCCAGTGATAGCGGATCAGGGACTGGGCGGTACGGGTCTTCTTCCTGTCGGGGTCGATACAGTCGAGGAAGA
>CAYTQC010000221.1:0-2829 GCA_964439735.1 uncultured Synergistaceae bacterium
CGAACACGGGCACAAGAAGATAGGGGACATCCTCGGTGAGGTACCGGTATTTCATGGATGACGGCGAGTCCTTTCCATGACCGCAGTAGGCAGTGTTGTTCAGGATAGTCTCCCGCAGGGTGTTCCCCCGGATAGAATAGAGTTCCTTCATGTCGTCCATGGTGGAAAGCAGGTTCAGCCCCAGTGCCCTCCCCACGGCCATCCGCTCCCTGTCCATGGCCTCCATTACCGCGCACACCGATTCGGTCATTCCGTCGCCGTAGAACCGGAACCCTTCGTCCTCTGATTCGATTCGCCCCGCGTTCATGATCATGGTGGGGCAGTGGAGGATCATGTTTGTGTTCGACAGCCCTATGGAGATGACGTTCGGGGCCGGCCTGAGGGGTACGGGAAAGGCATCCTGCACGGAAGCGATAAACGTCTCCGTCTGTTCGGCGGGAAGGGCGGCCGCCGCCATGAAGTTCTTCACCCCCCACACGTTTATCACTCCCGGAGCCTCGATGCGGCACGCGTAGGGCATGGTGTCCGATTCAGCGGCGAGGAATCCGTCGGGCAGGCTTCCCCCGAGGGACTGCTGCAGCATCAGTGAGCCGAAATTCCCCGGCATGAGCAGCAGTTTCTGCCCGGGGCGGAAATGGGGCGCCAGCAGGGAGAACATCTCCTCCTGGGCGAAGGACGGCGCCAGAAAATAGGCGATATCGGCATCCCTCATGGCCTCACCCGGGTCGGTGGTCACCCCGGCGAGCGTTCCGCTGGCGGATATGGCTCCCCTCAGCTCGAGGGTTCCTTCCGTCTCTAGATGGTGTACCTGCTTGCGGAAGCGCGGGTGTTCGAAGAGTGTGACCGGAAATCCCTTTGAGGCCAGGTGCCCGGCCAGGGCCTGCGCCCCGTTGCCCCCTCCCAGAACCGTTATTTTTTTCATGCCGGTATCTCCTTTAAAATAAACGAAAATATATTGTAGACAATGGAGTGAACGTCAATTATAATTCTCTGGCTGCCGTGCGGATGCACGGTAGAGATAATATCATTTCCGGAGGTGTTGCTATATGAAAAAATTTGCATTGCCCGTTGTTTTTGCAGCATTGCTCGGGCTCGCTCTTCTTGCCCCCGTCGGGGGAGAAGCCGCAGGAGTTCTCGACAAAGACGTGATCCTCGTTGGTACGGAGGCAACCTATCCCCCCTTCGAGTACAGGAACGAAAAGAACGAGGTCGTAGGGTACGACATTGACGTGGTCGAGGCTATCGCAAAGCACCTGGGCAAGAAGGTGGAAATCGTGGACATGAGCTTCGACGGCCTCATCCCCGCGCTCATGACGGGCAAGGTCGACCTTGTGGCCGCCGGCATGACCAACACGGAAGAGCGCCGGAAAAAGGTCAACTTTTCCTCCGTTTACTACGACATCGAGAACGCATTCGTTGTCCGCGCCGATGACTCGTCCATCACGAAACTCGACGACCTGAAGGGCAAGATCGCTACGGTCCAGATCGGTACCGCCCAGGACACCTTCATCACCAACACCGGCCTTCCAGCAGAGATCAAGCGGTTCCAGAAGAACGACGACGCTCTCATGGAGATCAAGGTCGGCAGGGGAGACTTCTGTGTCGTCAACCTTACTGTCGCCAACGCCTTTCTGAGAAACAACAAGACATTCGAGGAAGATCTGAAGATCGGCTTCCGCAACAAAATCCACCGGGAAGGCGAGGGCATCGCTCTCGGGCTCCCCAAGGGGGACGAAGCGTTGCTGAACGCTGTGAACGGTGCCATCGAGACAATGAAGAACAACGGAGAATTCGATTCCATTAAAAAGAAATACCAGATGGACTGATCCATTTCGGAAATACCGGCAGTAAAGAGAAAGGTGTGAGTTCATGGCCAGGCTTCTGAGCCAGTCCGACGTGGAAAAGCTCGTCACCATGAAGGACATCGTGGAAATACTCGACAAAACATATCGGGGAATGGGGGAGGGGACCGTGGTGAACCCTGCCAAGGGGACCCTCGACCTGGGGGAGAGCGGCCCCTATCCTCCCTACCACGCGGATATCAATTCCATGCCCGCCTACGTGGGCTGGGTAGATACTGCAGGCATCAAGTGGGCCGGCGGATGGATGGATAACCCCGCCCAGGGGCTTCCCTACGTCAGCGCGATCATCGTCCTGGTGAACCCGCGGAACGGCATTTTCACCGGTGTTATGGACGGGACGCTGATCACCAACCTGAGGACCGGCGCACAGACTGCGGTGGCGCTGAAATATCTCTATCCCGGCAGGAAGTCTCTTTCCGTCGGGCTCTTCGGAGCCGGAGTCCAGGGGAGGACCCAGACCCGGGCCATCGCCGAACTGTTCGCCATAGATGAGCTGAAGGTCTACGATACCTTCCCCGAGGCAGCACGGAAGTTCGCCGCCGACATGGAATCCGCAGTATCCGGGAAAATAACCATCTGCAGCGAGCCGCAGCAGGCCGCCGAAGGGGACGCGGTCATCACGGTCACCCACGCCAAGGACGGCTTTTTTAAGAAAGAATGGTTCGCTCCCGGGACAGTCCTTTTCCCCATGGGATCATACAAGGAGTGCCGGGATGAGGCACTCCTGTCGGCTGATTCAATAGTTGTTGATCACGTGGCACAGTGCCTTCACCGCGGTGCGCTCAAGGATCTCGCCGAGGCCGGCAGGATCACGGAAAGCTCCATCTCAGCTACCCTGGGTGAACTGGCCGCAGGAAAGAAAAGAATCACTTCCTCCCCATCTTCACGGATCCTCTGCATCCCTATCGGTACCGGGGCCATGGATGTAGCCGCGGCTGCAGTAGTGCTCCAGCGGGCGGAGGAGCGG
>CAYTQC010000222.1:0-2825 GCA_964439735.1 uncultured Synergistaceae bacterium
CTCCAGGTAGTTCAGCGAGAACAGCACGGTGGACGTGACGGCTATGTTGTAGAAGGCGTACTTGAAGCCGCCCATCTGCCAGCCGGGCTTCACAGTGTCAGCGGCGAAGTTTGCGGAGATGGCGTCGCCGAAATGAGTGTAGCCCAGGTACAGGAACACGGCGAATACGGCATACAGCATGTACGACCACCAGGAGAGGGCCACTTCAATGGTCTTGCTGCCGCTGTAGGTGAGATAGGCCACGAAAACGAGGAAAATTGCCGAACCCACGATCGGGGGAAGACCGAAGGAATCTCTCAGGATGCTCCCGGAAGCCGCGCCCACCACTCCCATGATGAGGCAGAGAAGCACGATGAAGGCGATTTCGTAAATGACCCACCCCGGGCCGATGAGCTTTTCAAAGAATGTACGATAATCATACGCTTTAAACACACGGGCAAATTCGAAGCTCAGGGCAAAGAGGGCCGCCCAGAGGACGAAGGTCAGCCCCATCCCCATGAGGCCCCCCGTGGGACCATACTGGCCGAAATACTCCACCAGCTCGCGCCCTGTTCCGTATCCTCCGGCCACCAACACCGACTGGGCGATGAATCCCGGCAGAAGGTACTTCTTGTACCAGCTGTAATTCATGAAAAAACTCATCGGACCGCCTTTTTTCTCGTTCTCCATACCAAACCCCTCCTTAATCGGTTGTGAACCCGTTTTGCCCGGATTGATACACGCCTTTTTTCTCACACCACTCAAACCCCTGGTTCCTGCACCGAAGTTCTCTTTTTATGGTATAGTGAACTTCCGAAAGCCAAACATTTTAGGACTATTCTGCAACATTATCCTCAGCGTCACGGGACGGTAAAGTTGCGGATAATCTTAGAATGGACCGATTCTCCTGTCAAGCAAAACAAATAAATCAGAAAGAAAGGGCATTCCGTCGGGAAAACCCGGCTGCGATCTCAATCTGCCGCTGGATGGGCTGAAGGGAGGGCAGGGCATATCTCATCCAAATTCAAACAGGGGAGGAAATACTGTGAAGGTCATTCGAAAAATACTGGTTCCCGCAATTATTCTGCTGGTGATCTGCATGTCGGTTCCGTCGTACGCGGCGCAGACGGTAAAAATCGCGCTGAGCATCAACCCGGACATGAGCGATCCCTGCTATGTCATGGCTGTCGTCTTCAAAAATTATGTGGAGACACGGACCGGCGGCCGGTATGCCGTGGAGATCTACCCGTCCAACGTCATCGGCAAGGAGCGGGAACGCCTTGAGCTTGTGAAGGCCAACGGCATCCAGATCAACGTGGGCTCCATCGGAGGGCTCAGCAACATTTACAAGCCCGCCATCCTGCTCAACACCCCGTTCATGTACTCCGGGGACAAGGTCGTCCATGAAGTTCTCGAGAGCGATTTCGTAAAGTGGCTTTTCGATGACATGTACAAAAAAACCGGTATCCGCTCGGTCATGGTATTCGACATCGGCGGACTCTCATGCTTCACGAACAACGTCCGTCCCGTCGCCTCGGTCGCCGATATGAAGGGCATAAAGTTCCGGGCCATGGACGACAGCCAGGTGGAGATGTTCAGGGCTCTCGGGGCAAATGCCGTTCCCATGGCGTTCGCCGAACTGTACACAGGCCTTCAGACCGGCGTCGTGGAGGGGCAGGTCAACCCCATCAACATCACCATCAGCTCCAAGTTCTTCGAAGTGCAGAAGTACATCACAATCAGCCGTACGATACTGGGAAGCCAGTGGGTCACCGTGAACGAAAAGTGGTACGAGTCTCTTCCTCCTGCGGACCGTAAGATTTTCGACGACGCGTTCCACTACGGCAATATCGCCGCCAAGGGGCAGAGCCAGATCATCCAGGCCACCGGCATCAAATTCCTCGAAGAGAAAAAGATGACCGTCACCTCCATCTCCGACGAGAATTACAAAGAGTTTCAGAATATAGGCCGTACAGCCGTCCTCGAATGGAGCAAGACGAAGATCGACCCCGGGATCGTCGACCGCTTCCTTGCCACCGTGGAAGAAATCGAGAAGAAACTGCAGGGGGACAAATAGCGGCCCTCGCGGAAAGCCCGTTCCCTGATCTTCAGGTATTCGGGTGTGCGCTCTTCCATAACGGGAGGAGCGCACACCTTCTCAAACAAGGAGGCGAATCCATGGAACACGGAGAGAAAAAAGATATATCTCCCGCCGCTGCCGCAATTGAAAAACTTGCAGAAATGCTCACCTCCCTGTGCGCACTCCTGCTGGCGGGCATAACAGCCATAATCCTCGTGAGCGTTTTCTACAGGTACGTCCTGGGAAATGCGCTCAGCTGGTCGGAAGAAGCCGGAAGATTTCTCGTAGTCTTTGTGGGTCTTGCCGGCGCTGCCATAGCGCTTCACAAAGACGAACACGCATCGTTCACGGCCCTGCTCGCCCGTTTTCCCAAGGGGATGCGGAAGAGCTGCCTGATTCTGAACTATGTACTTATCGCACTTTTTTCAGGGATCATGCTGGTCTATGGGACCGGCCTCGCCTTCGACTCCGGCGCCACCGCGGAGATACTGCCCATGCCCATGTGGATCCCCCTCCTCTCCGTACCCTTCAGCGGAGGGATCATGCTGCTCGTGTCACTTCTGAAAATCATCTCGGAGCTGAGGAGGTAGGCCCATGTTCGCTGTCATTACCATCGCTTTTTTCGCCATGGTCCTGACCGGCATGCCCATAGCCTTCGCCCTGGGGATAACCGGTCTTCTCGGCCTTCTGATGACCATGGGAACGAGCCTTCTCATGCTCGTACCCCAACAGATCTTTTCCGGAATGAATTCCTTCGTTCTCATGG
>CAYTQC010000223.1:0-2807 GCA_964439735.1 uncultured Synergistaceae bacterium
CCCGCAATACTGAAAAACCACATTTCCCTGTCATCCTGAGGCCGAAAACCAGGTCCTTCGCGTTGCTCAGGATGACACCCGAATCCTGTCATTCTGAGGAGCGACGCGACGAAGAATCTGGTTGTGATTCCGGGGGCCTTAAACCCGGATCCTTCACTTTGTTCAGAATGACAATGACCAGGTCCTTCGCCTTGCTCAGGACGACAAACAAGCACTGCCCACCGATACCGGCAACCCGGAGTTTTGTCATCCTGAGGGCTGTTCCACCGCCCGAAGGATCCGGGCCTGATTCTGAAGGCCGTAAACCCTGGCCCTTCGCGTTCGCTCAGGACAACAGAAGGGGTATCATCCTGAAGGCTGTTCCATCGCCCGAAGGATCTGTTCTTGATCCTGAGGCCGTAAAACCAGATTCTTCGCCCTGAAAAACAGGGCTCAGAATGACATGAAACCCTCGTATCTGCCCGGGACGACAGAAAACCCGAATCCATCCCCTCAAACCATATCGGCACCCCTGCCGTAAACCTCATGGTCTCCTCGAAAGAGAGGCAGTTTTTTTCTGACCAATCTTGACAAGATACAAAAAGCGGCTATAATTTCTTTAGTCAGCATAGGTCAGTAATATCGGGGGAGGAATTTTCCATGAAAAGAGCTGTAGGAATAGATCTTGGAACAACAAATTCGGTTATAGCAGTCATAGAGGGCGGTTCGCCCGAAGTCGTCGCCAACGCGGAGGGAGGACGTACCACCCCGTCGGTGGTGGCATTCACAAAGGACGGGGAGCGTCTCGTGGGAACGCTGGCCAAGCGCCAGGCGACCCTCAATCCTGACGGCACCCTGTTCTCGGTGAAACGGTTCATCGGCAGAAAGTACAGCGAGGTGGGCTCCGAGCTGAAGATCGTACCGTACAAGGTCATTGACGGGCCCAACGGTGCGGTGCGGTTCTCGGTGAGCGGCAAGGAGTACGCTCCCGAGGAGATCAGCGCATCGGTTCTGAAGAAACTCGTGAACGACGCTTCGTCCTACCTGGGCGAGAAGATCACCGACGTGGTCATCACCGTGCCGGCATACTTCAACGACGCCCAGCGCCAGGCCACCAAGGACGCCGGCACCATTGCCGGCCTGAATGTGCTTCGGGTGGTCAACGAGCCTACTGCGGCGGCCCTTGCCTACGGGCTCGAGAAAAAGAAAGAGCAGAAGATCATGGTCTTCGACCTGGGCGGCGGCACATTCGACGTCTCCATACTCGACATCGGCGACGGTGTGGTGGAAGTGCTCTCCACGTCCGGCGACACCCACCTCGGCGGCGACGATTTCGACAAGGTCATCGTGGACTGGGTGGCAGAGGAGTTCCGCAAGGAAAACGGCATCGACCTCAGGAAGGACAAGCAGGCCCTCCAGAGGCTTTACGAAGGAGCGGAGAAGGCCAAGTGCGAGCTTTCATCCAGGACATCAACGGAGATCAGCCTGCCCTTCATCACGGCGGACGCCAACGGTCCGAAACATCTCAACATGGCCATCACCCGTGCGAAGTTCGACCAGCTTACGGCGCCGCTGGTGGAGCGCTGCGTGGCCCCGGTGAAGGACGCCCTTTCGTCGGCGAAGCTCACCGAGAAGGAAATCGACGAAGTGGTCCTCGTGGGCGGATCCACCCGTATCCCGGCTGTCCAGGATCTGGTGAAGAAGCTCACCGGCGGCAAGCAGCCCAACATGTCCGTCAACCCCGACGAGGTGGTGGCGGTGGGAGCTGCAGTGCAGGCCGGCATCATCAGCGGTGAGATGAAGGACGTGCTGCTCCTCGACGTCATTCCCCTGTCCCTCGGCGTGGAGACCATGGGGGGCGTGATGACGAAGCTCATCGACAAGAACACAACCATCCCGTGCAAAAAGACCGAGACCTTCTCTACGGCGGCGGACAACCAGCCCGCGGTGGACATCGTGGTGCTGCAGGGAGAGCGCGAAATGGCGTCGGACAACAGGATCCTCGGCAACTTCAAGCTCGAGGGGATCCGCCAGGCGCCCCGGGGGATCCCCCAGATCGAGGTGACCTTCGACGTGGACGCCAACGGGATCCTCAACGTGGGTGCAAAGGACAGGGACACGGGCAAGGAACAGCGGATCACCATCAACGGATCCACCAACCTCGACAAGTCAGAGGTGGAGCGGATGATCCGGGAGGCCCAGGAACACTCCGCGGACGACAGGAAGAAAAAGGAGTTCGCCGAGGCAAGGAACGACCTTGAGGCCTCGGTCTACCAGCTCGAGAAGATGCTCGGGCAGACCGGGCCCAACGTGCCGGAGAACGAGAAGGCAAGGGCGCGGTCCCTGGTTGAGGAGGGGAAGGCTGCCCTCGGAAAGTCGGACAGCACCCTCGAGGCCCTTAAAGTGGCCGCATCGGACGTGAAGCAGATGATCCAGATCCTCTCGTCATCGTCGGCGGAAGGTCCCGAGCCCCAGCCGGCGTCGTCGGCAAAGGACGACGACAACGTGGTGGATGCCGAGTTCGTGGACGGCACCGGCGGAGGCGGTTGCTGAGGAGTATAAAAAGCCTCCGGCGGAGGCATGCAAAACCTTTCCCGGCGTACGCTGCCGGTTCATCATAAATGGAAGCCTGCGGACAATTGCCCGCAGGCTTCTTTGCGGGTATACTATGCAGATTCATTTCCGGAGGTGACTCATGTCATTACATTATGACCCATTAACCATAGATATGCGCGGCGACTACTCCGCGCACTTTGATCTCTGTTCCGGCAAGACGTCGGACTACACGTTCGTGAACTTCTGGGCCTGGTCGGACGAACGGAAATACG
>CAYTQC010000224.1:0-2800 GCA_964439735.1 uncultured Synergistaceae bacterium
CCGATGACGTGTCGGGTATCGTACGGATCAGTGCCAGCTCTATTCCGGGAGATTTCATTCTTCCCGCAATGCTGGTGGAATTTCGAAGGCTCTACCCGAATATCGAAGTGGAGGTCCGTATTTCAGACTCGAGGGAAGCCATCGAGAAACTGGTTACAAGGGAATCGGATATTTCGGTAACCGGTCACGGGCGTCATGCTTCGGGATTCAATACGGTTCCGTTCGCGAGGGATGAACTGGTGCTGATCGTCGGTTCCTCGCATCCTTTCGCGTCCAGGGAGAGCGTCACGCTGAGGGACCTTGAGAATATGGATCTCGTGGGCAGGGTTACGGGATCATCCACATCAAGGATATGGGAGGATGCCTACAAGGCACATACAGGTAAGGGAAAACACGTTTATCTGAAGTTCGGCCATGTAAGTGCTGTTGTCGAAGCTGTCCGGAACGGAGCGGAAGGTGCGGTAGTTTCACGTCTCGCTGCGGGTGAAGTGTCAGGGTTATCCATGATTCCCTTCCGGCCTGCACTCATGAGGACGTTTTCCATAACCTACGGCACCATGACGACAAAGGCGATGGAAATGCTTCTTGACTTTTTGAGGCAAAAGAAAAACTACAAAGATGATGAGTGACAGCCCTGCCTTTGACAAAAAAAGAGAATCTGCCATTGATGCCTGCCCGGTAGAGCGCGTCAGGTCCTTTTTGAGAGGCGAGGGATTCCCTGACCAGGTTATGACCTCGGAAGAAACTATTTTTACTGTAGATGACGCCGCAAGGGTTGTGGGGGCTCCTCCGGAACAGATTTTAAAAAGCCTTGTTCTCCTTGTGGACGGTAATCCTGTTCTTGCACTCATGTCAGGTGTAAACCAGGTTGATACAAAGAAAGTGCGTATACTGGCAGAGGCAAAAAAAGTGAAGATGGCGGATCCTGCCTTCGTTTTCGAATGGTCGGGATTCCAGGTCGGAGGGGTACCCCCAGTAGGCTACCCGCAGTCAGTTCCTGCGTACCTCGACGAGAATCTGTTCCTGTACCCGGTCGTATGGGCGGCGGCAGGCAGTGACCACGCATTTTTCCCCGTATCGCCGGAGGATCTGAAAAGAATTACGGGAGGAATGAAATGTTCCATCAGGAGAAAAAATAAGTAAAAAAAAGAAGGGACCCTTTCAGGGTCCCTTCTTCAGCCGTAAGGCTAAAGTCTTTTTTCAGGTGCCAGCGCTTCGAAGGCGCCGTCAAAGGAGCGGCCGAGGAGCATTGTTGAGAGAGGCTTCAGGAAAATCTCCGCATTATTGAATATAATTGCCTGCAGGATGTGCCCGGAAAGCGCGGCATGGTCGGGCCTGTTGAACACACCGTGCAGGTGGGGGTAGAGGGATCCTCCGCGGTAGCTGACATTTCCGCTCAGGGCAGTGAGTTCCATTATGTCCTTGATTGTTTCCGTATTGTAATCCCTGCCGTTGTACCAGCCGAATGTCACAGATGAGACCATTCCGGCTGCCCCTACCACCACAGCTGAATCGACGTCGCAGGTTCTGCAGACGTGTGCAATGGAATCAGACAGATCATCACCTTCCGACAAGCGTATAGCTATCATTTCGTCAGTTGCGGCGTATTTCATTTTTATTCCCTCCTTCCTTCCTGCTGGAGAAAAATTCTGAACCTGGAAAATATTATATTGTAAGAATATTTTAGCACATTGCTGTTCTGTTTCCAAACGTTTTTCTTTCTTTTTCCGTTTACCCTTCAAGAAGATATGACTGGATTTCCTGCCGTGAAAGTCCTGCGCCGATTGCAACGGAGAGTTTGATCCGTGCCTGTACCGGTCTGAGTCCGCCGCCGTCGAGAACTCCGATCTCGATAAGACGTGCCATATTTCCTTCAAACGTATAGGGCATTCCCCGTGTATGTCCCTGGTGGCACCTGGAGGTTATTACAACGGGGATATCCTCTTTCACCAGTTTTTTTACGTGGGGTATCCACGAAGGAGGGATATTCCCGCTGCCGAAACCGGCTATGACCAGCCCGTCAAGATTGCTGTTTTCATCTGCGGCAAGGAATTCGATATAGTTGTCGTTTCCGCCCAGGGAAGCGAAAAGAAGCTCAACATTTCTTGCGGGGCTGCTCTTTTCCTCGAGCACCTGTGACCGCTTGTACTGTCTCAGTATTTCGACCCTGTCCAGAATGAGCTGGCCTACAGGCCCCCTGTCAGGAGCGGAGAAAGCGTTTCTGCGGTGGCATGCTGTTTCAGTAATTTCCGATGCGGCAAAAAGCTGGTCCTGAAGACACACAAGTACTCCTGCCCCCCAGCATTCCCTTGAAAATGCCGCGAGCACTGACTGGTAAAGGTTGATGGAGGCATCTGCCCCCCGGCTGTCTGAAGGAAGGGCACCGGCAGTAAAGATGACCGGCTGCGGATATGCCCAGCATAGGTCAGTCAGGTAGGCCATTTCTTCAAGCGTGTCGGTTCCGCATGTGACAACAATGCCATCCGCTCCGTCGATCACCGTTTTGGAAAGAACCTGGATAAGGTCGGCCGTCATCCGGATGGTGTAGTGGCTGCTGGGCTGCCGGCTCCAGTCAACGACAAAAATTTTCTCAGCAATTTCCGCCGGAAGCCAGGAGAGCATTTCATCAGCGGTCACGTTCGGCTGGCAAGTGTTCGTCTGCGGGTTGAACTTCATCCCGATCTGCCCCCCGGCGAGAACGAGCGCTATTTTTCCCCGATTGGACATTTCACTTTTCCCCCTTCTCATGATGCAATAACGGGGCAAGTTTACACTAAAAAGAGGGAAAAATCACTTAATG
>CAYTQC010000225.1:0-2792 GCA_964439735.1 uncultured Synergistaceae bacterium
TCATCCATTTGAAAGAGATTCTTGTCTCCCTTGAGGGCATTGCCAATGCCATCGATCTCGAACTCAGGTTCGGACTTGTTACCGGACTTGTTTTCGGCGTTCTTCTCCAGAGGGCAAAGGTCATAAGGTACGACAAGCAGCTTGCCGCCCTCAGGTTCCAGGACTTCACGATCCTCAAGTTCATGATGTCAACGATCATTGTGGGGATGATCGGCACATATTTCCTCTATGACCAGGGACTTGTGAAGCTCTCCATAAAACCGACCATTCTTGGCGGAACCGTGGTTGGAGGTCTTCTTTTCGGAGTCGGCTGGGCTCTTCTGGGGTATTGTCCCGGTACTTCCATCGGGGCTTTGGGAGAAGGGAGAACTGACGCGTTCTGGGGTATTCTCGGCGCCATTGCGGGGGCTGCGCTCTACGCGGAGATGTACCCCTATCTTAAGGACACCCTGCTGAAGATGCATGACTACGGGAAGATCACACTCCCCATGCTGCTTGGGGTGAACCACTGGATCGTTATTGCAGGGGTCTCGGTCCTGTTCATCCTCTCCTTCGTGTGGATGGAAAAAAAGGGACTGTAGCTTTCCCCGTTCACTGCAGCGACGGCCCCCGGATTTTCTCCCGGGGGCCGTTTTCCTATTGTTTTTTCAGCAGGAGTGCGAGCGGGACGAGAAGCAGGGCTCCCCAGGGAGAGACTCCCGCAGAGCACCCCGCTGGGGAGCTTTCCGGCGAAGGCAGGGAGAAGAGCTGGTATCCCCTGTCGTACTGGTCGCCCCACCCCCTCCCGAGAAGATGATGGGTTCCCCCGGAAGTAAAGGTCCAGCCTCCGTCCCCGGAGATGAAGGAAAACCTGAAAGAGGCCAGCCCCCAGTCCTCTCCTGTTCTATCCGGCCGGCTCCAGGCGGCCAGGGGGGAGTTCATGCTGAGGTCGCCGAAATACACAAGGCCGCCGAAAAGGAGAACTTTCTCCCTTTCCCTGTCCAGAGCAAGCGATCCCTTCCACGTGCTGAAGGGGAGGGTGGAATCCTGCCGTGATCCGTTTTCCAGGGAAAAAACGTTCACCGAAGATGTGGGGATCTCCACCGTCGAAGAGGTGGTTCCCACGGTGAACAATTCGTAGTGTTTCCCGCCGGCGACGAAAAGTTTTCCGTCCATTACGGCGGCTGCCGCAGCGAATCGTTTCTCAGACAGGGTTCCCCACCGCTGCCATTCGAGGGTCTCGAGGTCGAGGCGGTAGACGGAGTCGATGACCCGGTCCGGGAGATCCAGAAATGAGCCCAGGATGAACCCCCCCGCCATATAAAAGTATTTCCCTTCGGCGGCAGTCGCCGGGGAGCCGAGGCTGCTTTCCCCGAGTTCTTCGGGCAGGCGGGTAAGCCTGCGGAGCACTTTCTCTTCTGTGTCGTAGGCGTAGAGCCATCCGCCTGTCGACTGTCCCGTCAGAAAAACCGTCGTTCCCAGGGCACAGTAGCTCGTGTAGCGGAAGTCGAGATCGCTGCGGGCCCATTCTTCCCCTTCTTCCCCGAGGGAGGCCTTCCGCAGGGTTCCGTCCCTGAGGGAGAAAACGGCGGGACGATAGCTGCGCACCAGGCTGCCGTACTCGTTCAGCTCCTCGAATCCGGCGGTGCCGTAGACGTATTCTCCCGCCACGGCGGCCTGTCCTGACACGGGAACGGCATGGAAATCCCTGCCGCCTTCCGAAAGAAACACGATGTCCGCCGGGGCAGCTTCCCCGGGACGGGTGAGCAGGAAGGGAAGGGATGTCAGGCTGTCCCGTCCGTCCGACTCGATCTCAAGGCTCACCCTGGCGTCGGGAAGTTCTCCCGGAGGCAGCGTGATGACCGTCTCGCCGGAAGTCCGCCCGGCCTCAGGAATAGTGATCTTCCGGCCGTCCCTTTGCACGAGGGAGAGCGCTCCCCCTTCGGTGAGGTTATGGCCGGAGAGCCTGATCCGCCCGCCCGGCAGGGGGTACTGCTCCGAGAGCCGGAAGAGGGCCGGCCGGGTGCGCAGGGGTTCGGTCAGGGCCCGGCCCGCGTTGAGCCGCCCTTCCGTCCTGCTGAGCCCTTCGAGGGAGGGCAGCCTGTCCGCGGTGGAGAGGAGCTGGGCCTTCACGGCCCTCCAGTCAGCCTCCGGATGGGCGGAGAAGAGCAGGGCGGCGGTTCCCAGGGTCAGCGGCGTTGCCATGGAAGTTCCTGATTTCAGCGTCCAGGTGTTCCATGTTCCGTCGATCCGGGACGAGTAGCCGAAGGGAACGTATTTGCTCGGAATGGTGGAGAGGATGGCCTCCCCGGGGGCGTGGATGTCCACCGACCTCAGCCCCCACTGGGAGAAATTGGAGGGCTCGTCTGTCCCCCCGGTGGAGCCTACGGAGACGATGTTCCCGTAGGGGAGGGAGGACGGGTAGCTGAACGAGGCGAAGTCGTTGTCCGTGGAGAAGTTGCCCGCAGCGGCGAAGACCAGGACGCCTCCCTCCTCGAGTTTCGCCAGGGCCTCCTCGATGACCCGGCTGTAGGGGATTCCCGTGCCGAAGGACATGTTCACCGTCCGCACGTTCACCCCCCGTGCCTTCTGGGCGAGGAGATACTCAGTGTTCGCCAGCACGTGGGCGGTCTCGAAGCCCACCAGCGCCATGATCCGCACGTCCGGGGCGATGCCGGTGATGCCGTATTCGTCCTGCCTGGCGGCGATGATGCCGGCGCAGTGGGTGCCGTGCTCGTTCCCGTCGCTGGTGTCTCCCGTGCCCTCAAGGGCGTTCCAGCCGTTCACGTCGTCGATGTAGCCGTTGCCGTCGT
>CAYTQC010000226.1:0-2788 GCA_964439735.1 uncultured Synergistaceae bacterium
ATTTCCATCGTTGAGGCATCGGCAAAAATCCTCGCCGAGATGGCGACCTTCGAGAGTGCAGGAGTGTCGGGACCCCTCGAACCCGGGGGAAGAACGGACGGCGAGTGACGTGGATTTCATCCGGGCACTCGGCTTTTTGACCATACTGCCCTGTCCCCGGCAGGAGAGTTCCCCGGAAGACCTGGGGCGGTCATCGGGGTGGTTTCCTGCCGTCGGGGCTGTTCTCGGGATGATCCTGGCATCTGCCTGGCTCGGGTTGTCACAGGTCTTTTCTCCCCTGCTTTCATCGGCGTCTGTCGTGGTCCTCTGGGTGTTCCTGACACGGGGCTTCCACCTGGACGGACTGGCGGACACCTTCGACGGCATCGGGGGGGGATACAGCAGGGAGTCCCGGCTGACCATCATGAAGGACAGCCGCCTCGGAACATTCGGCGGAATCGCCGTCGCGGCGGCTCTCCTCCTGAAGACTGCCGCTCTGACAGATATGACCGGGTTATCCGGGGCCGCGGCACTGTTTGCCGCCCCTGTTGCCGGAAGGTGGGCGATCCTCTTCGCCATGAGGTTTTTTCCTTCAGCCCGTCCCGGAGGGATGGGCGACACCTTCCGCAAGGGATGTACGACTCTTCGCCTGGTTACAGGAACCGCGATTGCCGTGCCGGCAGCGCTCTTTGGCGCGGGGACTGCCGGGGCGGTATTGCTCGTGCTCATACCCTGCGCTGCCGTGCTCCTCTCGCTCATGATGAAATCCCTTCTTGGGGGACTTACGGGAGACTCCTACGGGGCAGTCTGCGAAATTTCAGAGATCCTGTCCCTTTTCCTTTTCGCTCTTCTTCAATAGCAAAACAACGGGAGAGGAAAATATTCTTCTTCTTCCCCCCTTACCTCGAGGCTCCTGCTCCCCTTTTCTTCCCGATATCCATTCTTTGTTTCGCAATATCAGTTGCAAAATTGCGTTAAAAACACTAAAATAATAGGTGTGAATATTTTGCCTATTTAATTGGCGGCCCGGAGAGCATTATTCGCTCCGGCTATAGTGTTTTCATTCGAAGGAGATGATGGCGGGACCCGGTTTTTGGTGCATTCAGAAGCGGATACAGATGAGAGAGGAGAGGCGTTCCGTTTCGCTTCGCCGTGAAACTGGCGGCGAATGTTCCGGAAGGCGGTGAAAAAAATGAGAAACAGGTGGCTCATCCTTGCGGTGACGGTTTTCCTGGCGGTATCAATGTTGTGTGCCGTTGCTTTGGAAGCGGAAGCCAGACCGGTGATCACCGCGAACCTGCGGGCCGCACCGGCAAATTTTTCGGGCCAGTGCCCAGCGACCATACGGTTCAACGGCGAAATCAACGTGCAGGGCATTACAAGCCCCCTGAGAGTACAGTACAAGTTTATCCGGAGTGACGGCGCCCTGGCTCCGATCGAGACGCTTGTTTTCGAGAGGAACGGCTCGAAGCCGGTCAGCAACACATGGACACTGGGCGGAGCGGCATTACCGTCCTATTCAGGGTGGCAGGCGATAAAGATCCTGTACCCGCAGGAACTCGAGTCGAACAGGGCGGCTTTTAGAGTTGAATGCCAGGCCGAGCAGCCGAAGAAGCCGGACCTGGTGATCCGGTCCTTCGGACTGAAGCAGTGGGGAAAATGTGAACCGAACAATGTGATCTTCACCTTCCAGGTCACGGTGGCCAACATCGGGACGGCGGCATCACCTAAAATTGCCGACAAGGCCCTCGTCCAGGCCATGGACCAGGATGGTACGAACTGGGGCAACGGCGTCATGCTGAACGCCATACCGCCCGGCGGGAGCCAGACGGTGCTGATTCCGGTGTATTATCTGAGAGACAACCCCGGCCATATCACCGGCGCAGCCCCCCATCCCTTCAGGGCCATCGCGGATCCCCTGAAACTCGTGGATGAGCTTCGGGAGGACAACAACCTGTCGGGTGTGATCAATGTCGACCCGAAGGGGATATGCAATCAGGCCCAGGTTCCTGTGAGGGAGGACTGCATTTCCTTCAATCCTGCCACGGCACAGGTGAAGTTTGTCAGCAACGACTGGAAGATCGTGGACGGAAGTCACTGGATGTTCAGCTTCGGAAACCTGAAGGCAGAAGCTGAACAGGCATTGAAGATCATCAAGCATTACAGGATGAACCAGTCGTGTTTCGTCGGCAGGCCTGACCCGTCGTTCCAGTACATGCTCAGGTCCGGAACGGCTCCGGCAGGGGCAATGGCCGGGGAAGACTGCGTGTCTTTCAATCCAGCCACAGTTGAGGCGAAGTTTGTCGGCGGCGAATGGAAGATCGTGGACGGGTCCCACTGGATGTTCAGTTTCGGTACCAAGGAAGATGAAGCCCGGCAGGCCCTCGCCATCATCAAGAAGTACGGTTTTACGAAATCGTGCTTCGTAGGCAGGCCGAATGCCAGCTTCCAGTATATGCGGAAGTAGCCTTCGGAAGGAATAAAGCAATGCGTTATGCAGAAAAGGAGCATCCGCCTTATTTTTTAGGCGGGCGCTCCTTTTTTCAAATATGGTTTTGATAATACGGGCACGGGAAAAAAATGTGCATCCTTTCCGGGATTCCCCGATAAAGAAGAACCCTGAGAGCGGGTGGAAGTGCAGGAAAAAACAGAGGAGGAACAGGAAATGAAGAAAAAGTATTACAGGTGTATGGTTCTGATCATCGCGGTTCTTGCCTTTTGCAGCCCTGCGTCCCCGGCTGCCGGGGCTAAAATCTACTGGCATTTTACCATCAAGGCATTTGTGGACCTGCCTGATACCAATGGCGTG
>CAYTQC010000227.1:0-2781 GCA_964439735.1 uncultured Synergistaceae bacterium
GGTGCAGAGCGGCGAAAGCCAGGGGTGAGAAAACAATGACCCTCGCGTCCAAGTCGAATGCCCTGCCCCAGATTTACGGATTCTGGGAAGAAGTGGCAAGGGACGAGGCAGAACAGCACGGGATCGGCCTTACCGCAGTAAATGTTGACGCTATGTGCTATCACCTTGTACGGACCCCCGATCTTTACGGCGTGATCGTTGCGCCGAACATGTTCGGAGACATTGTGAGCGATCTGCTGGCCGGGCTGTCGGGCGGGCTTGGGGTATCCGCCGGAGCGGACATCGGCGACAGGCTTTCCATGTTCGAACCCATTCACGGTTCCGCACCGGATATTGCAGGGACCGGAAAAGCGAACCCCATAGCTGCGATCCTCACGGGAGCGCTCCTGCTCGACCATATCGGAGAAAAAGATGGTGCCGCGACGGTGGAAAATGCAGTCAGATCCTACCTTGAGGAAGCAGAACAGAAAAAACTTCCGGTAGAGTTCGGAGGTGAAGCCCTCACGGGTTCCGTCGGGCAGGCGATTCTGCAGAAAATATAAATAAAGGAAGGACTTGGGAGAAATCAAAAGGGGGAATTAAAAGCTCAGAAAAATTCTCTATTGCGGATGAAAGCGGAAATGGATATACTCAATGACCTAATCTACAAATCACAAGGAGGAGTGTACCAATGTTCAAAAAATCAGCAGCTGCGTTTATGGTTCTCGTCTCATTGCTTCTTTGCGGCACAGCCTTCGCAGCAACGGAGATCAAGCTTTCAAACCAGTTCCCTCCGTCTCACCATGTATCCAAGGGTCTTGTCGTCTTTGCCGAGAAGGTCGCCGAGCATTCAAAGGGCGAACTGTCCGTAAAGATTTTCGATTCAGCCCAGCTTTTCAAGGATACTGAAATCGTGGAAGCGCTTCAGGACGCTCTTATCGATGCCGGCCTTGTCCCGGTAAACAAGTGGTCCGGAATGATCCCCGCGGCAGACGTGTTTGAGATGCCTTTCGTGTTCAAGGATCTGGAGTCACCGAAAAAGTTCCTTGCCGCAGGGGCGGACAAGATCCTCGACGAGGAGTTCCAGAAAAAAGGCGTCAAAACACTCTTCTGGGTCGACTACGGGTACATCCAGTTCTTCAATAACAAGCGCCCCCTGAAGATGCCCGCCGATTTCCAGGGCCTCACCATGCGCACATTCAGCAGCGGAGACGCTGAAACGCTCCGCGCCCTGGGAGCGGCACCCACTGTCATGAGTTCGTCGGAAATGTACATGGCGCTCCAGAGAGGGACAGTGGACGGGGCAACTACCGGAATGCCGGCTGCCGTTTCCCGAAAGGTTCACGAAGTGCAGAAATACATGACGAAGGCGAACTACACGACCGCCCAGTTCGTCGTCCAGGGAAACCTTGACTGGTGGAACAGTCTCTCCGAAGCGCACCGGGATGCTGTCCACAAGGCCGGACTCGATGCAGAGGAATGGATCCGCGGAGCCATTGCCCAGTCTGAAAACGAAGCGGAAAAAGTCATCCTCGAGGCAGGAGTAGAAATCTACTCCCCCAATGCGGAAGAACGTGCTGCGTTCGTCAAGGCGACCGAACCAGTCCGTACATCATTCGCAGAGAAAACAGGCGACCTTGGCAAGACACTTATTGAAATGGCAATCGAGGCATCAAAATAACCCCTCTGGAAGGACGAAAAAACACGATACCGAAGCGGGAGGGGATACCCTTCCCGCTTTTTCATAAAAATGAGCAAAGGGGCAAATAGTTTATGTTCAAACACATACGAAGCACAGTGGAGAAAGGAAACGTTATCCTCGGTTATATAAGCGGACTCGGCATCCTCCTCATGGGGCTCATGCTTTTCTACGAGGTGGTATGCCGCTACTTTTTCAGGTCACCGACCATATGGGCACAGGAGATGTCAATTTACCTGTTCATGTGGACCATGCTCGCCGGAGGTGCCTACACTCTCCAGCAGGGCAAGCACGTGCGGATAGACCTCGTCATCGAACACCTGTCGAAGCGCACCCAGCAGATCCTCGAAATGATCACGAGCGTTGCCGGAATGCTTTTCTGCGCAGTCATCACATGGCAGGCCTACGAGATGATCAGATCCTCCATAGGCTACAACAAGGTTTCAGCCACCCTGCTCCGGATACCCATGTGGATCCCCCAGATGGCGCTTCTGCTTGGTTTCGCGCTGCTGACCTTCCAGTTCGCGATCATAATAATCGACAGGTATATGTCGGTCTTCGCAAAAGGAACTGAAGAGGAGGGAAAGCAATGCTGAGTTTTTCTCTTGTTGTACTGCTTCTTATCGCAATTCTGTTCATGGGTCTCCCAGTGGCCTTCTCCCTCGGGGGAACATCCCTCGTGCTCATCCTCATGTTCGACCTCCCAATGAAGATCGTGGGGGCAACAATATTCACGTCTCTCGAAAGTTTTACCATTCTGTCGATCCCTTTATTTGTCCTGATGAGCCAGATCCTGCTGGACGGAAGGATCGGTGACGACCTTTTCGACGTCATGAACGCATGGGTCAGGCACCTTCCCGGTGGACTTGCGATAGCAACGATCCTCGCCTGCGCCTTTTTTGCTGCTATCACCGGTTCAGGCGCCGCCACTGCGGCGACGATCGGAATGGTTGCATACCCTGCCATGATCGAAAGGGGCTACGACAAGAAATTTACCCTCGGCCTTCTCGCGGCCGGAGGAACGCTCGGCATTCTCATTCCACCCAGCATTCCCCTGATCCTGTACGGATCCATCACGGAAGAGTCCGTCGGGAAACTTTTCA
>CAYTQC010000228.1:0-2770 GCA_964439735.1 uncultured Synergistaceae bacterium
TTCAAAAGATCACGAACATCCCCGGGTACTCTCTCAGCGGAGGCGAGCGCCGGAGAGTTGAAATCGCGAGAAGCCTGGCCATACTTCCTGACTTCCTCCTTCTGGACGAACCATTCAGCGGTATCGACCCCATTGCCGTGTATGACATCCAGCAGATCATCCTGAGCCTGAGAGCGAAGGGGTACGGCATCCTGCTGACGGATCACAACGTACGGGATACCCTTGCCATAACGGACAGGACGTACCTGATCCACCAGGGAAAGATCGTCATCGAGGGGGCGCCCCAGGAGGTGGCGGAAAGCGAAGTCGCGCGGAAGTTCTACCTGGGCGACCGTTTCTCCTGGTAGCATTCAAGTTCGTCGAACCTGCCGCTCCGAAGGATTTGCGAAAGTCGCCTGACAGCCTCTGCCGCAGCGGGGGACAGCTCCTCGCCGAATCCTCTTTCAAGGGGCTGGACGGCGATGACAGCGATCTCTATTTCCTTCCTGAACGGTTCCAGGATAAGGGAAAGGGGAATACCGTGGCTGCTGAAGGAAATGTTTCCGGTATCGTCAAGGCTCATTTTCCGTATGGTTCCGCCCGGAAGCCCCATATCAGCGGCATCGGCAATCAGAAGAACTTCCGGAGGCGACTGCCGGAGGCGGGCGATCCAGTTTTCGGGTGTAGTCTCGCAGTTGACGGCCTCCAGGTGTTCCACGGGGGATGATGCCAGTTCGGAGTAGAGTGCAGGCCCCACTCCGTCATCGCGCATCAGGGCGTTGCCCACGCACCAGACTGCAGTTTTTTTCATAAACGTCATACTCCTCTCATTTCTGACCTGAAGAGTCGATACCGGGGAGAAACGAGCAGCTTCAGGAGGCAGCCGAAGGTGGCAAAATCGACATCAACAATGGTTCGCCATGCGCTTTTCATGATGGCAGGCACGTTTGCAAGCAGGATCCTCGGGCTCGTCCGGGAGGTCATCACTGCCGCATGGTTCGGGGCAACAGGCATTCTGGATGCATTCAACGTTGCGTTTACCCTGGCGAACCTGGCACGGCAGATGCTCGCCGAAGGGGCCCTTTCAGCATCATTTGTCCCTGTTTTTTCCCGTGTGCTGGCCTCAAGGGACCGCACTGCGGCGGAGAAACTTGCCCGCCAGGCATTCTCGGTTCTTCTGGGGGCGGGGCTTCTGGCCGTCTTTGTCGGGATCATTGTTTCCCCTGTACTTGTAAGAATTATGGCCCCGGGATTCGATCCTGTCAAAACAGCCCTTGCCGTTTCGCTTACCCGGTGGATGTTTCCTTTTCTTCTCATGGTTTCTATGGCCGCACTGGCTATGGGGGTGCTGAACAGCCTCGGGTCGTTTCTGATCCCCGCCCTCGCACCGGCACTCAGCAATGTGATCTATATCGTCATGGTTATCCTTTTTGCCTCCTCGTGGGGAGTATGGGGACTTGCAGCGGCTGTGCTGGCTGGAGGTTTCTGCCAGTTTGCCCTTCAATGGGGATGGACGCGGAAAATGGGGATCCTTCTCTCACCGGAGCGTCCTGACCTGCGTGACTCCGATCTGAGAAAAATGCTTTCCCTTTTCCTTCCCTACGCTGCAGGGCTTTCACTCAACCAGGTGAACCCCGTGCTGAGCAGAATGCTGGCCTCTTTCCTCCAGGAGGGGGCAATATCCGTGCTGAACTATGCCAACAGGGTCATTCAGCTTCCCCTTGGACTTTTTGTGATCGCGATCTCCCAGGCGGTCCTGCCCCAGCTTTCCAGGTGCGCTTCGGGAGAAGTAGATGAGTTTCGGGACATTATGCGCGATTCCCTGCGATTTGCACTTTTCGTCGTCCTTCCTGTGACCCTGGGCAGCGTTCTCGTCTCACGGGAAGTGATCCACCTGCTGTTTGTCAGGGGAGCGTTCGGCCAGTGGGCCTGGGAGGGGACAGCCCGTTCCCTTGCCATGTACTCCCTGGGACTCCCCGGAATGGCGTGCTCCACCGTGGTGATGCGGGGCCTGTATGCCCGCAGCCTGCCCCGGGCGGCCCTGAAGGTTACCTTTTCAAGTGTTGCATCCACATTGCTTTTCTCCCTCGTGCTGATGAAGCCGATGTCATACGGAGGCCTTGCCCTCGCTACGTCTCTTTCATTCACGCTTTCAGGTGCGGTGGGGGTTTACCTACTCTCCGGCAACCTGGGTGTTCGGCTAGGCATCTTTTCTGTACAGTGGTGCGCAAAAATGACGGGCTGCCTCCTGGCAACAGCGGGAACCGTTCTTGCATTCACGGCTCTGATGCCCTATCCTGCCGGGGAAGGAATTGCCTTCAGGAGTTTCTGGGTTTTTGCCGTTTTTTTTGCGTCCGCACTGGTCTACGGAGTTTTCACGTGGATGATGGGGTTCCAGGAATGGAGATGGATCCGTGGAGCTGTGGGCAGGACGTCCGGCGGTCCAGTAATAAAAGGGGAAGGGGAGGAGTAGGTCATGAAATGGTACGGAAATATTGTCGTCGTGTTTCTTCTGGTCTTTATACTTTTGCCGGGAGGTGCGGCTGAGGCTTCAGGGGACCTCCAAACCCTGCTCGACGAAAGGAGCGCCGTGCTCTGGATCGACGGTGAAGTCCTGGGAGACCTTGTTATCGGCGCCAGGGCCCAGGCTGCCCTCATTTATGTGGATGGAAAACTTTCTGAGGCCGCATGGGGAGACCAGACGGCTCCGGATTGGCTGAAGACACAGACCGGATATTACGGGAGCAGGGAAGCGAGAAAAAAGAAACTGTTCATTATACGGCTGAAGACT
>CAYTQC010000229.1:0-2760 GCA_964439735.1 uncultured Synergistaceae bacterium
CTCTTCCTTGGGGCGAACAGTTTTCCAGACCGGGCCGCGGATGCGGCCCGGTACGTCTTTTTCCTGGCGGGAACACTGGCGGTCCTGTCCCTTGTCCTCTTTCTGCAAAAAACTCCGTCGCCGGACTCCCACGTAAAATGGGTCCGGGCGCCGCGCAACTTTACAGTCACTATAGCCGTGATGATCACCTACGGGATCCTTATCCCATGGCTCGGGTTCTTCCCGGCGAGCGGCTTCTTTATGATCGCGCTCTCCTGGATGCTGGGCTTCCGGCGTCCCCTGTTCGTTCTGCTCGCGACCGGACTCATCCTCGGCTTTGTCTATCTTGTGTTCGTTCACTTCCTTGGGGTTCCGGTCCCCATGGGATTCTGGGGGGAATAGGCCATGACTGAATTCTTTCTGCCGGCACTCTCTGCGCTTATGGACCCTGCAGTCCTCTTCTCCATTACTGCGGGAACGATAGTCGGGATCATAGTAGGAGCAATGCCCGGGCTTACAGCCACCATGGCGGTGGCCCTTCTCATTCCAGTAACGTTCGGCATGCCGCCCCTCGTGGGACTGGCACTCATGGGAGGAGTCTACAGCGGCGGGATGTACGGGGGGGCAATATCCTCGATCCTTCTCTCTACTCCCGGCACCCCTGCTGCAGCGGCAACTGCGTTTGACGGTTACCCCATGACGAAGCAGGGCAAGGGCGGTACCGCTCTTACCGTGGCTACATGGGCAAGCTTCTGGGGAGGCATTTTCTCCACCGTGGCGCTGCTGCTCATGGCACCGGCTTTGGCAAAATTCTCCCTGAGATTCGGACCTCCCGAGTACTTCGTCCTGGCCATCATGGGGCTTTCCAGCATTGTTACGCTGACAAAGGGCAGCATGGTGAAAGGGCTTATGTCCGGTTTTCTGGGCCTGGTCCTTGCAACCATAGGTATGGATCCCATATCGGGATATATGCGCTTTACATTCAACGTGGTGGATCTCTATGACGGGATCCCCTTCATGCCCGCCCTCATCGGCCTTTTCTCCGTGAGCCAGATCCTTGACCTGACCGCTGAGACCCACATCGTGGAGGATTTGAGCGATACCATCGCTTCCATCAAGAGGAGCAAGCTTCCCAAGGGGCTCGGTCCAACTATTACGAAGGGAAGCATCATCGGGACCATTGTCGGGATGCTTCCGGGCGCAGGGGCAACCATTGCCGCGTTCATTTCGTACAATTTCGCCAAGCAGAGCTCGAAAGATTCCGACACCTTCGGCAAGGGCAACCCCAAGGGAGTGGCGGCCTCTGAAAGCGCAAATAACGGCTGCGTCGGAGGTTCGCTCATACCTCTTCTCACACTTGGCATTCCGGGAAACAGCGTGGCTGCGGCTCTTATGGGAGGACTTCTTATACAGGGTCTTATACCTGGGCCGGAGCTTTTCTCCAAGTACGGAGCCATGACCTACGGGTTCATTCTCTCCCTTTTCCTGGCGAATATCATTTTTCTCGTCCTCGGCCTGTACCTGGCCCCCTATTTCGCCAAGGTGACATCCACCCCCAATGCCCTTCTTATCCCCGGGATCGCTATCCTCTCGGTCATAGGGAGCTACGCCATCAACAACAATATGTTCGACGTGTGGCTCATGATAGGATTCGGCATCTGCGGCTACTTCCTTGAAAAGGGAGGGTTCTCCACCGGAGCGCTCGTCCTCGGACTGATCCTCGGGCCCATTGCGGAACTCGGCTTCGGACAGTCGCTCATCATGGCGGGCGGATCTCCCATGATCTTCTTTGAACGTCCCCTCTGCATTCTTCTTTGGGTGATCACACTCCTTCTCATGATACCGGCATTTGCGGGAAACTTTAAAAAAGCGAAAAACAGGGTGGAATAAAAACGACAGGCCGGTCCGGGAACGGATCGGCCTGTTTTCTCCGGAATACGGGCATATATGGAAAGAATCAGCCTTTTACCTCGACATTCCTTATATTCTGTGGTATTTTTCTTTCATTGACGCCATGTAAACAAGTTCAAAGGAGATGGCTTTATGGAAATCGGGCCGCAATCTGCCAGCACACGATCGTTCGGCTAAAACCGCGCAGGATTGACCCTCCTTCCCCGGCAGAGTCATTCCGGCGCCCGTCGGAACACCCTTTGCCGCCGATCCCGTTGAATTCTCTTTTCTGATCAACGCAATGGAATCGCACGCCCTTCCTGGGCGGGATGCCGCGTCTTTTTCCGGGAACAGGAGGAATCGATTTGAAAGACATACAGAACAAACTCCTCGCAAGTGTGGAAAAACTCTTTGAACGCAAGCAGTTCAAGAGCCTGAAAGAACTGCTCAGCACCATGGAACCTGCTGATATCGCTGAAGTCCTCTCAGAAAAAGGCGCAGCGGAGCGGGTCTTTCTTTTCCGGCTGCTTCCCAAGGATCTCGCCATAGAAGTCTTCGAGTTCCTGGAGGGAACTGAGCGGGAGGAGCTGCTCGCAAGCTTTACGGATACCGAAGTGGCCGCGATAATCGAAGAAATGTCGGACGATGACCGTACGGCACTTTTCGATGAACTGCCGGCAAAGACAGTAAAAAAACTGCTTGCCCATCTCTCCCCCGAGGAAAGAAAGCTTGCCAACGCGCTTCTCAACTATGCCGCGGACTCCGCCGGCCGAATCATGACCCCGGAGTTCATCGACCTCAAGGAGAACATGACTGCTGCGAAAGCTCTTGAACGTATCCGCGCAACGGCTGCAAAAAAGGAGACCATTTATACATCCTTCGTGGTAAGCC
>CAYTQC010000230.1:0-2732 GCA_964439735.1 uncultured Synergistaceae bacterium
AGCATCTTCTCGAAATGGGGCAGCTTCCACTCCCGGTCGGTGGAATACCTGGCCAGCCCGCCTCCGAGATGGTCGCGGATCCCGCCGACCCACATGCGGGCAATGGTGGTATCCGCCATTTCCAGCGCACGCTCTTCCCCGAACTTCTTCCAGTAGCTGAAGAGGAACAGCAGCCACGACGGCATGGGGAACTTCGGCTCCTTCCCGAACCCTCCCCACCGGCCGTCATAGAGGCTCCCCAGCTGGGCGTACGCTTTACGGGCGACATCCTCGCCGGGGCAGGCTCCCGGTTCAGGCGCCCCCTTCTTCAGGAGGGTGTCCCGGATGCTTCGTGCCGACTCCTCCACCTGCTCCCGCTGAGTCTTCCACAGCCATTTCACCCGGGGGACCATGTCCATCATCCCGGGCCGCCCCGCCGTCTCCCTCTTCGGGATGTAGGAAGCGGCGAAAAAGGGCATCCCCTCCGGCGTCACGAAGGCGTTCAGAGGCCAGCCGCCGTTCCCGTTCATCATCCGGCACACGGCCATGAAGTTGCCGTCAATATCCGGACGCTCCTCCCGGTCCACCTTCACAGGAATGCAGGCATCGTTCAGCAGTTCCGCGACTTCCGGGTCGCTGAACGACTCGTGCTCCATCACATGGCACCAGTGGCAGGTGGCGTATCCGATGGAAACAAAAAGAGGCTTGTCCTCTTCCTTCGCCTTCAGGAACGCCTCCTCCCCCCAGGGATGCCAGTTCACGGGGTTCCGGGCATGCTGCAGCAGGTACGGCGACTTCTCCCCCGCCAGGCGGTTCATCTTCCCGGTCATGGGGCCGCCCCCTCCCACAGGGGAAGGATCTCCTCGATGGCGTCCATCACCCTCCAGGCCCCCGCTTCCGTGAGTCCCTCCGGGGTGAAATTCCCGGTGGTGAGCCCCACGGCCTTCACTCCGGCAGCCCTGGCCGCCGACATGTCATCAGCCGTATCGCCGACATACAGCGTCTCATCCGCACCGCACCCAAGGCTCTCCATACCCCGCAGGATCATGTCGGGGGCAGGCTTGGCGTTCACCACGTCAGCCATCCCCACCACAGAACGGAAATACCGCTCCAGCCCCGTGGCCTTCAGCGGATGGGCGGGAGAATGGCGGTTCGACGCGATCCCCAGGATGACCCCTCTCTCCGACAGGGCCTCGAGAACGCCTATCGTACCGGGAAAGGGAACGATCCCCGCGAACTCCCGCTCAAGGAACACAGCCCGGAAATCCTCAAGCCACTGCTCCTCGAACCGGCCCCAGATCTTTATCCAGGATTCCCGTATGGGGAGGCCTATCACGGAGAGCACCTGCTCCCTCGTCACTGAAGGCAGCCCCTGCCGCTCCGCGAGCAGATTCATTGTATCCCGGATGGCGTAGCTGCTGTCCACCAGGGTCATATCGAAATCGAAAATTGCGCATCGAAACACGTCCAACCACCTCTTTCTCAATTCTCTGTTCAATGGTACCCTGCGGGCGGCCAAAAGAAAAGGACCATCGGTTATGCTATAGTCAAAAAAAGATGCAGACGGCAGCATTGGAATCTTTCAGAATGAAAGCGGTGAAAGAAAATGTTCAGGGAAATGAGGAGAAACAGGCAGCTCTTGTCCACGGAAGACACGAGAGCCGTCATGGGCAGGTGCACGAACGGCGTCCTGGCGTGCCTGGGCGATGAAGGGTACCCCTACGCGGTGCCGCTCAGCTATGTGTACGTCAACAACAGAATCTACTTTCATTCAGCAAAGGCCGGTCACAAGATCGACGCCATCACCCGGGACCCAAGGGTGTCTTTTGCCGTGGTGGATGAAGATACCATAGTGAGCAAAGAGTATACGACCTATTTCCGGAGCGTCATCGCTTTCGGCAGGGCGCGGATAGCGGAGGGAGATGAACGGCTCGAAGCATTCAGGGCCCTGGTCGAAAAGTATTCCGGCGATCAGCCCGAAGAGGCCAGGCACAGGGAAATAGCCGGATGCGCCCAGGCCATAATAGTGGCAATTGACGTTGAGCACATTACCGGCAAGGAAGCCGTCGAATACACCAGGGCAAAACAATAATCTCTTTTGCAGAATCCTGCAGCAAACAACAGCCGTTCCATCACACGGTTAACCTGCTTTACATCCCGGGCCGGGGATCTCGCAGCTTCCCGGAACCGGTACTGTTGGTGTATTTTCCCCGATACCGCTCTTTTTTCGATCCTTTCCATAAAACAGTGGTAATATAGTAAAAATAGGTTTTTTCAGTAACAAAGTAGTAAATTGAAAAAATGTACGGTCATTTTGATACAAAAAGAACAAACGGTTCGATTGGGGAATTCAGACGTCAGCAGTATGAAGTTCACAGAGGAAGAGATCTGCGGCTTCTGTTGGGTCAGAAAAGGACATCCGGGCTTTTGTGCCGGCACATCCAACCCGTGTGGGGGACAGGAGGAATCGTTGTGAAAATTGCCAGGTCATCGGACTGGAAGACCATCGCGCTGCCCTCAAAGAGGACGACCATACCGCTCAGCCGGTCATTTTCGGAAAAAGAGATGGAAATGATACGGAGAGGGCTCATACCGGAAGAGATGGAAGACAAGTGGTTCATCTACTGGCAGGATAATACCCTTTTCTTTCACCGGAGCTGGACGGGGTTCTGCCTGTTTGTTGTCCGTTTTGTACCAAAAGAGGACGGTTGGGAAACGGTGGAAGCAGATCTAAACAGGGATCCCGGGCAATA
>CAYTQC010000231.1:0-1481 GCA_964439735.1 uncultured Synergistaceae bacterium
CCGCGCAGATCGCCATGGCGGCAGGGGCAGACGGTGTGGAGCTCCATGGAGCCCATGGATACCTGATCAACCAATTCCTCTCCCCCGCCATGAACTTCCGCACGGACAGGTACGGCGGTTCCTTTGAAAACCGCATGCGCTTCCTGGAGGAAATCCTGGCCGGAATCCGGACAAGCTGCGGTCCGCGTTTCCCCGTTTCGGTACGCATCAACGCCGAGGAGGCCCTTCCGGGAGGAATCGACCTTCAGGAAGCGTGCAGGATCGCCGCCGCGCTGGAAAAGTCGGGAGCGGACGCCATCAATGTCAGCTGCTATTCCCAGGGGTGCATCGAGCCCGGCACATACGAAGAGGGGTGGAAAAAGTACATGCCCTCCGCGGTGAAAAAGGCCGTGTCCATCCCCGTGATCGCCGTCTGCAACATCAAGTCCCCCGCGGCGGCGGAAGCCCTGCTGGAAGAGGGCGCCTGCGATTTCGTCGGCGTCGGGCGGGGGCACCTGGCCGACCCGGAGTGGTGCGCGAAGGCCTTTTCCGGCAGGGAGGACGAAATCCGCACGTGCATCGGTTGCCTCGGCTGTTTCGGCGAGATCGTGAAGGCAAAACGGGTGCGGTGCGCGGTCAATCCGGTGACCGGAAGAGAGCGTGAATACGCCTCCCCTGCCGGGGACGGGAAGGGGCGCATCGTGGCAATCGTCGGCGGCGGCCCTGCGGGGATCGAGGCAGCCCTCGTGCTGAAGGAGCGCGGTTTCTCCCCCGTTGTCTTCGACCGGGGAGAGCGGCTCGGCGGCACGCTCAACACGGCCGACAAGGGGTACGGAAAAGAAAAGATCACCCGGTATACGGACTCCCTGATACGGCAGGCCGAAAAGGCCGGCATCGAAACGAGGCTCGGGACGGATGCGTCGCCCGAAACAATCAGGGAGTTGGATCCCTGCGGCGTATTCGTCGCATGCGGGGCTGAACCCTTAGTGCCGCCCATTCCGGGTATCAACGAAGACCTGGTTTGTACGGCGGAGGATGTGCTGCTGGGCAGTGAAAAACTCCAGGGGAGGGTGGTGGTGGTCGGGTCCGGCATGACGGGGCTGGAAACAGCGGAGATGCTGGCCATGGACGGCTGCTCCGTGACGATGGTGGAAATGCTCGACGAACTTGGAGCAGGCGTGTACCCGACAGTTGTTCAGGACGTAATGGGCAGGATCTCCCAACACGATGCGGTCATCCTGACCGGACACAGGCTGGAGAGGGTCACCCCAGCGGGTGTGGAGCTGACCAGGCTCTCGGACGGCGAAAAGGTGGCAGTGAACGCCGACAGGGTGGTGCTGGCCATGGGAGTGGTGCCCCGCAAGGCGGCGGCGGACGGTTTCAAGGCTGCATTCCCCAACGTGCGCGTCATCGGCGACGCGTACAGGGGAGCCCGCATTCTCGAGGCCACCCGGGACGCTCATGGAAAGGCGTTCACCTTCGAGCCGTAGTCGTTCCGCCGG
>CAYTQC010000231.1:1581-2731 GCA_964439735.1 uncultured Synergistaceae bacterium
CCTTCCGGACGAAAAATGCAGCGTATGGGAGAGCAAGAGGTGTCCTGTCGCCCCTGCTCTCTCCTACTAGAACAGCGGCATTTTGGATTGAGTACGAAGATGAAGTGCCCCCGGGGAGCTATTCCTCACGCTCCGGCTGGGGGCTTTTCTCTTTGCCGTGAATGGGGATGCACTGCCCACAGAAGGAGCATTCCCCCCGGGCCAGCCCGTCGTCCTCCAGACCCCAGCGGCGGAGTTCCTTGAAGACGGAGAATATGCTCGTCCCCATGTCCGACAGGGAATATTCCACCCTCGGCGGCACCTCGGCATAGACCGTCCGGACGATCAGGCCGTCCTCCTCCAGCTCCCTGAGCTGCTGGGTCAGCACCTTGGCGCTGACGGCCGGAATGGCCGCCCCCAGCTTTCCGTACCGCACCGCTCCCTGGGACAGCTCCTTCAGGATCAGCAGCTTCCACTTCCCGTTGATCAGCGACAGGGTGGTCTCGATGGGGCATTTCCCTCCCATGACGCGCCTCCTTGTTTCCCTGCCGGAGCATTGCTTTCCTCCAGGTAGGTATGGTTACAAAAAAGTGCATACTTGCGAAAAGAAAGCGACGCTTTTACAGTAGCAAATACGGCGCCGGAAGGCAATCAGTTTTTTGCGGGGGAGGAAGGGTCATGAAGAACATCACCATCGAAATCCTCGGGGAAGAGGACATTGAACAGTGCAGGGAGCTGTGCGACGAGCTGATGGCCTTCCAGAAGTCGAAGGCCTTTCTGGAGCCGGAGCGGTTTGACGGCATGAACTTCGACACGAGGATGAAAAAGAGCTGGGAGAGCGCCCTGGAAAAACACGCCGCCATCGCGAAAGACGGGGCGATTCCCGTGGGATACGTCTTTTCCACTGTGGAATCTGCGGAGGGGATGAAGAACTCGTCCTTCAGGCTCCTGCCGGACACGGCCGGTTATCCGGAGCGGATCGGGTGCCTGAGCAACCTGTACATCCGGGACGGCTACCGGGGCTCGGGCCTGGGATCAAGGTTGTTCGACATCTCCATGGAGTGGCTGGAGAGCTTCCCAGACATGGAACTGATCTATATCTTCATCTCCAACGGAAACGACGAGGCCATGGATTTTTACCTGAAACACGGGTTTTCCTACAGCCACGACG
>CAYTQC010000232.1:0-241 GCA_964439735.1 uncultured Synergistaceae bacterium
TATATACGTGACCCACGACCAGGAGGAAGCCCTTTCCATCTCGGACCGCGTGGCCCTCATGAATGACGGCAGGATCGAGCAGACAGGCTCTCCCCGCGAGATCTACCTCAGGCCTGCGAATTCCTTCGTTGCGGACTTCGTCGGCGTCAACAACCTCCTGGAGGGAGAATATCTCGGCGACGGGCGCTTCAGGTGGAAGGGAAAAATTCTCTCCGTGGAAAAGGCACTTCTGCCGGAGGGA
>CAYTQC010000232.1:251-2699 GCA_964439735.1 uncultured Synergistaceae bacterium
TTTGCCCATGATATAACCTCCTTACAACTATCTCCGCGGAAAAGGCCCTCCTTCCGGAGGGTTCCTGCAGCCTTATGATCCGGCCGGAAAGGATCTCCCTTTCCTCGGGCGGCTCTCCCGCTGAAGGCCCCAACACGTTCACCGGCCGTGTTTCCGGGAAAGTGTTCCTCGGCCCCCTCGTACGCCTTGCCGTGGACGTGGAAGGCGAGCAGATCCTCGTGGACCTGCTGAACACTGAAATTGAGCCCCCTGCCCTGGATGACGCGGTATGTCTCCGGTTTTCACCCGATGACGGACGGCCCCTGGCAGGGAGGTAAAACTCCGGGGCGACAGCCCGAAAATACGGGCAGCTCCGATAAAGCGGCAGATAGATAGAGAATCTTATATTACTGGAGGGAAAACAATGAGAAAACATGCAGGGAAAGCGTTGCTGGCGCTGATCGCGGTTCTTCTTCTCGCGGGGGCCTGCTTCTCCGAAGAGCTCTACCCGGGAGAAAATGCCCTCGCGGAAGCCGCAAGGAAAGAGAAGGGACTCAACAGCTACGACACCGGCCCCACATGGGCCAACTGGCAGGCACTTTTCGACGGTTTCGAGAAGCGGTACGGCATCCAGATCACGTGGAACGACCTGGGCAGCGGGGCCACGGTGGTCAGGCTCGACAAGGAGCGGAACAATCCCCAGGGCGACACTGCGTACTACTTTATGCCTTCAGGGGACGCAGCCAGGGAGCGGGGGGTCACAGAGCCCTTCAAGCCTGTGAACTTCGATCTCATTCCCGCTGAGCTCAAGGAGCCGGAAGGAAACTGGTTCTGCATCCACAAGGCAACGGTGGTGTTCGTCATCAACAAGAACCTGGTGAAGGAAACCCCCAGGGGATGGCAGGAACTCCTCTCTCCCAAATACAGCAAGTCCGTTGTCTATCTCGATCCCCGGACTGCGGGGATCGGGTACGCCATTGTCATCGCCACCACCTACGCCCACGGGGGCGACCTCGACCACCTGGACAAGGGGATCGACTACCTGGCTGCACTCCAGAAATCCGGGAACGTGCGTATGATCGAGAAAACCACCGAGTTCGACAAGTTCGTCAAGGGCGAGATCCCCATCTGGATAACCTACGACATGAACGCCTACCGGGCCAGGTACATAGCAGGGCTCGGCGACGCCATCGACATCGTCATCCCCGGGGAAGGGACCATCACCGCGCCATATGCCATCAGCCTCGTGAAGGGCGGGCCCAATCCCAACGCCGGCAAGCTCTGGCTGAACTACATCCTCTCTTCCGAAGGACAGGGACTCTTTGCCAAGGGATTCGTGCGTCCCATCCTTCCCGGGTTTGAGATGCCGGCGGACGTTGCGGACAAGTTCCTCCCGGCATCAGACTACGCCCGGGCAAAGGACGTGGACTGGGTGAAGGCCCAGAAGGTGCAGAAAGAGGCTGCCGCTCTCTGGGGCAGCAAAGTCCTGGGGGAGAACTAGAGACCATGGAGCGCCGGAGCGGAACATGGCTTTTGCTGCTGCCTCTTGCGGCGGTGCTGGGGCTGTTTCTGCTCTGGCCTCTTGCCCTCGTATTGTGGGAGAGCCTCTTCATCGAGGGGAGGTTCTCCCTTGACAACTACCTCAGCCTTTTCGTCAGGAAGCTGTACCGTGAATCCCTGACCACCAGCCTCGTTCTCTCGGCGAGCACCGCTGTCCTCGGGACTGCCATAGGCCTGCCACTCTCCTATTTCGTCCATAAAACAGGCGGCAGGGCAAAAAACATTCTCCTTGCCCTCACCGCTGTTCCCCTGACGCTGAGCGGCCTTGTTGTCGGTTTTGCTTTTATCGTACTGCTGGGCACAAGCGGTTTCATCACCATCATCCTCAGGGAACTGATCGGGATCAATCCTCTCGAATTCTCCGCGTTTCTCTTCACCTGGAGGGGGCTCGTCATCGCCTACCTCTATTTCCTCATTCCCAGGATGATCCTCACCATGACGGCGGCATGGAGCAACGCCAACTGGAGCCTGGTTGAGGCAGCAGTATCCCTTGGCGCCGGGCCTGTCACGGTGCTGAGGAAGGTTCTCTTTCCCATGCTTGCCCCCGCCATTCTCGCAGGTTCGTCCCTTCTCTTCGCCGTGAGCATGGGTGCCTTCGGCACGGCCTTCGCCCTCACGGGGACGGCCGTGAAAATTCTTCCCCTCGTCATCTATACCCACGTTTCGGAACTGTCGGCGGACATAGCGAAAGCCGACGCACTGGCCATCGTCCTGACGCTTGTGACCACGTGCGTCATTCTCGCCTACGAAAAATTCTTCACATCCCCGTCTTCGGCCCGGTAAAGATCAGAACAGCAGCCTGAGGGCCGCCACGAATGCGAGCCCAAGGACGATCTGGTTGAACCGTTCCTGGGAGATCCTGCTAACTATCCAGTACCCCAGGAGCGCCCCCAGCGCTATGGACGGGAC
>CAYTQC010000233.1:0-2692 GCA_964439735.1 uncultured Synergistaceae bacterium
AGAAAAAAAGGGGCGTGGAAGAAATGAAGCGGATTCAACCGGCAAAGAAAATAACGGGAACAGTATCACTTCCGGGGGACAAGTCAATATCCCACCGGGCGGCGCTGCTGGGGGCGGTTTCTTCAAATGGAATAACAGTCCACAACTTTTCCGACGGCTCGGACTGTACATCGACCCTCTGCTGCCTGGAAAAGGCGGGAGCAAAGGTCGTAAGAAAAGGGAGCACCCTTTCCGTCTCATCGCCTTCGGGGCTCTCCTCGCCCTCATCGGTACTGGACGCGGGGAACTCGGGAACCACGGCACGGACTCTCTGCGGCCTGATTGCGGGAATGCCGGGTATGAAGGCGACCATTTCGGGGGACTCAAGCCTCGCAAAACGCCCCATGCTTCGGGTAGTAAAACCGCTCCGGTCAGCGGGCGCATCAATCGGCGGACCCAGCGGCGGGGCCAGCCTTCCTCTTGAAATAACCGGCACACTGCTCCAGGGTGCGACCCACGTCCTTGAGACTCCAAGCGCCCAGGTGAAGACCGCGCTCTTTCTTGCAGGACTTTCCTCGGAGGAGCCCACCACAATCATCGAACCCGTCTCCACGAGGGACCATACAGAGCGCATGCTGGGGCACCTCGGTATCCCTCTCTACCTCGACGGACACTCTATCACCATGGCACCCTCCCGTGCCCCCAGGGGATCGGAATGGACCATCCCCGGAGACTTCTCATCGGCGGCATTCTGGATAGTAGCAGCGGCAGTGCTTCCCGATTCTTCAGTATGCATCCCGGGAGTAGGGCTCAACCCCACGCGGACGGGACTGCTGAGAGTCCTCGAACGCATGGGGCTGGCCTTCACCGTTGAGCAGTCGGGACTGTGGGGGGGAGAGCCTGCGGGCACCATAACGGTCCATTCGAGCCGACTCAGGGGAACGGAGGTATGCGGAACGGAGATCCCCCTGCTCATCGACGAGCTGCCCGTTCTCGCCGTCGCCGCGGCTCTCGCTGAGGGGACCACGGAAATACGGGACGCCATGGAGCTCAGGTTCAAGGAGAGCGACCGCATCGTCACCGTGGTGAAAGCCCTTTCAGCCATCGGGGCAGATATCGTGGAACTGGAGGACGGATGGAGGATCAAGGGGCCGTCGAAACTCACCGGCGGCCGGGTTTCCGCAGCTGGTGACCACCGCGTGGCCATGGCACTTGCCGTCGCGGGGCTCGCGGCAGAGACCCCGGTGGAAATTGAGGACCCTGACTGCGCTGCCGTCTCCTACCCGGGATTTTTCTCCACCCTGGACCGGCTCGCCTGCAGGAGCACGGAGGAATGAGCTGGAGATTCCTCACCAGCGGGGAATCCCACGGAAGGGGACTTCTCGTCATAGTGGACGGCCTGCCTTCCGGACTTGCCGTTTCCCGGGAGGATCTCTCCTCCGTTCTCGAAAGGCGCCGCAGGGGATTCGGAAGGGGAGCACGGAAGAATGCGGAACGTGACGAGCTTATCGTATGGGGAGGGATCCGGAACGGTCGGACGACCGGTGCTCCGGTGGGCATCTCTGTAGGGAACGCGGAATGGGAGTCGTGGGACGGGGCGATGAATCCATGGATGACCGATCCGGCGGATGAAAACTCCCGGGCGGTCACGTCCCCGAGACCGGGACACGCGGACCTCCCGGGGGGCATCAAGTTCGGAGGGGCAGATCTGAGGAACATTCTCGAACGGGCAAGCGCCAGGACAACAGCCCCCCGTACTCTTGCCGGAGCACTGGCTTCACTCGTTCTCAAAGAACTGGGGGTTTCGGTGAGGGGCGCGGTAGACTCCATCGGAGGCGTTACGGTAAATCTGCCCGCCACGGAAGGGGAATGGGAACACGCAGCCCGGTCGGAACTCGGGGCTGCCCGGGAGGAGGATGAACCGGCCCTGAAGGCACGCATCACTGCTTCCGGGGAAGAAGGCACAAGCATCGGCGGGACGTTCGTCGTCTCCGTTTCGGGGCTTCCGGCAGGAATAGGCTCCTTCACCGAGTGGGACCGGAGGCTGGACGGCCGGCTCGCGGGTGCCCTTATGGCCATTCCCGCCATCAAGGGAGTGGAGATCGGAGACGGTTTCCGCACTGCGGACCTGACCGGGAAAGAGGTCCACGACCCGATCTTCGCCGAGGGAGGCCGATGGTCCAGGGGAACGAACCATGCAGGAGGCATCGAGGGCGGCATGTCGAACGGGGAGGATATCCTCATACGGGCAGCCATGAAGCCCATCCCCACCATGAAAAAAGGGCTTCCCTCCTTCGATATAAAGGCCGGAAGGGTTTCAGAAGCTCACTCCGAGCGGAGTGACGTGTGCGCCGTCCCTTCCGCATCGGTGGTCGCGGAGGCCATGACCGCATGGATCATAGGCTGCGCAGTTGCGGAACAGTTCGGCAGCGACAGGATGGACGACCTGAAGGAACGCTTCGGGAATTACAGACAACACTGTGAAAGGTGGAATCTCCATGAGCACATGTCTTCATGAAACCGGGCGGGAAAACATTTTCATCGGAGGCTTCATGTGCTCCGGAAAGACAAGCGTGGGCAGGGAGCTCGCCAGGAGGCTCGGATGGTCCTTTACGGACACTGACATTGCAATCGAGGAGCGGGCCGGGATGACCGTTCCGGAAATCTTCTCCAAACTCGGTGAGCCGGTCTTCCGGAAGCATGAATTTGCCGC
>CAYTQC010000234.1:0-2689 GCA_964439735.1 uncultured Synergistaceae bacterium
TGACAAGCTGGAAAGCCTGAAGCTGCCGGAGCGTTTCGTCAACGTTGCGTCCTACCGGGGGAGTGAGGATTTCCATTCCCTGGATGATTCCGTCCGGATCGATGAGGAAACGGCCGCGGAAGTCAACACCCTGGGCGGGGCTGTACACGCCGTATACGGTTCCGATGGCGCCGCCGCCGTCGGAAGCCATGTGGAAAGGCACGCCGCCTTCAACCATTTTTGAAAGCTCCGTGTCATTCCAAACCTTGTGAACGAACTGGCTGTCAACGCTTATTGAGATCACTTCGACTCCGAGAGCCTGGAATTCCGCATAACGGTCGGCGACCGCCGACACTTCGGTGGCTCAGACGAATGTGAAGTCGCCCGGATAGAAGCATATAGAAACCCACTTCCCGGCGAAATCGGAAAGCTTTACCGTGGTGAACTTGCCCTTGTAATATGCCGGCGCTGTAAAATCCGGCGCCTTCATTCCTACTGTTACACCCATACGAACAGCCTCCTTTTTTGCTTCCGCGGCAGGCGCGGACTCCTCCTTTGCGGCTCCCTCAACAGTGGACGCGGGAACTGCACACGAAACTTTTTCCTCAGCCATGAAACCTCCTCCTTTCAAAAAAACGCGCAGAAAACGGGAAAAAAACATTTTTTCGGTTTCCTTTAAAATATTATAACCGAAATGATTGCTGCTTTCTAATCGGAACTTATTATATAGTAAACGTTTTAAGTGTCAAGGATTTTTTTGTCAATTTTTTCAGTTTGTCCACACTAACTCACCTTTGCGGTTTTCCTGAAAAAATGCCACAATAATGGGGTTTTCCGGAAAGGAGATAATTCCATGGGCATCGCTACTGACCTTATTATCGTTGTCCTCGCAGGGCTTCTCGGAGGTTTCGCCGCCAGGAAGCTGAACCAGCCGCTCATATTGGGATACATTCTCGCTGGAGTCATCATCGGCCCCTACACCGGGGGCATCACCGTAAGCGGAGTGGAAGAAATTGAGAGCCTGGCGGAAATCGGGGTGGCCCTCCTGCTGTTTTCTCTGGGGCTTGAGTTTTCCATCAGGAGCATTCTTCCCATCCGGGCAGTGGCCCTGGGGGGAACCGGAATCCAGATAGTCCTCACCATTGTCATCGGATTGGGGATCGGCCGCTTCATGGGATGGGAGACCATTCCCTCCCTCTGGTTCTCCGTGGCGGTCATTTCCTCGAGCACTGCGGTCATCCTGAAAACACTTGCATCAAGAAGGCAGATGGGAACCCTTTCGAGCCGTGTAATGCTTGGAATGTCAATTGTCCAGGACATTCTCGTCATCCCCCTGATGGTGCTTCTCGTGAACCTCAACTCCACGGGCTTTTCGGCAGCGGGGATCCTGATGCCGGTCGTGAAAGTCGTGATTTTTGTAGCCGTGATGTTCTATGTTGGGGCACGGTATATCCCGCTCATCCTGAAAGCCGTGGCAAGCTGGGAATCCCGTGAGCTTTTCCTGCTCACAGTGACCGCTATAGGACTCGGCATTGGATACCTTACATACATGTTCGAACTTTCCTTTGCTTTCGGCGCTTTCATGGCAGGACTCGTTCTGAGCGAGTCGGACTACGGCAGAAGGGCCCTGAGCGACCTGATACCTGTGAGGGACATCTTTGGTCTTCTCTTTTTTGTCACTATCGGCATGCTCCTGGATCCCTTCTTTCTTGCGTCAAGGTTCGGCACCATCCTGGGGCTGTTCGCTGCCGCAACCCTCGGGAAAGGAGCAGTGCTCAGCCTGGTGACCCGTCTTTTCGGTTACGGCAGGGTCATTCCCCTCGCGGTTTTCTTCGGAATGATACCCATATCGGAAATCGCCTTCATCGTCCTTCAGGAGGCTCTCGACTCCGGAGCCATCGGTCAGGAAATATACGCCCTTTCACTGAACACGGTGATCGTCTCCATGATCCTCGGGCCGGTAATTTCCGGACTGACTGCTCCGATCTACTCTCTTGCGCAGAAATACAGAAAACCCTCTGATGTCCGCACCGTGAACATCCCCTCCTCCGATCTGGAAAACCATGTGATACTGGCGGGGGGCGGGCGATTTTCCCGCAGGATCGGGTCTGTTCTCAGGGGCCTCGGGATGGGATGCGTCATTATTGAGCCAAACCACGTGGAGTTTCTCAAGAGTAAAATCGAGGGACTTCCTCTCATTCTCGGCGACCCGGGACAGGACGTCATTCTCGAGGCCGCAGGGGTAGAGGAAGCCCGGCTGGTAGTCGTCTCCGCGGAAAACGGCCCTGAATCCATCGACATAATACGCGCTGTAAGGAAAAGAAATGGAAAGGGGAAGATACTGGTCCTTTCCGAGGGAGAGGAGGACATCCCCCTTCTCAGAGAATTATCGGTGCAGAAAATAATCCGGCCCGACTTTGAAGCGGAACTGGAGATGGCACGCCAGGTGCTTCTTCATCTCGATTTCCCTGCCCCGTCGGTGCAGAATGAATTGAACGCCCTGCGGAGGGTCATTTATGAACCCCTCTACCAGGTTCTTCCCGAGTACGAGGTCACTTCACGCCTCCAGGCGGCGGCATCCCTGATGACCATGGAATGGGCTTTCCTTGACACAGAGAGTCCGCTGGCAGGGAAGACACTTGCGGAATCTGCCATACGGCGGAAGTTCGGAGTATCCGTAGTGGCCGTCGGCAGGGAAGGAAAAGTCATC
>CAYTQC010000235.1:0-2678 GCA_964439735.1 uncultured Synergistaceae bacterium
AGATGTCCGGAATGCCTGCGGCCCGTTTTGGTCTGCAGCGGAAAGGGCTGATCCGTGAGGGGATGGATGCCGATATTCTTGTTTTCAATCCGGAAAAAGTTCAGGACAACGCCACATATGAGAATCCCACGCTCTTAGCCTCGGGAATGGATTATGTGTTTGTAAAAGGGATAAAAACCGTTGCCGGAGAAACTTTTACGGGCAACGCTGCAGGAGCGGTTATCCGAAAAGGACGCTGAAGCAATCAGGAGAGGTGTCACAGAGGGCCTGGAACAGTTCTCCCCAAACTGCGCGCCGGCAGAGAAACGCTGACTGATGCCCCGGCGTGTGGGAAGTCAGAGTGCAGAAACAATTCAATGCAAGAAACACAACCTAAGGAGGCGTAGAGAATGCAGAAATTTGTAAAGCGTGCCACACTGGCTTTGTTGCTGGTTTGCATTGTCACCGGGGCTGCCTCGGCCGCGGCGAAGTACAAATGGTCCTTTGCCCAGCCATGGACTCGTCCTGTTGCGGACAAGGGATACCAGCTCTTCTGCGACAAGGTAAAAGAGTACACCAACGGCGATATCGAGATCACCCTCCATTCCAACGGACTGCTCGGCACCCATGACGAATCGCTCCACGGTGTACGCGACGGGAGCATCGAAATAGCCACGCTTTCTCCCTATGTCAACCTGGTCCCGGGCGGCATGATGAACTGGATGCCCTGGACGGTAAGCACCTTCGACGAGGCAAGAATTGCCTATGCCTATCCCGACGGCATTCTGTTCAAGGTGATGCAGGTCGCATGGAACGAGGTCGGAGTCCAGATGCTTTTCAGCTGCGCCCAGGGAGCTTACGGACTCGGAAACAACCAGCGCCCCCTGAAGCACCCCGACGACATGAAAAATTTGAAAATGCGGGTGTCATCTTCCCTCGCTTCCGTCCGCTGCCTCGGCAACATGGGATCCGGAACCGGAATGACCATGGAGACAATTCCGTGGGCGGAAGTCTACAACGCTCTTGCCAGAGGGGTCGTCGACGGCTGCTGGTCCATGTGGCCCTCTCTTGTCGAGGAGCGCCATGCCGAGGTCCTGAAGCACTATACCCATGGCCTGCTGAACTGGGACGCCAACAACGTCGTCATCAACAAGGATCTCTGGGACAGTCTCGATCCTAAATACCAGGAAGCGATCTACAGGGCCGGAGCCGAAGCAGAGCAGTACCTGAACGACCTTTACGAGGCAGAGGAACAGAATTATATCAAGAAGCTCAAGACCGACTATCCGAATATGACCATCACCTGGCTGACCGATGAGGAAAAGGCTGTCTGGCGCGAAAAGGCCAATATGGCCGCAATATGGGAAGAACTTTGCGACCCCTGGCTTGAAAAGCATTGGCCCGGCCAGAAAATGGGCGAGAAAATACGGGCCGAACTTGATACGGTCAGGGTACAGGCAGCGGCGAAGAAAAAATAGGAACAATAACGTGACTGACTTCCAGGCCTCTTGAAACAAAGGTGGCTGCGTTCGGACACCGGGACGCGGCCACCTTCCAATAAAAAGAGAATTTTTAAAAGAAAGAGGAACTGCACGCATGAAAAAACTTTATTTTTCTTTTGTCGGGCTGCTGACGTTTCTTGAAAACCTGCTGTGCGCCTCAGGGATCATCTTTGCCACAGTGTTTACAGTTATTCAGATTGTGAACAGGTACTGGTTGCATTTTGAAATCATGTGGATTTCGGACCTCGTCCTCTATGTCTTTGTTCTGGCGGCCATCATTTCCATAGCGATAACAACGAGAGAGGACGCCCACACCGCCGTCGATGTTTTCGTGGCGCGGATGTTCCGGGGGAAGAAAGCTTCCAGGATCAGCAAAATTCTCATCAACTCCGCAAGCCTCGGAATCATATGGCTTTTAATGCCGATTTTCTACGCCTACTTCCTAAGGGCGCTGAAATTTGACGAATGGGGGACGCTGGTTCCCTGGTTCAATACGAGCTGGCTGGTGGAAGCAATTTTTGTAATGTTCGTCCTGTGTGTTTTTCACATCATTCATAATACTGTTCTTCAGGCAATAGATCTTTTCCGGACCGGCAGGGAGGGGGCGAAGGAATGAGCCTTGGACTGGCAACAGCAATATCGGTTTTCATCGGCGGCATGTTTTTCGGCATTCCCATCGCATGGCTTTTTTTCGGAGCCCCTATATTGGGACTGGTAACCGACGGAATGAATTACACATTTATTTCAGGGACTTTCTATCACGCCCTCAACAGCGCGACCGTCATGGCTATCGCCTTTTTTGTCTACGCCGGCAGCCTTATCTCCGACGCAGGGCTTGCAGACCGGATCGTCCGCTTTTCCTATGCCCTAGTGGGGCGAGTCCGCGGAGGAATGGAGGTCGTCGGCATCGTATCAACCGTCTTCCTGGGTGCTTTGACGGGCTCGTCCGTGCCCTGCATATCGGCCCTCATCCCGCTGTTGGTCCCCCGTCTGAAAAAGTACGGATACGAACCGAAATATACAACTGCCCTTCTCTGCTCCTCGAGCTTCCTCGGCTACCTGATCCCTCCAAGTGTTCCCGCGCTGATCTACTGTCTTCTCGCACAGCAGTCGGTCACGGCCCTGTTCCTGTCGACAGTTATCCCCGGATTGCTGCTCGCGTTGGGGTATGCGATCCTCAACTACTTCATCTGCCCG
>CAYTQC010000236.1:0-2634 GCA_964439735.1 uncultured Synergistaceae bacterium
TGGGACTCCCCGTGTACCACGTATTCGAGCAGGATGTTCGTGATGAGTGCGACCCGGCTGAATGGGAAGCACAGATCAGCATGATGGAAATGGTCCTCGACCCCGACGCCCTCGCGGCGGCGGTGAAGGGCATCCGCGAACAGTTCAGCAAGCACTCGATCTAACGAAAAATTGCGGCGAAAAGCCCCCGGAAGCGGTCTTTCTTCTCCGGGGGCTTTGTTTGTGTACGGTCAAAGTGATAAACCTGCAGTTTCTACAGGCACATTTCCACAGCCTTTTCGGCATGGATCTGCCCTGAATCGAACAGCGGAATGGAGAAAGTTTTTATCAGCATCCCTATCTCTGTACATCCCAGAATTATTCCCTCCGCCCCCTTCTCTTTCATCTTTTCCATTATCCGTTCAAATTCTCTCCTCGAGGAATCCAATAGAATTCCTTTTGCCAGTTCCTTATAGATGACGTCATTGATGATCTTCCGGTCTTCCGCTTCAGGAATCACCACTGAAAAGCCGAATTTTTTCCTGAGCCTTTCTTTATAGAACTCCTGCTCCATCGTAAACACCGTACCGAGAAGGCCGATTCGTTTCATGCCGCTTTCATCGATCCTCTCTCCCACGGCATCAGCAATGTGAAGCAGGGGTATTCCCGCATCGGCTTCAAAACTGTCCATGACCTTGTGCATCGTGTTGGTACAGAGCACAATAAAATCGGCGCCGGCCTTCTTCAGCCCTCGACCCGCATCCGTCATTTTTTCCCGAAGAAGCTCCCAGTCCCCGGAGTACTGCAGATCCTGGATCTCCTGGAAATCAAAGGAGTAGAGAATACACTTTGCCGAGTGATTTCCGCCAAGCTTCTGATTGATCCCCCTGTTGATGAGGGAATAATAGGGAACCGTGGATTCCCAGCTCATTCCGCCTATAAGACCGATTGTTTTCATGCCGTGCTCCTTTCGAAACCCTGAAATATACCTGGACTTCCTTTCCTGGCAGGGAAGGAAGTCCAGCTTTACTGCAATTTATTCTACCTCATATTCTCCCCCTCCTCCGCTTTTTCGGCAGCCTTACTTCCGGAGGAGCAGGATCATGGGGAACAGCAAAAGTACGGGAACCGTTCCGCTGTAGAACGCGGCCGAGCACCCTCCCCCGCTGTCCGAGGACGGTGCGAACTCGTAGGAGCCGATGTCATAGGCCGATCCCTGGGGCCTGGGGTATCCCCTCTGGTCATCGGAAGGAGCACCGGAAGACGTTCCCTTGTCGATAGCCGAACTGCCCGTGAGCAGGGCGTGAGTCTTCGTGTAGCCTCCGTTGTCCTTGAGAAGACCGAGGTTCGGGCTGCCGGTGAAGATGGAAGTCCCTCCCGGATAGCCGCCGTTTATAACGCAGAACGAAACCACCGGTACCGCACTTCCGTCGTTCACGATCTCATTTCCCGTCTCCCCCGGATTGTCCCAGAAAATACAGTTTTTCACCACAGGAGTGCCTGAATCGCTGTTCCTCATGCCGCCGGCAGTGTCAGCCGAATTGTTCGAGAAGGTGCAGTTCACTATAGACGGAGAGCACATGAAATTGACCATTCCTCCACCCGTAACAGCCTTGTTCCCGGAAAATGTGCAGTTGACGATTTTTGCGTCGCTGTAGGCCGTATTTGTTATTGCCCCTCCCATGCCTTCCTCCGCAGCATTGCCCTCAAAAGTGCAATTGGTTATTTCCGGGTTGCAGTGGCCTGAGTTTCCTATTGCTCCTCCACCGAAAATCCCCTTCTTGGAAATATTCCCCGAAAATGTGCAGTTAATTATCACCGGGCTGCAGTCATCCACGTTGGCAATGGCCCCCACGTCCCGTTCCGCCTCGTTGCCGGTGAAGATGCATCCGCTGATGGTGGGGCTGCTTCCGTCGTAATTGTGTATCGCGGCAGCGTCCGCCCGGGTGGTATTTCCCGAGAAGGTGCAGCTGACGAGTTCCGGGCTGCTGGACTGGTTGTACATGCCTGCCCCTGACATGGCGCCGTTTCCCGAGAAGGTGCAGTACCCCAGGCGGATATTGCTTGAAATATTGCAGATGGCCCCTCCGCCCCATACAGCGGAATTACCCCGGAAGGAACAGTTGCGGACGACGGCGTGGCTGCCCGTATTGTGCATTCCTCCGCCATATTGCTTGGCCCCGCCGATGTTATCAGGAAAGTCCGCGCTCCCGCCTGTGATGGTGAACCCGTCGAGTATTCCGGTGTTGGGGGCTGCGGCTCCGAAGGATGTCACCACGGTGTAGCTGTTCTCGCCCACGATGCCTGCCGCCGTCTCCGTTACGCCGTCGGGGTTCGTGTTATCATCTCCCTTGAGGTCTCCCGTAAGGACGGTGACGTTTTTCCTGTAGTCCCGCTGCCGGGTGTTGGTCTCCCCTCCGACAAATCCGCCGTAGAGGGTCACCCCGGACTTCAGGACGAAGGAGGCCTCCCTGTCCGCCGGAACCCCCGCGGCCGGAAGTGAGGGACGGTATGTACCCTTTGCTACCCATATCTCGCTCTCCGCGGGAGCATTGTCGAGGCCCGTTTTGAACTCCGCCTCGCCCAAGGCGTTGATCCATGACGTTCCGTTCCTCAGCCCTGCCCCTTCCTGCGTAACGTAAATGACAGCGGCCC
>CAYTQC010000237.1:0-2624 GCA_964439735.1 uncultured Synergistaceae bacterium
CTCCAGACAGGGTTCTTCCAGTTGTGTCCTTCCCTGCTTTTTTCCAGAACAACCTCTTCATTGACTGTGATTCCGAGCCCCGGGCCTTCCGGCAATGAAACATGCCCGTCCCTGTACCGGAAAACGGACGGGTCAGCGAGATAGTCGAGAAGATCCGTTCCCTGGTTGTAGTGGATGCCCAGGCTTTGTTCCTGGATGAACGCGTTGGGAGTACAGAAATCAAGCTGCAGGCATGCCGCCAGGGCAATGGGGCCGAGGGGGCAGTGGGGTGCTACGGCGAGGTCGTAGGCCTCGGCCATGGCCGCGATCTTCCTCACCTCCCAGATGCCGCCGGCATGGCTGAGATCGGGCTGCAGTATGTCCACACCTCCGCCCGTTATGAGATCCTTGAAGTCCCACCTGCTGAAGTTCCGTTCTCCCGTGGCGATCGGGGTTACTGTATGCTGCCGGAGTTCACGGAAGGCTTCCCGGTTTTCCACGAGCACGGGTTCCTCTATGAACATGAGGCGGAACGGCTCCAGTTCCTTCATGAGTACCCGGGCCATAGGCAGGTGGACACGTCCGTGGAAGTCTACTGCGATGTCAAGTGAATAGCCGAATGCGTCCCGGAGAGCCTGGACCCTGGAAAGAACTTCCTCGACTTTTGTGAAGCTGTCGATCCAGGCCATTTCTTCCGTGCCGTTCATTTTCACCGCGTTCATCCCGGTATCGATTCTTCTGCGGGCCTCGGCTACGACATCGTCGGGCCGGTCACCGCCTATCCAGGAATAGACTCTCATCCTGTCCCTGACCGCACCGCCGAGCATCCTGTGGACGGGCAGGCCGGCCATCTTCCCGGAAATATCCCAGAGTGCCTGCTCGATGCCCGATATGGCGCTCATCAGGATGGGGCCACCCCGGTAGAATCCGCCCCGGTAGAGGGTCTGCCAGAGATCCTCTATTCTCGTAGGGTCGGCGCCCACGAGGTACTCTCCCATCTCACGGACCGCGGCAGCCACGGTGTCCGCCCGTCCCTCCACAACAGGTTCACCCCAGCCCTCAATCCCTTCATCGGTAGTTATCTTGAGGAAGAGCCACCTCGGGGGGACCTTGAAAAGATCGAACCGCTCGATCCTGCTCATTTCGGTCTAGACGCCTGCGCGGATACGGGCTATGTGCTGCACTATCTCTTCCGCCGTCTTCCGGATCGCGGGGTAATCCCCTTCCCTGCCCTCCGGTTTTACCAGGGCGCTCCCCAGCCCTACGGCAAAGGCTCCTGCCTTGAACCAGTCCTCGAGGTTGCTCGGGCTGACTCCGCCGATGGGCATGATCTGTGCGTTCGGGAGAGGTCCGTGGACCGCCTTGATGAATTTGGGCCCAAGAACTTCCCCGGGAAAGGCTTTCACGACCTCGGATCCCCATTCCATGGCCCGGACAATTTCCGTGACCGTTCCCACACCGGGCATATAGGCAACGCCGTACCTGTTGCAGAGTTTCGCCACCTCTTCGCTGAAGCAGTGGGAGACGATAAACTCTGCACCGGCGTCGATGCAGAGTTTCGCCGTCTCGGAATCGGCCACGGTTCCGGCACCCAGGATGAGCCCGTTGCTTTTGTTCATGGCGGCCGTACTCTTCATGATGTCAAGGGCTCCCGGGAAGGTGGTGGAGACTTCAAGGACATTGATTCCCCCCTGGAAAATCGCCTCGGCAGAGGCGATGCCGTTGGTCACATCAGGGGTGCGGATAATTCCCACGACACCCAGTTCGAAAATGCGGTTCAGGACTTCATACTTGCGGATGTTCATGTTTTGCTCACTCCTTGATTTATTGACGTTAGATTTTTCAGACAGTATAATAACATAAATTCAGAACACCTAAATATTTTTTTGGAGGATATCCAGTGAACCGGGTCCAGGATGAATTTGTTTTTTTCCAGTCCCTCATGAAGGGGCTCACCGCCATATTCGGAACAAACTGCGAAGTGGTTCTCCACGATCTGACCGACAGCTACGAGAGCACGGTGGTCATGATCGAAAACGGCCACGTCACGGACCGGCGCGTGGGCGACTGCGGAAGCAACCTCGGCCTCGAGGTCCTGCGCGGTACCGTGAGCAACGGAGACAAGTACGGCTATTTTACCAACACCAGGGACGGGAGGGTACTCCGTTCATCATCAATTTTTATTCGAAGTGACGAAGGAAAGCTCATAGGATGCCTCTGCATAAATTTTGACGTCTCCAACCTCATGGTCGCTGATAAAACCATCCGCTCCCTCATCTCAAGCGGAGAGGGGGAGAAAGAAGAAGAATTCTTTGTCAATGACGTGAACGAGCTCCTGGACGCGCTCCTTCAGAAGGCGATGGAGGAGGTGGGAAAACCGGTTTCCTACATGACCCGGGAAGACAAGGTCGGCGTTGTGAAATACCTGGATCAGAAGGGCGCTTTTCTCATCACCAAGTCCGGAAACCGGATCTGCCAGTTCCTCGATATCTCCAAGTTTACACTCTATTCATATCTTGATGAAGTCCATACGGTAAACCAACCTTCAAAATAAGGCGGCGATGTGCAGTGACCCGGGATATATACAAAGAACTCGGAGTACGTACGGTCATTAATGCGGCGGGAACCTACACCATGGTGGGAGG
>CAYTQC010000238.1:0-2612 GCA_964439735.1 uncultured Synergistaceae bacterium
AAGAGTGCCGTCATCTCCATGACGGAAAGCCTTCAGTACGAACTGGAGACAGAGGGGCTGCAGTTCAGCGTCTATTGCCCTGCAAACGTCCGGACACCGATTTTCGGAGCCCTGACGCCGCCGGCCGATTCCATAGGTGTTGATGAGGCTGTCGATTACATTTTCGGGGAGATGGAGAAAAAATCGGTGCTGATCATCCTTCCGGAGAGTGCACGCCAGTTTGACATCGCGTACAGGGAGCACAAGGAAATGTTCGAAAAACTTGTACGGGACCTTGCAGCCGAACGAAGGGAGAACTACCGCACCAAGGGAACATATTATTAGGCTCTGTTCTCTCCAGGAGCATTTCCCGGGCGGCCAAAGGCCGCCTTTTTTATTGCCACCTCGTGATCCCCTGAAATGAGTGTATTTTTTGAATATCGACAAATAATGCTTTTGCTGATAAAGTAGCATTTATCGATATTTTTAAAAAATGATTTCCCATAGGGAAAAGGAGGCCGGGATGGGCAGCCTCGACAAATCCATGGTCATATTGAAGCGCCTCGGCGATCCGCCGTACGAATTCAGCCTTGCAGAGCTGGCCTCCTTTGCGGGCATAGGCAAAAGCGGCGCTTTCAAAATTCTGAGGACACTTCAAAAGCACAATTTCGTGATCCAGGACTTCGTGACAAAAAAATACCATCTCAGTCCCATCATGATCCGCCTGGGAAATGTGTACGGCCGCCTGAAGGGTATCGAAGAGATAACGAAGCCGGTGCTTTCGTACATTTCCCGAAGCCTGGGAGAGACCACCTATATTACAGTATGGGAGGGTGACCGTGCGTTCCCTGCCTACAAAAACGTCGTTCGGGGAGGCTGCTACGATTCCACGGACTTTATCGGCAGAAGCATCCCCCTGAATTCGGGAGGCACGGCTATGGTGCTCTGCGCTTACCAGGAACCGGAAGCAATTCGGAAGATCCTGGAATCGACGGAACTGGAGAAACGGACGCCCTTTACGATCATGGACAGGGATCTTCTTCTCGAAGAGTACCGAAAAATTCGTGAGCAGGGGCACGCCGTTGAAGACGAGACGTTCACTCTGGGTGAAATATCGCTGGCAGTACCCCTGTTCGATAAAAACAACATGGTGCTTTCGAGCCTGGGCATCTCCGCACCGAAGCATCACCTTCCGGAGGAGAAGATAGCGGAATGGCTCAGGGTACTGAAAAAGAGCGCGGCGGAGATAACCTTCAGTTTCAGGTTCAGAAGCTGACAGAAAGGAGGTTTTCGCAACCGGACAGCGGGGACACGCATTGCCCCGAACAACCGATCTTGAAAGGAGCGATTTCAATGTCAGGTAAAAGCAGGGCGTTTTGTATTCTAGGTGTTTTTGTGCTGGCAGCTGTTCTGTTCTCCGCGGGCATCACACCGTTATACGCAAAACCCATGACGCTGAAAGTGGCAGGCATTTCCGCCCCTGAGTACAGGGGAACAAAGTCACTTTATACGATTAAGGAAATTGTGGAGAAGGAGACGGAGGGACGCATCGTCCTCGACATTTTCCCTGCGAGCCAGCTCGGAGACTACACCCAGGTGTTCGAGGAAATCCGGCGGGGAACCATAGAGATGGGACTTATCTTTCTTCCCAGCCAGTTCGACCTGATGCTGGAGGTCGGGTCCCTCCCGTTCCTGGCCGGGACGGGGGAAGGAATGCAGGAGCAGCTTTCTCCCGGATCAGTGGTCTATGACATCATCGAGAAATCCCTGGACAAATTGGGCGTCAATCTTCTCAGGATCTACGGTGACGGTTTTGTGGGTGTGGGGCTCGCGAAGGAACCGAAGAATCCCCTCAAGGCAGGCATGACCAAGGACGCCATGATCCGTGTCGCCCCCCTTGCCGTCTACAAGGAAACAGCCGAGGACCTGGGGTTCCGGACAACGTCAATACCCTACGCCGACACATACAGTGCTATCCAGACTGGTGTCTGCGACGGATGGATCGGTGGATCGTCCCAGATCAACTACCTGAGTTTCCGCGACGTGATCAAATTCTACGTTCCCTACAACTGCCTGTTCGACCAGACGGCCTACATCGTGGGCAAAAAGGTCTGGGACCGGATTTCCGAGGCTGACCAGAAGGTCATTCTCAAGGCCGTGAACGAACAGGCGGACAAGAGCTTTGCCGACAGTAAGGCTGAAGATGTTGAATTCCAGCAGAAACTGGCTGATTTCGGTGTCAAGATCATTCCTATCCCCGAAAAAGAGATGGCCGAACTCGCCGAAACCATACGGAACACTACGTGGCCCAAACTGGAGAAGACGTACGGAAAGGAAACACTTGACAAGATCAAAGAATCGCTGAAATAGCACACTCTTGGTGCCGGGCGGCCTGAGCTGCCCGGCACGCCTGGAGGGATACCCGATGAGATTTCTGGATGCAATAAAGAATTCCCTTGCCTGGAAGTTCATTCTCTGGCTGCAGCGTGCCCTTCTGGTGCTGAGCAGCCTTTTCGTTGTTCTCATCATGTGCGTGACCGTGCTGCTGCGGTACGTGTTCAAGTCCGACCTTTTCGGAATGGAGGAGATCGTCGTCATAGCGGCCTTCTGGCTGTATTTCATGGGAAGCTCAT
>CAYTQC010000239.1:0-2608 GCA_964439735.1 uncultured Synergistaceae bacterium
ATACCGCTGCTTTTCCTTTTCAGAAAGCAGACGAAGAAATAGGGGCCGCCCTCCTCAAAGGAGGGCGGTTTTTTGCAGCTGAAATGGATCAAATGCCCCTCTTTTCCGTCCATGATACAATACATCCGTACATTTCTGCGCGACGGGGAGGTATAGTCATGACTCCATGGCAGAACATGGCCGAAAGGATGGTAAGGGAGCAGATCGCGGCCCGGGGGATACGGTCGGAAGGAGTGCTGAAGGCCATGATGTCGGTACCGAGGCATCTGTTTCTTCCCCCTTCCCTCGAGGAAAGCGCGTGGATCGACAGTCCCCTTCCCATCGGCGAGGATCAGACCATTTCCCAGCCCTATATTGTGGCGAAGATGACGGAGCTTCTTTCGCCCGAAGAGGGGGAAGAAATACTTGAGATAGGTACCGGGTCCGGCTACCAGTCGGCGGTACTTGCAGCCATGGGGGCAAGAGTCACCAGCCTCGAGAGGATCCGTACCCTGGCCGGGAATTCGGAGAAGGCGCTTGCCGGGCTTGGATATGCCGTGAAGGTCCTGTGGTCCGACGGAACTGAAGGCGGAAGGCCGGAAGGTCCCTTCAACGGGGTGCTTGTAACTGCGGCTGCTCCCGAGCTGGAGGACTGGTGGTCAGAGGTGCTTGTTCCGGGAGGGCGGCTTGTGGTACCTCTTTCAGTTGCTTCGGGAGGGCAGAGGATGCTGCTCAGGGTAAAAATACGCGACAGGACCTATGATGATACCTGGCATGATTACTGCCGGTTCGTGCCGCTGCTGAAGGGGCGCAGGGAACGGGAGCAGGAAGAGTGAAGGAGTGAAACCGGAAAGAAAGATGAGAGATACCAGCCTTTTTTCAGTGCGGTCCCTTGCCGTTTCAGGGCTTGTAGCCGCTGTGTACGCTGTGGTCACCCTTTTGTTCGCCCCGATATCCTACGGGCAGGTACAGGTCAGGATATCCGAGGCCCTGACAGTACTCCCGTATATCATGCCCCAGGCGGTTCCGGGGCTTTTCATCGGGTGCTTTATCGCCAATTTCATCGGCGGATTCGGAATCCCGGACGTGGTTATGGGCAGTTCCGCAACGCTTATCGCGGCTCTTCTTACTGAACGGATGCCCAACGTGTACCTGGCGGCCCTGCCTCCGGTGGTTGTAAACATGGTCGTGGTGGGGGGCTATCTTTCCGTGATCATGGATGTGCCGTTTCCTGCATGCGCCATGTATGTCGGGCTCGGGCAGGTCGCCGCGTGCTATTTTCTCGGTGTGCCTCTTGTGCTGCTTCTTCAGAGGAGAATGAAAAAGGGCGGGAAAAATCCCGCCCGCTGAAGTGTTATGCTTTTTTCTTCCACTTGGTGCCGTCGGGGGTGTCCTCGAGCAGGATTCCTCCGGCGGCCAGTTTGTCCCGTATCTCGTCTGATCTCCTGAAGTCCTTCTTTTTCCGTGCCTCGTTCCGTTCCGCGATGAGCGTCTCTATTTCAGCGCTTTCCTCAGAGGCTTCCGCGGCCGGAAGGATGCCCATAACAGAGTCGAGCTTGCGGAAGAATTCCACTGCGGCCTCGAGAACCTTTCCGTCAAGGGTTTCATTTTCCTTCAGGTAGGTGTTTACGGTCTTGACGCCGTCGAAGAGGATGCCGATGGCAGCTGCGGTGTTGAAGTCGTCGTCCATTGCCGTCCTGAATTTTTCCTCGAGAGCCGGAAACGCGGAGATAATTTCCGGGCTGCCGCTTCCGTCAGTTTTCTTCCTGTTGTCCATGGCATAACGGAGGTCGGACCAGCAGTTATCGAGCCGTTCCATGGCGCTTTTGGCCTGGAGCAGGCTGTCCTCAGAGAAGTTTATGGGCGACCGGTAGTGGGCACTGAGCATGAAGAAGCGTATCGATCGTCCGGGATATTTTTCAAGTGCTGCCCTTGCCGTGAGGAAGTTTCCGAGCGACTTGGACATCTTCTCCTTGTCGATGAGGAGGTAGCCGTTGTGGATCCAGTACTTCGCAAAAGGCTTTCCCGTGGCGGCCTCCGCCTGGGCGATCTCGTTCTCATGGTGGGGGAAGGTGAGGTCCGTGCCCCCGGAGTGTATGTCGAGGGTGTCGCCGAGATACTTCATGGACATGGCGCTGCACTCGATATGCCAGCCTGGCCTTCCCTCGCCCCAGGGGCTCGGCCATGAAGGTTCGCCTTCCTTCTTCGACTTCCAGAGGGCAAAGTCCAGGGGATGGTGCTTCCGCTCGTTCACCTCGATGCGGGCGCCTGACTGAAGCTCTTCGATGCTCTGCTTCGAGAGGGAACCGTATTTCGGGAAACTGCTCACGTCGAAGAATACATCCCCGTCCACTTCGTAGGCATGCCCTTTTTCGATGAGGGCGCTCACGAGATGGATGATTTCATCCATGTGCTCGGTAGCGAGGGGGTTGTGGCTCGCTCTTCGGACGCCAAGGGCGTCAGCGTCCCTGTAGTATTCTTCGATAAACCGGTCAGCCAGCTGCCGGACAGTGATACCCTCGCGGTTGGCACGGGTGATCATCTTGTCCTCTATGTCGGTGAAGTTCTGGACAAATGTCACCGTGTACCCGATATACTCGAGATACCGGCGGAGAACGTCGAAAACGAT
>CAYTQC010000240.1:0-2601 GCA_964439735.1 uncultured Synergistaceae bacterium
ACCTGCATGGTGGACGTGGCCAAGTTCTTCCTCGAGTTCACCCAGAAGGAGTCATGCGGCAAATGCGTTCCCTGCCGGGAGGGCACGAAGCACATGCTCCTTCTCCTGGAGAAGATCACCGGGGGAAAGGGAAGCATGGAGGACCTTGACACCCTCGAGGGTCTTGCGAACATGGTGAAGGAGATGTCCCTCTGCGGACTGGGGCAGACAGCCCCGAACCCCGTGCTTACGACGCTCCGATACTTCAGGGACGAATACGAAGCCCATATCCGGGACCACACGTGCCCTGCCGGGGCCTGCGCCGCTCTTCTCGAGTACCGCATCATCCCGGAACTCTGCAAAAAGTGCGGCATCTGCGCGAAAAACTGCCCGGTCAAATGCATTCCGGGAGACCGGAACACCGGGTACCGCATCGATACCGACCGGTGTATCCGCTGCGGCACGTGCTTCGAAAAGTGCCCCTTCGGCGCCATCGAGAAGAAGTAGCTCTTGAGGAGGACAGACATGAGTGATATTACGCTCTTCATAGACGGAGTAGAATGCAGGGCGGCGAAGGGGGAAACGATCCTCCAGGCCGCCGGGAAGCATGACATCTATATCCCCACTCTCTGCTGGATGGAGGGGCTCACGCCCATCGGATCATGCCGCATGTGCGTCGTTGAGGTGGAGGGGAATCCCAAACTCCTCACCGCTTGCACCACGCCGGCCGAGAACGGGATGAAGGTCCATACGAAGACTGAAAAGCTGAAACAGTACAGGCTGCAGATCCTGGAGCTTCTCTTCGCCGGGAGGAACCATTTCTGCATGTTCTGCTCCCAGACCGGCGACTGCGAACTGCAGCGGCTGGCCATAGAACACGGAATGGACAGGGTACGCTATCCCTTCCTCTATGAGCCTTTCCACAACGATGCATCAGACCCCAACATCCAGATGGATCACAACCGGTGCATCCTTTGCCTGCGATGCATCCGGGTCTGTGCGGAGAAAGTGGGGGCCCACACCCTCGACCTGGAGAAGCGGGGCTGGGGGACGAACATCACGGCCGACCTCGGAAAGGAGCTCGGCGAGAGCGACACCTGCGTATCGTGCGGCGCATGCGCCCAGGTCTGCCCCACGGGGACCATCACCCTCCGGGACTTCGTCTACCGGGGACGGCGCACCGACTGCGACGACCAGGTGGAGAGCATATGCCCCCTTTGCTCCATGGGATGCAGGATCAAGGCATATGTCCGCACGGGAAGCGTGGCCAGGGTGGAAGGTCTATCGGCGGCCAGTCCCGACGGCGGGCAGCTGTGCCACAAGGGCCGGTGGGGCCTGCCAAAATCCACGGAGCGCGACCGCCTGACTGTCCCCATGATCCGTACAGGCTCCTCTTTCCGGGAAGCAGACTGGGAAGAGGCACTTGAACTCATCGCGGCGAAGATGGGCCCAGCCGCTGAAGCCGGCAGGGCAGGAGCGCTGCTTTCGGAGCTCTCCACGGACGAAGAGCTATCGGTCGTCTCATCATTCTTCCGCGACACCATGAAGATGGACAAGGTGGACGGTTTCTTCGGCAACCTGCTCAGGGGCTTCGTGAACGGATTCAAACCCTTCGCCGACCAGGGAGTCCGCCCCTTCACCGGCGCACACAACATCCTCGGAAGTGACGCCATCATCGTACTCGGTGCGGACCCCCAGGAGGAAGCCCCCGTGGCGGCGAGCTACATTCGGGTCTCGGCAATCATCGAGCGGGCGAAGCTCATCAATGTCTCGTGTGGCAGAAACCCCTTCGAAGGTCTCACCGACGGAGATCACCGTGCCGCCTCGCCGAAGGAAATGAAGAAGCTCCTTCTTTCGCTCCGGACCCTCGTAGAGGGCGGGGAAGAAAATGCCTCGCCCGAAATGCAGGAGACCGCCCGGATCCTCCGGGAGGCGAAGAAGCCGGTGTTCGTCATCGGCTCAGCCCTGGCGGAGAACCCTGACCTCGTCACCGGGGCGCTGAACCTGGCGGTCGCCTCGAAGGCCTTCTTCGACGACGGTCTCGGAGTCGTTCCCATGCTCCGGGGAGGAAACTGCCTCGGAGCGCTCAACACGGTCATTGGCGAAAGCGACTGGCTCAGCGAAAGCGAGCTGGACTTCCTCTACGTCCTCTCCACCGGTATGGTTGACGAGGACAAGCGGTCCCTGGAGGCTATGACCCGCGCCCGGTTCGTGGTGGTGCACACTCCCTTCATGGTCCATCCGCTCGTGAACATGGCGGATGTTCTGCTTCCAGCCCCCGCATGGTTCGAAAGAAGCGGGCACTACTGCACCCTGGAGGGAGAGCGGAGGAGGATGAACATGATCGTGCCTCCCAAGGGCAACCTGAAGGGATTGTCAGTCATAATGAACGAACTTGCCGGCAAGCTCGGCCGTGAACTGCAGCCGGCTTCTGCGGCCCCGTGTGAAAACGTTTACGAGGCGAAGGCCCCGTCATCGGCGGCCGCTGTCGTCCCGGTGAAGGAGGTGCGATGACCATGGCGAAGCCGAAAATTGCGTCCGTATGGCTTGAAGCCTGCGCCGGCTGCCATATGTCCTTTCTCGACATCGATGAACGGATAGTGGATCTTCTTGGAAAGGTGG
>CAYTQC010000241.1:0-2593 GCA_964439735.1 uncultured Synergistaceae bacterium
ACACGAAACTCGGCCCTGAGGAAATAACACGGGACATCCCCAACGTGGGTGAAGATATGCTTAAGAACCTTGACGAGGAGGGAATCGTCCGGGTAGGAGCAGAGGTGAACGCCGGCGACATCCTCGTGGGAAAAGTAACGCCGAAGGGAGAGTCGGACCAGACTCCCGAGGAAAAGCTCCTTCGGGCCATCTTCGGTGAGAAGGCCAGGGAAGTCCGCGATACTTCCCTCAAGGTGCCCCATGGCGCGAGGGGAAAGATCGTGGCTGTGAAGCAGATGACGAGGGCGGACAGCCCCGATGCGCTGAGCCCGGGCGTGAACAAGGTGGTCAAGATTTATGTCGCCCAGCTCAGAAAAATCACCGTCGGAGACAAGATGGCGGGCCGGCACGGGAACAAGGGAGTTGTCTCCAGGATCCTTCCCGTGGAGGATATGCCCTACCTTCCGGACGGAACGCCTGTGGACGTTGTGCTCAACCCTCTCGGTGTGCCGAGCCGGATGAACCTCGGACAGGTACTCGAAACGATTATGGGGTTCGTCGCGGTGCAGAACGGCTGGATGGTCGCCACGCCGGTTTTCGAGGGGGCGAAAGAAAGGGAGATATTTGATCTTCTCTCCGCTCTTTCGAAAGAAAAATATCCCGGTCTGACCTCTGACGGCATGATAACCCTCTACGACGGAAGGACCGGAGATGCTTTCGAGAAGAAAGTCACCGTAGGGTGCATGTACATGCTGAAACTGATACACCTCGTGGACGACAAGATCCATGCACGGTCAATAGGCCCGTACAGCCTCATCACACAGCAGCCCCTGGGCGGGAAGGCACAGTTCGGCGGCCAGCGCTTCGGGGAAATGGAAGTCTGGGCCCTTGAAGGGTATGGAGCTGCCAATATACTCCAGGAGATGCTTACGGTGAAATCCGACGATATCAGGGGACGGCTCAAGACCTACGAAAAGATCGTCAAGGGGCAGAACCTGACGAAGCCCGGCGTTCCGGAGAGCTTCCGGGTTCTGGTAAAGGAACTCCAGGGTCTCGGACTTGATGTTGAAGTGAAATACAGCGACGGACAGATAGGTGAACTGCTCATGGACGAGGATGAGGATGACGCTCCGTCAGGCAGGTTCTCTCCCTCCAGGGAGAGGCCGTCGTTCGATGAGAAGGAGAAAAAAGAGAAGAAGGAAGAATTGGATGCAGATGAAGATGTTGGGGGCAGCATGCTTGAAGAAACGCTCTTCGGTGAAAGCCTGCCGGAAGGCATGTCGATAATAGAAGAAGGGGATGAAAACTGATGGCCCGAAGAGAAATACTGGGCGTTCGGGTGAAACTCGCCAGCCCCGAGAGAATACGGGAGCTCTCCAGCGGAGAGGTCAAAAAACCTGAGACCATCAACTACAGGACCCTTCGCCCGGAAAAAGACGGGCTCTTCTGCGAGCGCATTTTCGGCCCCACCAAGAGCTATGAATGCGCCTGCGGGAAATACAAGCGCAGCGGTCCCAAGTTCAAGGGGATCATCTGCGACCGCTGCGGCGTGGAAGTTACCGACAACCGGGTCCGCCGCGAGCGAATGGGGCATATCGAACTCGCTGCCCCAGTAGTGCATATATGGTATCTTCGGGGTATTCCCAGCAGGCTGAGCCTGCTTTTGGGGTGCACCACGAAGGACCTGGAAAAGGTGGTCTACTTCGCACCCACCCGCCAGAGGGAGGCTGCCTACAAGGTGGTCATGGAGGGGCGGCGGATCGATCTTGCAAGGAAGGGGGACGTACTCTCGGAGAGCGAGGTACGGATCCACAGCCACTACGACCCGAAATTCAAGGCGGAAGAAGCCTACCGCATCGTTTCCGTGGACGACGTGCCGGTGAACGAGGGAGACGTGCTGTCCGCAAACCAGGTCTCCCGTCATAAGACCGAGTACGGTGACGGCAGTTTCAAGGTTGAAACTGCATTTACCCTTGTCACAGCTCCCGACGACCCGTCCCATATTCAGGGCGATATTATACCGGCAACGGAGGTGGAGCGGCTCAGAAAGGAGTACGGCGACACCTTCGAGACCGGGCGTGCAGCCGTCGGCAACCAGGAAGCCTTTGTGGTGACTGCTGCCGTGCATCTTCCCTTCGCAAAGGGGGATATCCTTTCCGAGAGCGAGTTCAGGCTGTACGGCCAGAAATTTCCCGGGAGGTTCACCGCCCAGCAGGAAGTCATCACTGTGGAGGACCCCTGCTATGTTGTCATAGAAGAAGGCATGTCACCCTATTCTCCGGCGGATATCATCCTGGAGAGAGAGTACTCCCTCTGCGCTGCATACGACAAGAAGTTCCATGCGGGAATAGGAGCGGAGGGAGTCCAGTCCCTTCTCGGAAATATAGACCTTGACCAGCTCGGCGCTTCACTCCGTGAAGAGGTGTCCGAAAGCACGGGGCAGAAGAAGCGGAAACTCATCAAACGGCTCCAGGTGGCCGAGGATTTCCGGAAAAGCAAGTCTGCGGCGAAGTCCATGATCCTGGAAGTTCTGCCGGTCATTCCACCCGACCTGCGCCCCATGGTGCAGCTCGACGGAGGCAGGTTCGCCACTTCCGACCTGAACGACCTGTAC
>CAYTQC010000242.1:0-2571 GCA_964439735.1 uncultured Synergistaceae bacterium
CGGGGCTTCGGCCTCGTTGAAGCGGTAAAAAGCGGCCCCCTGGCCCTTGGAACCGACTGATAGATCCATCACAATCCCACAACGCGAAGGAGCTGGAAGAAATGGCAACAGTACTGTACGACAAGGATGCGAACATGAAGGTTTTCGAGGGAAAAACAGTGGCCGTTCTCGGGTACGGAAGCCAGGGACATGCCCATGCACAGAATCTCAGGGACAGCGGCGTATCGGTGGTCGTTGGGCTTCACGATGGAAGCAGATCGAAGGCTGTTGCAGAGAAGGACGGATTTACAGTCTATTCCGTCGGTGAGGCGGTAAAAAACGCCGACGTGGTCATGTTTCTCATGCCGGACCATGTCCAGGGCGACGTCTACCGCAAATCGGTGGCCCCGAACCTGAAAAAGGGAGCAGCACTCGCGTTCGCCCACGGGTTCTCCGTCCACTTCAACCAGGTGGAGCCCTCGAAAGACAACGATGTCTTCATGGTTGCCCCCAAGGGACCGGGGCACCTCGTCCGGCGCATGTACACGGAGGGACGGGGCGTGCCCTGCCTCCTGGCCGTTGAACAGGACGCTTCCGGACAGGCACGGGAACTCGGGCTCGCATACGCCTGTGCTCTCGGCGGAGGCAGGGCGGGAGTCCTCAGCACCACCTTCGAAGAAGAAACCGAGACCGACCTCTTCGGCGAACAGGCCGTCCTCTGCGGCGGCATCACCGAGCTGATCAAGGCGGGCTTCGACACCCTCGTGGAGGCCGGATACCAGCCCGAGATCGCCTATTTCGAATGCCTCAACGAAATGAAGCTCATCGTGGACCTCATGTACGAGGGCGGCATGGGCTGGATGCGCTATTCCGTCAGCGACACGGCAAAGTACGGTGATCTCACCGCCGGGAAGAGGGTCATCGACTGCCACGTCCGCCAGACTATGAAGGAACTCCTCGAGAACGTCAGAGACGGATCCTTCGCCAAGGACTGGATCCTCGAAAACCAGAGCGGACGTCCCAGGATGAAGAAGTGGATGAAGCACGAAAACGCCCACCCCATCGAAAAGGTCGGCAAAGAACTCCGGGCAATGATGCCCTGGATGGACGCGAAGTCGGCGCCCGACGCCTGATCGTTCGCAGAAGAAACGGGAGAGGAGCGAAGGCCATGAAGATGACGGGAGCCCGTATGGTTGTTGAAGCCCTTGCACTGGAAGGCGTGGAGTGCGTTTTCGGAATACCGGGAGGCTCGGTGATCCCCCTCTACGATGCCCTCTACGATGCGCCGTTCCCCCATGTGCTCATGCGGCACGAACAGGCGGCGGCCCACGCGGCGGACGGATACGCCCGCGCCTCCGGAAAGCCGGGAGTGTGCATCTGCACGTCCGGCCCCGGTTTCACCAACATCCTTACAGGTCTTGCCACAGCCTTCATGGACTCTGTTCCTCTCGTTGCAATTTCCGGACAGGTTGCGACCCACCTCATCGGCACCGACGCCTTCCAGGAGTCGGACACCTTCGGCAGCAGCCTGGCGGCGGTGAAACACAGCTTTCTCGTGCGGTCCCTGGAAGAGTTGCCGGCCGCCCTGAAAGGAGCCTTCGAAATTGCCGTTTCCGGGCGCCCCGGGCCCGTGCTTGTGGACCTGCCCGTGGACATCCAGAAGGGTGAGGGGGAATTCGTGTATCCCAGTGGATCCGTCTTCGGAAAGGACCGCCTAACTCCCGCTGAAAATCTCGAAAGGCTCGGAGAAGCCGCCGATCTCCTTGAAAACGCACGAAAACCCGTGATCCTCGCTGGAGGCGGCATCCTGTTCTCAGGGGCATCACTGGAACTCCTCGAATTTGCGGAAAAACTGCAGATCCCTGTCGCCACCACCCTCATGGGCAAGGGAAGCTTTCCGGAAAACCACCCGCTTTCGCTGGGAATGGCCGGAATGCATGGAACACCCCAGGCGAACCTGGCCCTGACGGAAGCTGACGTGGTATTCGCCATCGGAACCCGGTTCAGCGACAGGACCACGGGAAAGCTCGACCAGTTCCTGAAAAACGCCGCCCTGATCCACGGTGACATCGATGAAGCGGAGATCGACAAGATAGTTCCCTGCACCGTACCCCTCGTTGGGGACGGGAAAACCATCCTCTCCTGCCTGTCGCGGCGGATGGCTGGAGCACAAAGAAGGGAATGGACGGAGACGACCGGGAGCTGGAAGAGAGAATACCCCCTGGCTGACGGGAAAGAAACGAGGCTGGTCCCTTCCTCCCTTTTCGACAGGGTCTCCGGGGCATCGGACAGCCACTGGCCTGCGGTGGCCGACGTTGGACAGAACCAGATGTGGACAGCACTCTTCTACAAGTCGGAGAGGCCCCGGACATTCCTTACTTCCGGCGGACTGGGCACCATGGGATACGCCCTTCCCGCGGCAATCGGGGCTTCATTCGCCGGAAACCGCACCCCAGCACTCTGCTTCGCCGGAGACGGAGGTTTCCTCATGAACTGCCAGGAACTGGAAACCTGCGCCCGGTACCAGATCCCCGTGAAGATATTCCTGCTGAACAACAGCGCCCTCGGGATGGTCAGGCAGTGGCAGGAACT
>CAYTQC010000243.1:0-2569 GCA_964439735.1 uncultured Synergistaceae bacterium
ACATGTTCTGGACGCGGCGTACCGTGAACAAGGTCCCTCTCTCCGGTGAAACCGGCGGGGAGAAGCCCTATACCTGCCCTTCCTGCGGAACCCCCCTGTTCGAGAAGTGCGAATCCTGCGGCGGGCTGAGGCATTCCCTTCTTCCGTTCTGCCTGCACTGCGGCGCGGAAAAGAAGCAGGGGGACGAGGATAAAAAGGAAGAAGCGAACGGGTGAGCAGCAAAAGTGTCCTCTGGTTTTCCGGAATCCCGGGTGAAATGACGGATGGTTTAAAGTGGGATTGAGGCAGCCCCCAAAGTTCCTCGTTTTCTTCTCTTTCGGGGGAATTATTTACCGTCGGAAAGGCTTATTCCAGCAACAGGACCTGTTCCAAAAGGGGGCTGCTGCTTAAGCCGGAGGGGAAGAGCACGTTCCCGTAAAACGGGACGGGAGTGAGGAACGAATCCCTGTCTTCCCCGAAAAGGTCGATGCCTGCGCTTCCATAGGCTTTCCAGATGAGTTCGGTACAGTACAGCGCGTGGCCGTCATGCTTGTTGAACTGCCCGTCGAAGGGGGTTTCTTCAAGAAAATATTTCCAGGCCTCCCTGCTCGCCCGTTCAGCGTCTTTTTTTCTCCCTTTCAGGCGGTAGACGGCGGCTTTTTCTATCTCGAAGGGCGATAAAAAGTCCTCCAGGGGCTCCATCTCCACATGATCCGATTCAGGAGAGGCATGGACCACGAAGGGGATGCCTCCAGCCTTTCTCAGGATGCCGCTGTGGGAATACCCGCCGGGGTGCCTGAAGAAAAACGTCAGGGCTTTGCTTCTCCATGATTTGCCGTTCACGAGAATGATATCGCCGTTTTCAAACTGTTCCGGCAGGAATTCGAAGGGTTCAGGGGACGGTAGGGGAAAGTCCCCTCTCTCGTAGCGCCACGTTCTTCCCTCTACTGTTTTTGGAGGAGTCCGCGTTGAAAGACGTACTGCGGAATCGTCCACATGAAGTTTTGAAAAAGAGAGGGGGAGTGGAAAATTTTCGAAATCAAGGAGCGGATACAGTTTTTTGATCTCTTCCCTAAAAACGCCGGTCTGGTCCTGACCGTTTATCCTGATAAGCATATCCTTCATAAGTATCCTTTTGCCGTCCCTGATTTCAAGTGCAAAGGACGTCTCGGCCGGGATCTTCCCCCATCCGCTGCCGTAGGCGCTTGACAGGCGGATCACCCCCGGAAGAAAGTCTATTGAAAGGCGATTTCGGCTGGACGGGAAGGACGAGAGGGCAACATTGATATCCCTTTCGAGGATCACAACTTCCGCATTTGTCCGAAGAGCGCTGCTCACCTTGAGGGAATTGCGCCGGCCAAAGCGCCACTCCGGGGAAGGATTCAGCTCGAGAAAAGAAATTTCCGCGGCGATCTTTTCCACCCGGAGCCCTCCGAAGCAGGCGCCCCGCACAAGTAGAGAGAGGTTCCGGATCTTTCCGTCGCTGTCCGGCAGTTCATCCATGCGAAGTTCAATACTCTCCGGGGATGTAACGGATCGGAGAAAGAGAAAAAGGCGGTCTCCGCTTTCCGGAGGACGGGAAGGATTGAAAAAAACGCTTCCGGAAGCTGGCGGTGACATGAGCATGAAAAAATAAAAAAACAGCGGCATAAAACGTGTTCTCATGGGTCTTCCTCCGCGTGCGATTGCACGGGGCCCGGGAAAGCAGCCTTCGGAACATTGATAATTCGTCGGGCATCCGGAAAAAGTGTACGGCATATCTATTTCCCAGTCCAGCAAAAATTATATTTCCATTATCAACAGTATAACTAAATGGCTATATAATTCTTTTTTTCGTGATAGAATCTGGATCTAAAGAAATACGACCCATTCAGTGAAAGAGGTGCCCCAATGAATGAACCAACTGGTTTTCCCGGCCCGGGTGAAATCAAGGGAAAAATGGAAGAACTGAAAAGGGTTGAAAAAAAACTTGAAGCTGCCGAAGACCGGCTGAAAGAGGAGACTGCTCTCTGGCGCCTTCTTCTGGAACAGTCACGGGACGGGATCGTCATCCTCGAAGAGGATGGGAGTGTTTTCGAGGCGAACAGGCGGTTCGCCGAAATGCTTGGCTGCCCGCCGGATGAGGTGTATTTCCTCCATGTCTGGGATTGGGACGGGCAGTTTCCAAGAGAGCAGCTTCAGGAAATGCTCAAAGAGGTGGACGAAAGAGGCGCCAGGTTTGAGACCTGCCACAAGCGCAGGGATGGTACGATCATAGACGTGGAGCTGAGCAACAACGGCCTCGTTTACAAGGGGCGCAAGCTCATACTCTGCCTGTGCAGGGACGTGACGGAACGCAAAAAAATGGAGGAGGCCCTCCGGGAAAGCGAAAGAAAATACAGGGAGCTCAGCATTATCGACGAGCTTACGCAGCTCTATAACTCCAGGCACTTCTACAGCCAGCTCGCCCTTGAGATGAACAGGGCGGACCGGTACCGCCAGCCCCTGGCCCTGATGATGCTGGACCTGGACAACTTCAAGCAGTTCAACGACACCTATGGTCACATAGAGGGAGACAGGTTCCTCTCGCTGTTAGGGCCCATGATCAGGG
>CAYTQC010000244.1:0-2566 GCA_964439735.1 uncultured Synergistaceae bacterium
TTCCGAAACCCGATTGATGCACTCCGAAAAGGAGATGTACTCGGGGCAGACATCGTCGCACCGGCCGCATCCCACACACATGTGGAAGCCGAATCTCTTCCGGAAATCATAGATCTTGTGGAAGGTCTTGAACCTCATGCGCTCACTCTTTTTCTTCCGGAAGGAATGGCCTCCCGCCATATCGGTGAAGCCGTCGAGATGGCATCCGTCCCAGACCCTCCGGCGCTCGCCGCAGGAGCGGCTGTCGGAGTAGAACAGGTCGAGGGAGGAAAAGCAGGTGCAGGTGACGCACGAGGTGTTGCACCGGCCGCACGAGATGCACCGGCTCTCGTACTCGTCCCAGAGAGGGGATGAAAAGAGTTCGGGGGGCATCTCCTCCACCTCTGGGACGGTCACTTTTTTGAAGTTCTCCTTCACGAATTCCGTCGCAAAGTCGGACGGGGCGCCTGAGGAGAAATCCTGTGCGAACCGCGGATCCTTTACTTCCACCTCTACGGAGTCCTCTCCGAACCGGAAGGCGGCGGCATAGTTGTCCGTCGCATTGCTGCCCATGGAGACGCAGAAGCAGTTCTCGAATGACTCGCGGCATTCGATCATAAAGAAGTGAAGCTTTTCCCTTCTGCGACGATAGAAGGGGTCGGGTGTGCCTCCGTTTTCGAGAAACATGGCGTCAAGCCGCCGGAAGCCGTTGATGTCGCACGGCCTGAGAAAGACGATCGTCTCCCGCCCGTCCTCAAGGGGCGGTTCGGAGAACTGGTCGCCGGTAAAGTGAAAGAGTGTCTCGTCCGGAGGGAATACGACGGATTTCGGGGACATGGCACTTTTCTCATCCTTCTCAAGTTCATCGAAGGTCTGCAGGGGAGCATAGGTGATGAGATCGGTTCCGAAGAACCGCCCCCTCCCCTTGAGCCGTTTCGGCCCCCATACGGCATACTTTTCCCCCAGGGAGGCGAATGCGGACGCAAACGCTTCCCCGGAAAATGTGAAGGAGGGCATGGCCTAGGCCTTCCCTTCCCGCTCCCGCCGTCTCTGGAGCGTGTCGGTGAGGGACTGGAAATGGCCGATCTCCTCGCGGATCAGGCGGTCGATGTCGGCTCCGTCCATTTTGGACGCAAGGGTATCCTTCACCGCCGTGTAGAAAAAGACGGAGTTTTTTTCTACTGTAATGGCCTTTTCCAGTATCCCGGGGAACGTGTCCCCTTCATCGGGGGTCACCGCCTCTGTAAAGATGCGGTCCTCCGTGAGGGCTTTCAGGTAAGCCTGACTTTCTGCGTCCGCCTCTTCCCCGGTGGACCGGGACAGCCCGTCGAGGATGCCGCGGAACCGTTCCGCGTGAGTCCGCTCCATGGACGCAAGGCCGGACAGAAGCTTTTTTTCCTCTCCCCGGAACCGGGCGGCGGATTCCGAATAAAACCTTGCGCCGCGCTCCTCCAGAAGGATTGCGGCGCTGAACACGTCCACGGCTGAAAGCACAATGCTCATGTCACACTCTCCTTTCCTTCGATCCACTCTTTTCTCTGGCTTTCCATTCAGGAATTTCTTTTTATTTCAGGATATTATAATGCATAAAGCCTGATTTCTCCGCCGTGCACGGGCCCAGGTCGGCCCTTGAAGGGTATAATGAAGAAAAATCCCCGGGAGGGAAAGCCATGAAACTCGTTTTTTTCATATGTTTTCTTTTTTTCGCCTCCCCGGCATGGGGAGAGGGACAGCCTTTTTCCGTCCACACCCTGGCGGAGGGGGAAACCCTTTCGGCCATCGCAGGAAGGTACGGCGCCGCACAGGGTGATATCGCGTCGGCCAATGGTCTTGCCGACGGGGAGAGACTGCCTCCTCCCGGAACGGTGATGCTCATCCCCGGATCTCCGGAGCACGTGCTCTCCACCCTCTACGAGGCTAAACGAAGAGGGCTCGGAGCCTGGCCGCAACCCCGCTATCCCGGCGAATTCCTTGCGCCGCTCTCAGCGCTGCCCGCTGCCCCGTCACCGAAAAGGACAGGATCGGGATCGCAGCGTTCGGTCCCGGCCGGGCAGGAAGCAGGCATGCCTGTACCTGCCGAAACCGGACCGGTGTCGGGATCCACCTACACGGTGAAAGCGGGCGACACGCTCTACCGCATCGGGAAGAACACCGGGGTCCCTCTGGCAGACCTGCTGAAGGCCAACGGCCTGACCGCGGATTCCGTGATCCGCCCGGGGGACGTCCTCGTCCTTTCCGGGCCGGCGGCACGACCCGCCAAAGAGAAGAAATCGGAGGAACAGAAAATCGAGGTCCCTGTCTTCGGCGGCGGTTCCTCTCCCTTCATCTGGCCCCTTCGCGGCGGAACAGGGAAAGAAAAACGCATTTCCAGGGGCGCGGGGCTTTTCGAACCGGCAGCACCGGGAACTGCAGTCTTCGCACCTGCTTCCGGAACTGTGCTCCACGGCGGATGGATGAAGGAGTACGGCAACGCCGTCTTCATCCGCCACGGGGAAGAGTTCGCAACCTTCTGCGGGGGTCTCGGGATCATCTATGTGAAACCGGGGCAGTCCGTGACAGCGGAGACGAAGATCGGCCTGGTAGGTGA
>CAYTQC010000245.1:0-2510 GCA_964439735.1 uncultured Synergistaceae bacterium
GGATCAACCTGGCCGATGCTATTCCGTACTGCTTCCCGAGGTACCTGACCACCGACTCGGCCCTTCTCCGTGAAAGCCCCATGTTGTATTCCCTGTCCCCCGTACTGTCCGTATGGCCGACTACAAGCACCCGAAGATCGGGAAAGGCTTTCAGAAGCTTTGCGATCTCCTCCAGGGCCGGCTTCGATTCGGGTTTTATGTCCGTCTTGTCCGTATCGAAAAAGATACCGTAAAGCGCTATCTTTCCTGAGGTCTCAAGCCCCCTGGCCATCTCGTCCGCCGTTACCACGACCATTTTCTTCTCCATGGGCTTCGTCTCCACGATATCGACTCTGCAGTAGGTGCGGTTCTTCTCCATTTTCGTCTCTGAACCCCAGAAATAGTTTTCAAATGCGCAGACCGTCACGTAGACATTCCCTGCAGGCCGGGCAAGTCGTGCCGAGAGAAAGTGCTGGTTTTTCGTGCCCTCGTCCCCGGGGATGGGGTAATGCCTGTCACGTCCGTAGAGGGTCTCCGCGAAGCTGTCATAGGGTCCCAGTTCATCCTTCGAACCGGAGAAGAGGATCTCGTACCCCTTTTCCTTCAGTTCCCCCTCGTAATTCCGGAATACCTCCAGGGCACTTCTTCCCGCGGGAGCAGCATAGAGTATCCGGACAGTCTTTCCCTCCGCCTTCTCCGAAGCAGTAAATGTGTACCGGTCATCCCGGTAGGCAGTCGGGCCCAGGGGAATGACCGTGGTATCGTACTCCCCGGCCGCATACTGCACGATGGACGATCCCCCGTACCGCTTGAGCAGCCGGGAATCTCCGCTCCCCTTTATATCGGCCCCGAAAGCCGTTCCCGTACAGAGCACTGAAAGCAGCAATACAAAGACGGCAAAAATCCGGAAACGGAACCGCAGGAACATGAGATCCCCTCCCTATTTTTATCTCAGAATTATCCGCATATTATAACAGAAACACAGGGGGCCGGAGCATCAAACTGCTCCGGCCCCCTGTACAGGCGAATCCACCCTTAAGAAATAACGGCGCTATTTCTTCAGAAGCGCTCCGATCTCCTCAGGGATCGGACCGGCTTCACCCCATGCACGGGGTCCCACCACGTCCTGTCCCATTTCCTGGAAAACGGCAAGTCCTCCCTTCGGATCAAGGATAAACTTTACCAGGTCGGCCGCACCCTTCTTATCAGTCGCATCCTTCGGAATCGTAAGCCCGTACACGATGGGCTCTCCCTTCACCGTCATTTTCTTTCCGGGTTCCTTGCCGGCGAGCTCAACGGAAGCAGCGGAATATTCCTTTTCGAGAGCGGGATCCATCAGGTTGATCTCTACCGGGAGTTCAACATACTTCAGGCCGTGCTGAACGGCCACCGATTTGTACTCGAACGCGTAATCCATAGCGCCGCTCTCCACCATGGCCACAAGTTCAATGGCCTTCTGCCGGACAGCCCGGCCCTGGTGGCTCATGGCTTCGGCGTACATTCCTTTTTTATTGTAGAATTTCTCAGCAAGCTGGAGTACCATAAGGCTCCTGTAGCCGCAGGGGTCCGCATCGGGTTCGGAGTGTCCCCACCGGACATCGGGACGAAGCATGACTTCCGTCCAGTTCTCCGGGCCCACCTCGTCGCCGTATTTCGATTTCGGACCGTACATGAGTACAATGGCGTTGCTGGCGAAGAGCACATTCCAGTCCGCTGCCGCCGGACGAAGCAGCTTTTCTATCACCATGTAGTCAGCAGAGAGAAAAACATCGCAGCCTCCGCCGAGGTCGGTGATCTTTCTCGCAAGGGCCGCGCTGCCGCCCGACTCCCTGAGGATGTCCACGCCCGGGTTGGCTGCCTCGTACAGGGACTCGATCTTTGCCATGGGGGCCGAAAGGCTGCCTGCATGGTACACCGTGACCTTTTCTGCAGCAGATGAGACCGAAGCACACAAAAGGACGACAAGAACTACGCCTAAAACCGCTGAAAACTTTCTGTTCCTGTTCATATTGCCTGCACCTCCGTTTTTTGTATGTACTGCCTGAAAACATGAATGGATTCGGGGCTGAAGCTCATCCAGCATTCCTCTCCCACCCGGATGTTCCCCGAAACAAGCGCTGATGAAAGAACACTCGCCGTGATCCGGAACCCTCCCCCGGTATGAAGCACCACTTCAAAAGCCATGCCCCGCGACACCAGGGAAACCACTCTTCCGTAAAACAGATTTGCCAGGGAATGGGGACGAGTCGATGAAAGGACCACATCCTCGGGCCGGATTCCTATCAGGCGCTTTTCCGGGGAAAAATTCCCTCTCAACAGAAAGGAGACCCCGTTGCCGAGAAGGGCAGTTTCTCCGTGAACCTCACATTCAAAAATATTTTTCATCCCCACAAATTCCGCCACGTTTCTGTTTGCCGGCTCCCTGAATACGGTCCGTGCATTCCCCCACTGCTGAAGCTTCCCGCCGGAGATTACGGCGACCCTGTTTCCCAGCGAGAGCACTTCGCCGAAATCGTGGGTCACCATGACGA
>CAYTQC010000246.1:0-2505 GCA_964439735.1 uncultured Synergistaceae bacterium
ATATAGCTGCCGTCAGTACGAAAAGTGCGGAACAGTCCCCCATCTTCAGGTTCGACCCAACGAATCGCACCGGGTCGAAGGGATTTATCTCACAAGTGCCTGTTTTCGCTATAAAGCAAGACGGTATTGTTGTAATTCTCAATTATATTTACTATGTTATTATATCATTGATATCAGAGAAACAGCAATAGTATGGCGTTCTCCTGTATGGCGTTCTCCTGAATCCGCAACCTGAAAAACAGAAAAAGCTCTCCCGACAGCCCGGAGAAGTTTTTTCAGCGTGCGGATAAAGTGCCCGGTGCAGGGCGAACAAAAAAACCGGCGGGCTCGGAAGCTTTTCTTTCCCGTACCCGCCGGTCTCGTTTCTCGGCCCATTCCGTTTTTAAACTGTTCTCCCCTTTCTCCCCGGGGCAGGAAACGTGCAGACCAACCCCCCGCTGAAGGAATGGGACAGGAGAAAATAATCTCTCGGCCGTTCCCGGAGGAGACACCCCTCCGAGGACACCGTGTCTACTAAAAATTCAGAAGGAACGGGAAAAAGTTCCCCTGAACCGCAGGACAGAATCCAAAACCACAGATGATTCCAGTATTCGTTTCTGCCTCAGTTTTTGACTCCGGACTGTCAGTTTTTCTTCCTTCCGCCCACAAGGAAAACCAGCGGCAGAGTCAGTAAAAGAGCAGCGGCAGCAGAACCTCCAGCAGAACATCCCGAGCTGCCGGAAGACGGCTCCTCCGCCTCGGCCTGTATCTCGGCCACGCGCACCGTGACCACGCCGGGATCCCTGTTCTGGTCGTATGGTCCGTTGTCGGCGATCACGTTCCTCCACGTCATCAGGCCGTCGCCCTCTTCATAGTATTCAGGAGCCTCGACCCCTTCGGGAAGGGACTGTCCGGGCCTGACTTCCAGTTGTATCCCACGTTCGGGGATGTCGTACCCCTTCACCGAACGGGCAGAGATCTCACCGTCATCGTACTTCCCAAAGGCCATGTAATAGCGGATTCTCTCCGGCCATGATGCCGTGAACTCCACAGGCAGCACGCCGTTTCCCGAGTCGTCCGAAAGGGGAACGTCCTCGTAGGCGAACGTGTCGTGCAGTGTGGCGGAGAGTCCCCCGGGAAGACCGTCCAGGTCGGCGGAGAGGACCTCCTTCACTCTCTTGAAAATATCGCTCTCCGGATTCTCCAGGTCGTTCGCGAGTGCTGTGATGTCAGGTTCCCCCGAAGTATCCCTCGGCTCCGGCAAATTCTCCTCCGGCGGTCCCGGGAGCATGGGAGGAGCGTTTTCCACTGTGCCCCCTACGGTGCAGGTGCCGTCGTTTGTGTACGAGCTGCCGTATGAGCAGTATATCTGGTCCGGCAAATTGCCGCTCACGGAAGACTGCGCCAGCAGAGACGCCGTGCTCTCGGAGAGGGAGATCCCCCCTCCGTGCCCGTAGCTGTAGCTTAATGCGGCAGTGTTCAGCTGGATGCGGGAATTTTCGACAGTGACTGTTCCCCGGAAGCTGTAAATTCCTCCGCCGTTGGCCTCCGCCGTATTTCCGGATATGGTTGAACCGGAGATTTGCAGGGAACTGGAGCCGAAGTCATACCCGATGTAGATCCCGCCGCCCCAGTAGCCCGCGTTTCCCGAAATGGTGGAATCGATCACCTTTACCGTGCCGCCCATGTTGGAAATGCCTCCGCCGTCTCCGGAATTGGTACCCATAAACATGTCGTCGTTCGTCAGGGCCGAGTTCGCAATGTTGCCGAGGATGAAGCTCTGCCGGACCTCAAGCGTGCCGCGATCGTTGAGGATGCCCCCGCCCGCGTCGTCGATGCATATGTTGTTCTCCACCGTGCATCCGGTCATGACAAGCGTCCCCGAGGAGAAGACCCCTCCGCCCCCCTTGTTGGATACATTGTTCCTCACGACGCAGTTGACCATTTCCAGTGTCCCCGTATTGCTCACGCCCGCGCCCTGCCAGGCAGTCCGGTTGCTTGTCATGACACAGTCGGTGAGTCTCATGACACCCCAGTTGATGACCCCTGAGCCTGCATAGCTCATGTTTTTGTCCGTTGCCCCGGAGAAAGTGACCCCGGAAATCGTCACGATGGTCGGGGACGTGTTGACCAGCACCGCACTGCTCCCCGTCTGTGTCAACGACGCCGGCCCCTGGATGCGCAGCATCTTCTCGATGACCAGGGGTTCCAGAAGGCTGATATCCCGTTTCCCGTCAGCGAACAGGATTGTGTCCCCCGGAAAAGCCCACTGCACGATTCCGCGCAGCGACCATTCTCCCGGGCTCGCGGGGTTGTCCACAACATCGGTCACCGTCCAGGTAAAAGCCTCCGCACCTGCCGATACCAGGCTGAATATGAGCAGGCTTATGAGCAGGATAAAAACTCTGCACCCCTTCCGCTTTTTCCCAACGATCTTCCCTGGCCCTTCAGACGCGACTCTCATACAAAATGCACCTCCCCGGTCAGCGGAGAAAAACCTCCGCTTAATCAAAATTCAGACTTGTA
>CAYTQC010000247.1:0-2489 GCA_964439735.1 uncultured Synergistaceae bacterium
CCTGCCGCCCACGGAGGAAACATGGACACGAATGATATCCGCAAGGGAACCACCGTCTGGTTTCCCGTGCGTCAGAAGGGTGCCATGCTTGCCCTCGGTGACTGTCATGCGGTAATGGGGGACGGAGAAATCTGCTGTTCGGGTGCAGAGGTTCCGGCGAAAGTTACCGTAAAATTGGACCTGGTCAAAGGGGCTTCCTCCCCATGGCCCATTGCGGTGACTGAAAAGGAAATCGTGATCATCGCGTCGGATGACACGATGGAACAGGCAGCCGCTGCTGCCGGAGAAGCGATGACCGGGCTGGTCCAGAAAGGCCTGGGGCTTTCTTTTGAGGATGCCCTTATACTGTGTTCTCTTGTCATGGACCTGAGGATCAGCCAGGTAGTGGACCCGAAGAAAACAGTCCGTGCGGCGATACCGCTTGAAATTCTGCCCTGGGAGAAAGCGAAGGCTGCACTCTCTGAGTGTTGAAAACAGGTACGATAACGGGTCCCTCTTTACCCGGGGATGATAATTGGGGATATGTGCTTCAGTCGAAATAACAAAAAAGAGCTTGACAAAACGCTTCTTTTTTCTAGAATCGAAAATGCAGTGTATATAAAATGCCCTGAAAAGTTTTTCCTGCGGCGTATGGTTCGCAGGAAATTTTTTGCTGTTTATTTCAATCGGGTTGTGAAGAGGAGGAATTGGTTTGTTGAAAGATCTGCTGGCCCTGTTTATTTCCTTTGCGAAGACCGGGTCCGTGGCGTACGGAGGAGGCCCTTCCATGGTGCCGCTCCTGAAGGCGGAGGTCGTGGAGCGCAGGAAATGGATCGAAGTTGATGATTTCATGGATGCCCTTGCGATAGGGAACGCTCTTCCCGGACCGATCATCACGAAGATGGCTTCAGCCATCGGCTACCGGAAGGCAGGTTGGCCGGGAGCAGTCGTGGCCCTGGCCGGGATAATTATGCCAAGCGCGATAGCCCTTTTGATCCTTATGGGCTTCGTGTCCCTCGTGAAGGATAATCCCCTGGTGACAAGCATGCTTCGGGGTCTTCGGCCGGTAGTAGTGGCCATGCTCGCATACGCAGCATGGGACATGGCTCCGAACGCGCTGAAAAATCCCACTACGTGGGGTATCTGCATCGTATCCCTGGCGCTTATGGTTTTTTCCCCGATCCACCCGGCACTGATCATTGTCGCCGGAGCAGCTGCAGGGATCGTGCTGAAACTCTAGCCCGGGGGAAGGTAACCGGCTGATTGCGGAGCATGAAGAGAAAGGATTGAAAAAATGAGCGCTGTTTTAGCCCTTTTCTGGTCGTTTTTAAAGATAGGCTGCGTGGGATACGGCGGAGGTCCTTCCATGGTTCCTCTTATCAAGGAGGAAGTGGTGAATATCCAGCAATGGATGTCCGTGACGGATTTTGTGGATATCCTCGCGATAGGCAATGCACTTCCCGGTCCTATTGCGACGAAGATGTCAGTAGTGATCGGGTACGATGTGGCCGGCGTCTTCGGTGCGCTTGCAGCCCTTGCCGGGACTGTTCTGCCGAGCGTCATTGTCCTGATCCTTCTTCTGAGGTTTGTTGCCATGATCAGCGGAAACCCGAAGGTCACAAGTATGCTTAGGGGGCTCCGTCCCGTGGTGGTGGCGCTTCTTGCCTATGCTGCATATGATATGTCCTTTGGTTCCCTGACAGGCATCCTTACGTGGATCATAGGGGGAATTACGCTCCTCCTGATGATTTTCACTAAGATCCACCCGGCACTTTTCGTAGTGGCCGGAGCTGTTGCAGGAGCGCTCCTGCAGCTTTAGGGCAAAAAAGAGACGAAAAAACGGCAGGCCTTCAGGCCTGCCGTTTTTTAAATTACCTCGTTCCCCGGCAGTTTTTATCCCCCGCCTATGATGGGGAAAACTGCCACGGTATCTCCGTCTGTTACCGGTGTGGAAGCACCTCCTGTATGGGCGATGTGTTTTCCGTTCACGAGAACGATGATCCTGTCTGATAAGGTGTCTCCATCGAAGGCTTCGTTCCTGAAAACATCTCCATAACGGCCGGAAAGCAGGACAAGCAGTTCCTTCACGGTAGAGGGCCCGCTGACTTCTGTTTCTTTTTCGTTTGTGATATCACGTATGTTGGCGAAAAATAATACTTTTATCATGGGAATATTGTAACTGAAAGTCCTGGTCTCCGCCAGCCTGAGAAGAGACGCCCTCTTCCCGTAGGGGAAGAGGGCGTCCGCTGAGCGAAGTTCTGTAACCCGGTTCGCTTATTTCAATCCAAGATCACTGAGCTTGGCGTCAGTGGGAACACCTTTTTCGTTCCATCCCCTGGCCTTGTAATACTCGGGCAGCATTTCGGGCAGGCGGCTGACCATTCCCTTGGATGGCCCTTCAGGAATGGGCTCCTTCAGCAGCCTGTCGGGAAGCGTGTCTTCTTTCACCGGATCAAGTCCTTCCCGGAGGTTGAACATCCTTTCGATGTTCCAGATACGGTCTCCCGCTT
>CAYTQC010000248.1:0-2408 GCA_964439735.1 uncultured Synergistaceae bacterium
TTTTCCTGATTTTCCTTCCTTGATCGCATCAAGGGCCTTATAGCGGTCAGGCTGGTTGGCAACGAAGAAGGGGAGGGCGAAAAGGTTCAGCTCGATGACCTGGGGAGAATAGTTGATGGATGACTGTACGGCGAAATCAATTGCGCCGTTCCTGAGAAGCAGGAACGCGTTCGTCTGTTTTCCCGTAGTGAGCTGGGAACTGGGATAAACCTTGATGTTGATCTTTCCGCCGCTTCTTTCCCTCACAAGGTCAGTGAAATAGGAAGCGCCCATTCCCCAAGCGGTCGTAAGGCTCGGCACGATGTCGAGCTTGTACTCATCCTTGTATGCAGCAAAAGCCGGTGCGGAAACAGAACAAAAAACCGTTACAGCTACTAGCACAGCAATAATCTTTTTCATTCCCTCTACCTCCTCATTATTTGAATTGGATCTCTTTTTTTCCGGCAGCGCGGGTTCCTTTACGCTATGCATTCCCAGTTTAACGGGGTGACCACCTCCCCTGCGGGCCGCCATTCCGGCACGGCCTATACAGCTGCAGCAAAAATTCAGTTTGCTCTTCAGCGTTATTTTTCCCGGGGTCCTTCCCTGACCTTGAACAGGACAAAACCGGTTTCCTCGTCAGGAGACCGCCTGAATTCCGCTCCCTTTAAACCATTGATTACAGCTTCAGCGGTGGCAAGGATACGATTGTTTCCGGTGTCCGCCAGGTGCCCAGCTGCAGGCGCCGAATCAGCACCCGCAAGAACCACATGAAGATGGATATTCAGCTCTCCTTTGTCATCCTCGCCGATGATTCCCTGAACTCCCACAAGTTCCAGATATCCCTCCAGATGAAGGGGATCCAGGTACACAGCCCTGGAAGGGTCTTCAGGATGCGACGTCACACAGACCACATCCGCCGAGCGGAGACTTCCTATCATTGTGGCGATATGGCCTGACCGTATGTCGTGCTTCCTGCATACCTCCCGGAGAGCACAAAACACATCCTCTCCCGGAGCGATCCGCACAAGGACTGTTTTATTAATGAGTGCCTCGCCTGAAGAAACACTATCCGCTCTCATACCTGCTCCTACATCATTCCCCGTATGGCAGCGGCGATTTTTTCAGGCGTAACACGGTATGCCTGCTCCAGGGGCCTTGCGAAAGGCACCGGGGTGAAGGGAGCGCCGATCCTTACGATGGGAGCATCAAGGCAGTCAATAGCCTCTTCCGCAACGATAGCCGCGATCTCTCCGCCCACTCCGCCCTGCTTCACTGCCTCGTGCGCAATGGCCAGCCTGGATGTTTTCACCACCGAGTTGATGATGGTCTCGCTGTCGATGGGAGAAATAGAGCGAAGGTCAACAAGCTCAACGCTGATACCTTCTTTTGCGAGGATGTCCGCCGCCTTTATGGAATGATTCATGGTCATGGAGTAGGAAACAAGGCTGATGTCTTTCCCTTCCCGAACTACCTTTGCCTTTCCGATGGGGGTAATGTACTCCTCCTCAGGAACTTCTCCCTTCATTGGGAACAGGGCTTTGTGTTCGAAGTAGATGACCGGATTATCATCACGTATTGCCGCCTTGAGGAGCCCTTTCGCATCCGCAGGATTTGATGGAATAACGACCTTCAGGCCCGGAATATGCTGAAAAAAAGCCTCAAGGGACTGTGAGTGCTGAGCGGCAGCCTGGTTCGTCAGCCCGTCCGGAGCCCTCAGGACCATGGACACCGATTTCTGGCCTCCAAACATGTAATAGATTTTGGCCATCTGGTTGTAAATTTCGTCGAAACAGACCCCTGCAAAATCGGCGAAGTGCATATCTGCAACAGGCCGCATACCTGCAAGCGCCGCACCGACGCATGCCCCGACGATAGCTGTTTCTGTGATGGGTGTATCAATGATCCTCTCGGTACCAAACTGTGCAGGGAGCCCCTTGAACTGGCCGAAAATTCCTCCCTGGCGGGCAATATCCTCCCCCATGACGAACACGCGCTCGTCACGGGACATTTCCTCCTGCATGGCTTCCAGTGTCGCCTGGGAAAATGTGATCGTCTTCATTCTGTCCACCGCCTCACACATAGAGCCCTTCGTACAGGGCAGAAACTTCAGGTTCTGGAGATGTGCGCGCAAACTCCAGGGCCTCGCTCAGGTCTTTCTGTACTTTAGTCCTGATATCTTCCAGTTCTTTTTCAGTCATAATCTTAGCTTCCAGGACCTTTTTCTCGAACCTCGGGATCGGGTCTGTCTCTTCAAGGACCTGCTGGACCTCTTCCTTTGTGCGGTACATCTCCGGGTCACCTACAAAATGCCCTTTTATCCGGTAGGTCTTGCACTCAAGAATGGCAGGACCTTCTCCGCAGCGGGCTCTTTCCACAAGTTCCTTCGCTGCCTCGTAAACAGCAAACACATCGTTCCCGTCAACAAT
>CAYTQC010000249.1:0-2389 GCA_964439735.1 uncultured Synergistaceae bacterium
GAAGGCAGGCAACCAGGTCCTGAAGGTTCCCGCCGAAGTCAACGCCGCCCTTGCAGCCGAAGCCTCCAAGTTCTACGAGGAAAAGGTCGCCAAGGAACCGGCGATCTTTGGAGAGATCTACAACTCCATGAAGGCATTCGGCGAAGCCTACGAAACTATGAAATAGCCGCATTCCAGCGGTATTTCACAAGGAGAAGGGGCATGTCGTCCTTAAGGAAAATACTGAAATTCATCGATACCGTCAGCGAAACATCCGGCTGGGTGGCGAAGTGGTTCGCCCTGATCCTTGTGTTCGCGGGAACCTACGAGGCTGTGTCGCGCCATTTCTTCAACGCTCCCACCGAATGGGCCTATGACGTGCTGTGCATGGCCGGAGGCACCCTGTACCTTCTGGGTGCCTCCTATGACTACCTTCACGAGTCCCACACCCGGGTGGACATGTTCTACAATATGCTTCCTCCCCGGGGAAAGGCCTTCATGAACGTGATCTGCTCCCTCTTTCTCTTCTTCCCGCTCATGGGCATCATGTTCTACCTTGCCTTCACGTGGGCCATTCGTGCCGTCACCATCAAGGAAGTGTTCTTCAACAGCTTCTGGTATCCCCCCGCATGGCCCTACCGTACCGTCTTCGCCGTAGGGCTCTTCTTCCTCCTTCTCCAGGGGGCTGCGAACCTCGTGCGGGATTTTTATTTCATGGTGAGGGGTGAGACTCTTGATTGAACTCAGCGCTGAAGCAGTCACCGCCATAATGCTGGGAGGAGTCTTTGTCCTTGTGATGACGGGGTTCCCCATCGCGTTCGTCATCGGGAGCGTGGCATTCTTCACGGGGTTTGCCGTCTTCGGTCCAACCACAACGTTCCATATCCTGTACAGCCGCTTCTATGACCTGTCGCTCAACTATCCCTACCTGGCAGTGCCCCTGTTCACCTTCATGGGGGTCATCCTGCAGCATTCAGGCGTCACGAAGGACCTGTACCAGAGCCTTTACGAGGCCATGGGCAGGCTCCGGGGCGGCCTGGCGGTGGTGACCATCCTCTTCGGAACGATCCTCGCCGCCTGCCTGGGCGTCATTGCGGCATCGGTCACCATCCTGACCCTTATCGCCCTGGCCCCCATGGTAACCAGGGGGTATGACAAGTCCCTCGCAGCAGGATCCATTGTGGCTGCGGGCACTCTCGGCATCCTTATCCCGCCGAGCATCATGCTCGTGGTCTACGCGCCCCAGGCGGGGCTGTCGGTAGGGCAGATGTTCATGGGGGCCGTTTTCCCGGGATTGCTGCTCTCGGCGTTCTACATGCTCTACGTGGTCATCCGCTGCCGCCTGAACCCGGCCCTCGGGCCGGCTATCCCCGAGGACCAGATCACTCCGTTTGATACGGCAAAGTTGTTCCGTCTTCTCAAGTCGCTGGTGCCGCCTATCCTCCTGATCGCCGCAGTGCTCGGCACCATATTCGCCGGAATAGCGCCGCCCACCGAGGCGGCTGCAGTCGGGTGCTTCGCGTCCATACTTCTGGCGATTGCCTACGGGAAATTCAGCTGGGGACTCATGAAGCGGGCTTCCCTCGAGACCATGAAGGTCAGCGCCTTCGTGGTGATGATCGCCGCCATGTGCTACGCCTACGTGGGCATTTTCATGAACGCCGGGGCAGGAGACGTGGTGGCGGAGTTCATCCTCTCGGTGCCGGGCGGAAAATGGATGTCCTTCTTCGTGATCATGGCCATCGTGTTCCTGCTGGGCATGTTCATCGAGTGGATCGGCATCGTGTTCATCGTGGTTCCCATCTTCTCCCCCATCCTGACTGCCCTTGGCTTCAATCCCCTCTGGGCGGGCATGATGATCTGCATCAACATGCAGATGGCCTTCCAGACGCCGCCCATGGCCATGTCCATCTTTGTCCTCAAGGGAACGGCGCCTAAGGAGTTGGGTGTGACCATCGGGGATATCATCTGGGGAGTCATCCCCTTCATCCTGATCATCATGGTGGTGCTGGTGCTCTGCTCCATCTTCCCGGAGATCATCCTCTGGCTTCCGGAAAAGATGATAGGCACGGCGTGATCCAAAGGTCCTTGCGAAGCAGTGCAAAAAGCATCCCGGATTTCCGGGATGCTTTTTTGTATCTTCAGGATCTCCCCGGATATTCCACGTCGCCGGGAACCCCGGCGACGTGCTCAATGGGGGTGTCGGGAAAAGGGACCCGGCCGCTCCCGATCCATTGCCGCACTTCTTCCGCAGCGAGGGAGGCCTTCTCACTGTCGAGCCCGCTGTCCCGGGCAATGTATGCCGTGGTGGACGGGAAAGCAAAACCGGAGCCCGATTTTTCCACTATATCCCCTATACGGAAGAGGATATCCTCCTGGACGGCAAGGAATTCAGCCCATTTTTTCGTAC
>CAYTQC010000250.1:0-2364 GCA_964439735.1 uncultured Synergistaceae bacterium
AAATACCCATATTCTCCTCCTTGAAACACATCCTGCCCGTCTCTTCGGCTTATAATGCACCCCGCCCCGGGTCATGGGGCGGGGTGTTGCATACTAATTATCCCAGTTCGTCAAGGAGATAAAGTTCCCAAGATCCTTTATTAGGGTTTTCTGAGAATTCCAAACCTTTGCGAACCATTCGTTCGTCTTGGATTTTTCCTCGAGGATCTCGATCGACATCTCCCGGACTTTTTTCTGATCTTCCGGAGACAACTTTATGAAGGTCACTCCGGCAGCTTGCAGACGTTCCATTGCGCCGGCCTGCTCTCTCATCTGGGATGCATAAACTTCCAGGGTTGCTGCATGAGCTGCGTTTTTCACAATCGCCTTCAGGTCATCAGGAAGTTCGTTCCACTTCTTGGGATTGATGAAAAGCTGGAACATGTTTGATCCCATGTGAATGGGGGGAGTTATCATGTACTTCGCCACCTCATGAATTCCAAGGCCTTCATCCATAGACGGGAAACAAAACTCCGCCGAGTCAATGACACCTCTCCGGAGAGCGGGAACAACCTCACCGCCGGGAAGCTGCACGACTGACACACCAAGCTTTGTCAACAATTCCATACCAAGCCCGGAAGCGCGCATTTTCAAGCCCTTCAGGTCATCAAGAGTCCTGACTTCTTTCGAAGACCAGAAAACCTCCGCAGGAGTAAGACCAAGAGGGAAGACAACGACTGTATCACCATACATCTCCTGCTGAAGCTTCAGCCCATCCGTATAAGCCCATGTTACAAGGTCAAGGGTTCCGGTTACACCCCCGGGAAGGGTGTAAAAAAGATCTCCGGCGGGGAAGAGCCCCTTCTGCCAGGCGGGGGTATTCATCGCCGCATCGAGCACACCATCCCTGACAGACTCGTATGTGCTCGCCGGAGGAACAATTTCACCATCACTGTGAGTCTCGATAAGAAGCCTGCCGCCGCTCATCTCTTCGACTTTCTTGGCCCATGACAGGTAAGCCTGGCCAAGAGGGAGCTGAAGTGAGAAAACACTTTGGGTCACCCATGTTATAGGTGCAGCAGAAGCAATCCCCACAGAAGAAAGTACCGTCATGAGAACAAGAGCAATTAGCATTATTTTCCTCAATTTGCTATCCCCTTTCAGAGAAAAATTGTTAGCCACCTCTCATAATCTTAACAAAACAGGTAGGCTTGACCGGAGTTCCAGGAAAACACGCAATTAAGTTTTTCTTCTCAGTCTCAACCCTCCTTTCAGCTCTCGGAAATCTGGAATGAAAAGGCTTTTTGTCTTTAGTAAAAGGAGTAAAAAAATTTTCTGAAACAAACTAACTTCCCAGAACACAAACGGTATATTTTCATGCTCTACTGAGTTTTAAAAAAATTATCACCTTTGCCCAATCAAAGCGTTCGAACCTGGCTGAAAAAACGTGAAATATCACTACAAAAGATCCGGCTATTGTTTTTATTTTGTTCTCAAAACAAGAATCTGGTTTCAACTTTGCCCAAAATACCTCTTCGAAAATCTGCAAATACTGGATTAAAAATTTTTACTGCCAGCAATTATTAACAACAGTGACCGTAAAAAGCGAATTTCATTTTGAGGGTCAGTCCAAAGTGACATAAGCGCCTCCATGGTCATGAATGACCTTTCGCTCTCACCATGCTGGCACTGAAAAGCTGCTGCTGTGCATGAATAATATGTTTTCGGATTGAAAGGGCGGCATTGGAAGTGTTTTTTGACTTTAGCGATTCGACTATATCGCAATGCTCAGCATAAGCGGTACCGATCGTATAAACTTCATTGAATACGACAAGTCCGACTGCGATGAATTTATTTCTGAGTTCCTGGTACATACCGGAAAGGATAGTATTTCCATAAATTTCAAAAAGAAGTGTGTGGAACTTGATGTCAAGGAGAAGAAATTGTGCTGTGTCTGAAAGGTTTACTGCAGTTTTCTGTTTTTCCAGAAGAGATTGAAGGAGTTTTTCGTTTTTCTCGCTGAGAGGCATAGAGATTCCGGTCATTACATACTCTTCCATTGCAATCCGCAAATCATAGAGTTCCCGGCACTCGCGCAAAGAAGCCTTGTGGACCAATAATCCGCCGCTTGGTCCCTGCCTGAAATACCCCTCGTGAAGAAGAAGCTTTACCGCTTCCCTCACCGGAGTTCTGCTGAGCCCCAAATATTTCGAGAGCATTTCCTCTGAAACGAAAGTCTCGGTGGTGATCTCACTATTAAGGAGCATTTTTTTTATCTTCAAATATGCAAGCTTTGCCTTGCTCGGACTCTTTGCCACAGAAGTCATAGAAATCTCCTTCCCTGTTGAGGAAGTTTGTATTTATCTCTGTCAAGGCCCTTATTTG
>CAYTQC010000251.1:0-2350 GCA_964439735.1 uncultured Synergistaceae bacterium
TGTAAATTTCTCGATTGTGGCAATGTCGAATGGTTTCATTTCTTTTTTCACGTCCTTTCCGGAATTCCGGCACCCTGTCCAGTGGTGTGTGACGGTTGGGATGCCGGGCTCTTGACACTTTTCCCTCCCGCAGGTATAAGTAGGGAAATTGTGAACATCAATAATATGATAAAAAAGCGATGAAAGGAAGAGTACCTTTTCCAAAAAACGGACAGAGATGAAGGATCGGGGCTGAAAATCCTTCTCCGTTTCGAAAAGGGAATACCACCCTTGAGCGGGCGTCGAATTCCTTCGGGAGGAAAGACGCCGGGGTTCCGCCCCTCACAGCGGGATCAAGCAGCCGATATTTTTCGGAATTGGAGTGGGACCGCGATGAGCCTGCATCGTCTCCAGAGTGAGGACGATGCAGGCTTTTTTTCAGGAGGGAAATTTGATGAAGAAAGGTATTCTGTATTCCTACGAAAAGTTTCTGCCCCTGACGGACCGGACTCCGCGCCTGTCGCTCTGCGAGGGTGACACTCCACTGGTTCCCCTGGGAAGACTGGGCCGTGAACTGGGCATCGAACTGTTCGGGAAATACGAGGGGCTGAACCCCACGGGCTCCTTCAAGGACAGGGGAATGGTGCTGGCAGTGTCAAAGGCTCTTGAAGAAGGGGCAAAGGCACTGATCTGCGCATCCACGGGGAACACGTCCGCCTCGGCCGCAGCCTACGGAGCGGCGGCGGGGATTCCGTGCTATGTTCTGCTTCCCGCAGGGAAGGTGGCCGGGGGAAAGCTTGCCCAGGCGCTTATCTACGGGGCGAAGGTGGTCGCAGTGCGCGGGAATTTCGACAATGCCCTGGAACTGGCACGGCAGGCTGCGAAAGAAAGAGGCATTGCCATAGTCAACTCGGTGAACCCGTACAGGCTGTACGGGCAGAGAAGCGCTTCCTGGGAGATCAGCGATGAACTGGGATCGGCGCCTGACTGGCTGGTCCTACCTGTGGGCAATGCCGGGAACATCAGCGCATACTGTGCGGGGTTCGAATTTTACAGGGAGATAGGCCGGATCGAGCGGCTGCCCCGTCTTATCGGCGTCCAGGCGGAGGGCGCAGCGCCGCTCGTCAGGGGATGCGAGGTGGATCAGCCGGAGACGGTGGCCACCGCCATTCGGATCGGACGGCCTGTGAGCGCGGACAAGGCGAGACGGGCAGTGGAAGTGAGCAACGGCCAGTTCCTGTCCGTTTCAGATGACGAGATACTCGGTGCCCAGAAAACCCTTGCTTCGACAGAGGGAGTGTTCGCTGAACCCGCTTCGTGCGCTCCGCTGGCGGCCATTGCGAAGCTTGCCCGCCTTGGGAAGCTTCCCCGGGGGATACGGGTCGTCATGGTCCTGACCGGGAACGGATTGAAAGATCCTGAGGGAGCGATGCTGAGGGCAGGCGAACCTGTGGAGATCGAAGGCACTTCTGCCGCCCTCGCGGAGGTGCTCGGACAGTGAGTCTTCTTCGGGTCAAAGTGCCGGCCTCCAGTGCGAACCTCGGTTCCGGATTCGACACGGTCGGTCTTGCGCTGTCGCTGTACAATTTTTTCGATGTGCTTGAGATCCTTCCTTCCGGCAGCTATTCCATCGATGTCGTGGGAGAGGGGGGAGGGGACGAATCCCTCGTTCGGGAAAACGGTGTGATCAAAAGCTACGAGACGGCCTGCAGGGAGTGGGGGATGGAGCCTCCGGGGCTGCGCCTGCGCACCATGAACGCCATTCCCATGAAGCGCGGGCTGGGCAGTTCTTCTTCGGCGATCGTGGGCGGGGTGGCGATTGCAAACGAACTCAGGGAATATCCTCTTCCGAAAGAGGACCTTCTTCCCCTCATGGTTCGAATGGAAGGGCATCCTGATAATGTGGTGCCATGCTGTCTCGGCGGCATGGTGGTGAGCTGCTGGGACGGGGAGGACCTGAAGTTCGTCCGCATGCCTGCCCTGCCGGCGGATATCCTTGCTGTGGTGGCAGTACCTGCAGTGGAGCTGAGCACGGAGGATGCAAGAAGAGCCCTTCCTCAACAGGTTCCAATGAAAGATGCAGTGTATAATCTGAGCCGGTCGGCTCTTCTTGCGGCCTCGTGGGCCACGGGAAACTGGGAGAATCTTCCCTGGGCCATGGATGACCGGCTGCACCAGCCCTTCCGGGCCAGGCTTTTCCCCGGCGGGGAGGCGATCCTGGACGAAGTGAGGGGCATTCCCGATTGTTCCGGGGTCGCCATCAGCGGCTCCGGGCCGAGCGTGCTTGCTTTTTCAAGGCACGAGGCCCACCGGGTTGCGGAGTTGATGTGTTCCATCTTTTCACGCTTCGGCGTGCGCTCACGTTTTTTTG
>CAYTQC010000252.1:0-2342 GCA_964439735.1 uncultured Synergistaceae bacterium
TGTCCGTGCGGGGCATCATCTCCGAGCCGATAAGGCCTCCCAGCCTGAATGCCCCGAAGGTAAGCCCCAGGAAAAGAACAATGGTGACGACCGGGTGGGCCAGTGCACGCCTGAGCAGCGAGAGGAAAAGCTCCTCGAAGCCGGAATAGACCCAGTCCCACCATCCGCACAGGATGCGGCCGATCCTGGGAATTCCCGCGTCAGGGCTGAACCGTGCCGCCATGGACGGCGTGAGGGTCAGGGAGACCCACAGGGAGAAAAGCGTGGCATAGACTATGGTCATGGCGTACTGCACCAGGAACTGCCCTGCGATTCCCTTCATGATGGCAACCGGCAGGAATACGCCGAGGTTGGTGGCGGTTCCCGCGATGACCGACAGGGAAATCTCAACCGTTCCTTTTTCCGCCGCCTCCTCGGGAGAGTATCCCATGTCCCGGTAGCGGTAGATGTTCTCGATAATGAGGATGGAGTTGTTCACCAGGACGCCCATGGAGATGGCAAGGCCCAGGGAACTCATGATGTTCAGGGAATAGCCGTGCATGGCCATGGGCATGAACGTGGCGAAGAGGGCTACGGGCATGGCGACGGACACGATGAATGTCGCCGAAAAACGCTTGAGGAAGAGGTACAGGACCACAACTGTAAGCAGGATACCGGACCCCATGTCACGGAGCACGTTCTTCACCGATGATTCTATAAAGAGAGTATCGTCAAAGGGTACCTCCGCAGTAAAGTCAGGCATGGTCTTCAGGATACTGTCAAGCTCTTTTTTCACGAGCTCGCCCGCCCTCACCACGTCGGAATTGGGGCGGGCGCTGATCCGCAGCTGGACAACGGAGTTCCCGTTCACCCTGGCAATGGAACGTACGTCCTGCTCGCCGTCCACCACAGTGCCCAGGTCGCGTACCCTCACCGGGTTTCCGGAAGAGGTCGGGATCATAATGTTCTCCAGGTCTTCAGCCCTGTTGAACTCTCCGATAAGCCGGAGCCACGTCTCGTCTTTCTCCTGGGTGATGTAGCCGGAGGGATTGGTGATGTTGTTGGCGGCAACCACCGCTGCCAGCGTCTGGATGCTCACGCTGTATTCGCTCAACGCGACAGGGTCCAGAAGTATCCTGATCTCCCTGTCCCTGCCTCCCGTCACGCTGGTCTGTCCTACTCCCTCCACCCGGGAAAGGCGGGGGACTATTGTGTCCTCGATGATCTTCTTCGCTTCTTTTTCCGGAAGCAGGCTGTTGAAGGCAACGATCAGGAAGGGCTGGGCGTTGATATCAACCTTTCTGAAAATGGGCTCGTCCACGGCATCGGGAAGCTTGTTCCGTGCGGATTTCACCTTGTTGGAAACGTCAACGAGTGCCTGGTCGACGTTCACGTCCACTTCCATCTCCAGGATAACGAAGGAGTTGCTCTCAGCCGAATAGCTCGTGATCCTGTCGAGTCCCTCGAGGTCAGCGATGGCGTCCTCGACGGGCTTCGTCACCAGCTGCTCGATCTCGTTGGGGCTGGCGCCTGTATACCGTGTCTGGACCACTACGACGGGAATATCCACCTTGGGAAGAAGCGAAACAGCGAGCTGGTTGTAGCTGCTCACACCCAGAAGGACAAAAATGATCACCATCGCCCAGGTGAACACCGGGCGCTTTATGCAGAAACGAACGAGTCCGCCCATTGTTACTTCCCTGCCGTGGTGACGGCGGCCTCCCCCGATATGCTCACGGGAGCGTTTTCATAGAGCAGATTGTGCCCGCGTACAACAACCAGGTCTCCCTCCGAAAGTCCCTTTTCCACGGAAAGGGATCCGTTCTGTCCCTCACCGGGGACGACCTCGCGAAGGCTCGCCTTTTCACCCTCGATGACATAGACATAGGCCTTGTCGCCCCTTCTCTGGACGATCTCCGAGGGGATGACGATCAGGTCCTTCTTTTTTTCCACGAGAAAACGGGCCTCCACGTGGGTACCGGGAAGCACCTCAAGCCCGTTCAGGCACACCACTACGGGATACAGGCCGGATCCCTGGGCGGCTTCCGGGCTGATCCTTTTGATGGAGCACTTTGTCCTTTGGCTGTCGCTGACTATTTCCACGGGAGTCTCCCTGTTCAGGCTCAGGATGTCCTTTCGGGAGACCATGATCTCGGCTTCCAGGTCCTTGAGATCGATGATGGTGAGAAGGGCCTTCCCGTCCGAGGCTACTTCTCCGGGCTCCACTGAGCGGCTGGCAACGATGCCGTCGATGCTGGCCCTGATCTGGGTGCGGGCGAGGGTGGATTTGGAGGACTGGAGCTTTGCTTCCTCGCTCTTCATCCTCGAATACGCCTGCTCGACCTGGGCCTTGGAAACTCCCC
>CAYTQC010000253.1:0-2322 GCA_964439735.1 uncultured Synergistaceae bacterium
GGGTACATGCCCGAGCTTTCCTTCGGTACCCATTTCTTCACCGACCTTGAGATAGACGGTATCCTCTACATGCCGGTATACGAAGGGGCGAAGAACAACATTTTTGATGAGGCGTTCTTTGATTCCTCTCCCTACGCACTGGGATCCCACGTGGGAGTGAGGATCTATTCCGGCTCTTTCTCCGTCTATACGGACGGGAACACGAATACAGGCGTGGTCACCGCTGACAGGGTGGACGAGCCGGACCAGGGGTGGGACTGAACCGGCTGACAGCCGCGGCTGAAAAGAGATAAGGAAAAGGCCGCGGAAAAAGATCCGCGGCCTTTTTGCCGTACTGAATCGCCTGAAGTTCCCGTTACAGAAGGATCTCCTTCAGCGAGAGCTTTTCTGCGAGCTCCGTTACCTCGAGGGCCTGGGCCCCGTAGTTGGGGCGTCCCATGAGGCCGTAGGTGTAGTTTTTCCCCTGCTCCACTCCCGGCTGGTCGAAGGGGTTTACATCCAGAAGATATCCCGAAAGGGCCGTGACATGTTCGTAGAACTGGATCAGGGCGCCGAGACGGCGCTCGTCGAGTTTTGGCAGTTCGATGGATATGACGGGCTTTCCGGCTTTTGCTATTGCGGCGGCGGTTGAAAGTGCCTCATACCGGCGCAGGGAGTTCATGGACTGGCCGAAGAGGTACGAGAGGGAGACCAGGGCTTTTTCCTCGGTCTCCGGGATGACGATCTCCTCAGCGGGATCACCTATGGTCATAACCGTAAAAAGCTTGTCGTCGGGACCTTCGGTGTAGAGCTGTATCTGTGAGTGCTGGTCAATGGCGCCGAGAGCACGTACAGGAGTGGATCCCATACCGTTCTTTCCGAGGCTTTCACCCCAGAGCTGGGCAAACCATTCACAGAATCGTTCCAGGGCATCCTCGTAGGGCATCAGGACGGTCATGTTCCGTCCCTGCCGGTAATGGGCCACGGAAAGAGCCGCCATGAGGCGGGCTGGATTGTCAAAAACGGAGTCCCTGGCATCGAGTATCTCCTCCATTTCCGCTGCACCTTGAAGCAGTTTCCGGGCCGAGATCCCCATGGCGCAGGCCGAGAGAAGGCCCACGGGCGACAGGACGGAGAAGCGTCCTCCCACGTCAGCGGGAAGGACGAGACTGCGGCATCCGATCTCTTCGGCAAAGGGACGGAGGACCCCCTTCTCCTCGTCGGTGATCACCACAACATGCCCGGCGGCCTTTTTCGGGCCGAGATCGACTTTGAGGCGGTCCCAGAAGAACAGGAAATTCGCCATTGTCTCCGCCGTGCTGCCGGACTTGCTGATAACGATGAAAACCGTCTTTTCCGGATCGATGAGGTTCCATATCATGCGGTTGTCCGCAGGGTCGACGTTGTCCGACATATAGAACCTGGGTCCTTCGCGCTTCGAGGCCGGAATTTCATTCCAGTACGGGGGGAGAAGCGCTCCGTGAAGCATAAGGTTCCCGAGCGCCGAGCCTCCAATTCCCACCTGGACGATGGCGTCAAATCCGGAGATCCACTTCGCAGTCTCCTCCACGTCCGAAATATCCCGTCCGGGCAGAGAGAGCCAGCCGAAACCGTCCCTCCCCTGTGCCGCCGATTCCTTAAGCCAGGAATCGCCTCTTTTCAGTATTTCTCCGTACACTTCGACTGCCTGCAGATCAACCGCTCCGGATGGAACAAGCGCCTCTCCGCCGCTCACAGCCATACTATAAGAAAACCTGAGCAGTTCAGAACCCGTTTCAGATCCTCGAGGCAAAACATCAACCCCTTCCTGACAGACTGAAATTGTGTGCTCTATTTCCCCTGATTCTCGATTTCAGCGTCGATAGCCTCCGGGTTGTACCCTATGATGTACTTTTCGCCTATCTGTGTCACCGGTACACCCATCTGGCCGGTTTTCTTCACCATCTCCATTGCCGCTTCCCGGTTCGCCGAAACATCGACGGTCTCGAATTCGACCCCCTTGTTCTGCAGATATTCCTTGACCTTTGTGCACCATGGGCAGGTCTTCGTTGAAAAGACTTTTATCATATTGCAGCACCTCCGTTGAAATATATACCCTAATAGGGTATATATCAAAATATCTTTTCAGTCAAGTGGATTATATAACGGATTCGACCCCTGAGAGAATTATTCCACGAATGGAGGTATAATGGCATACCATAATCCCGTATTTTTCAAGGAGGAAAAGAATGATCATGTCGACGGAAAGCGCCGTGCACTCCGAACTGGAGGGACGCCTGCTTCCCATTGCGGACCGCTACAGGGGCAGGAAAGGGATCACCATTCCCCTGCTGGCAGACCTGC
>CAYTQC010000254.1:0-2306 GCA_964439735.1 uncultured Synergistaceae bacterium
TCCTCGCTCTTCATCCTCGAATACGCCTGCTCGACCTGGGCCTTGGAAACTCCCCCCGACTTGTGGAGCTCGGAAAGCCTCCTGTGGTCCCGGACCGCATCCTCATAGCTTGCCCTGTCAGCGGCAGCCGACGCACGGTAATCCTGGGAGGAGAGAGTCAGCAGCACCTGCCCCTCCTTGACTCTGTCGCCGATCTGCACGTGGACTTCCCTGACGATTTCCTTCACGTAGGACGTAACTGTCTGGCTTTTTCCCGCCTTGGCCTGGCCGTAGTAGCTGCGCCAGATCTCCCAGTCCTGCCGGGAAAGCTTCAGGACATCCACCGGAACGGGCACTTCCTCCTTCTGCTCCATGGCGGCGGTGTTTGCCGCAGCCTCCTGGAGTTTTGCCTGGACACGGACCACCATGAAGACGCCCCCTGCCGCGATCAGGAGGATCCAAAACAAAACACTCAGCCTTGCGAATATTGATTTAGCCATGTACCTCTGCCCCTTCCGGTGACAAAATTCTCCTGAACATATCCAGTGCAGAGGAAAGAAATTCCTCGACACTTACATTTCCCGGATCCTTTTCGAGGTTTTCGAAAAACCAGGAATCCATTGTATGCCCCACTGCCTGGAGGACATTCCGGAGAAGATCCGGAGGAACGTCCTTACGGATCGCACCAAGGTCCTGCCCGCGCTTCAGAAGGTTGCCCGTCCACCGCTCGACCCTTTTGAAGTTTTCGCGCATCTCGGCGCTTCCCTTCATTCCAGAGGAAGGATCCGCCAGGCTCCGTACCACCTTGACGATCCCGAGATTTCCGGCGCCATACCGTATCGCCTTCTCGTAATACGACCGGCAGGCGGTCCAGAACTCTTCTCTGGCTGCAGGCATCTTCAGCTTCCCCACCGAGGCGAGAAACTTTCTCTCCACTTCTTCAAGGACGGTGAGATACAGGCTTTCCTTGTTGTCGAAGTAGTAATAGACCACGCCCTTGCTCAGGCCTGACCGTTCTATGATCCTGTTGTATGAGGCCCCGTCGATGCCGTTGGCCGCAATTTCCTCCATGGCCGCGGTGAGGAGGGCTTCCCTTTTTTCCTCGTCCAGTTTTCTTGCCCGTAAACTCACGGCGCACCTCCTTCAATCATTACAGACCGATAGGTTAGACCATACGGTCTAATATGTCAACAGGGAAATTTCTGAAGTTCAGACCGATGAGGAGGAAAAGAAAAAGCGGACATGTCCGGGAAGGACAGTCCGCTTTTTTGCCTGAAAGATCGTTAACAGGGAAGGACCCGCAAATTACGTGCAGGGTGTTCCCGGAAGGATTCTTCCCGGTTGGGGAAAGGGACAGGAGAACCGTCAGGGATGCACGACCCGCCCGAGGAACAGGATTGCACCCGTCTCGTTGTGCCGGATGAGGAAGATGAACGGCCTGTCGGCCCGAAAATAATTTTTCCGCGGGGCCATTTTTGTACCTATCACCACGGCTGTAGCTGCGGCAGCCTCGCTGCCCTCCTCGTTCACATCGATGACGGCCTTGTGGACTACCGCTGTAATGTACAGGTCCTTTCGCCCGTTGAGGCCTGAGAAATCTGCAGGAGGTACTGAAAAAGCGTCCGTCATACCCATCCCTGTCAGATATTCCTCAAGCCGGTATTCAGCCTCGAATGTGAACCTCGGCAGCCAGATTTCCACCTGGCCCGAAACGGCGGCATCAAGCCAGTGTTCAAGTTTCCCGAGGTCTATGGGTACGGCATCGCCTGAGGCGGTAATACCCGGAAGGAGCACTACCATGGAAAGGTCCTCACCCTCGTAGGGCATCTCGAGGAGCTCCACTCCATCCTGATCGGCGTACCTGAACATGCCCGCAGTGTGCATCATCCGGACATCTGTCGTTTCTCCGGTGCGGACATGGAAAGGAGCCGCCTTAGTCTGCCCGGGATCAAACCCTGCTGCCCAGTTTCCCCTGAAATAAATGGCATTGGTGAGCACCAGGCGGGTAAGTTCGGTTAAAATTTCCGGCTTCAGCAGTTCGCGGATCTTGCCTGAAGTATTTGCCGCAGCCCATTCGTTTATAGCGGCCCGCGCTTCTTCTTTCCTTTCTTTAAAGTTTACTGTTCTGAATCCGCCCCCGTAATGCCTGTCGATCAGTCCGATAAAGTCCTGCAGGAAGGGATAGCTTTCCTGTCCCCACAGGGCATTCGCGATCTCGAGCCTGCAGGATCCCTTCTTTTGTTCCAGCACGGCTGCAAGGGCTGCAAAGCTGCCGTGAAGGTCTTCACCGCTTCCCTGGAAATGCATTGCAGACGCTATCTGTTCCG
>CAYTQC010000255.1:0-2299 GCA_964439735.1 uncultured Synergistaceae bacterium
TCCGCTTTTGCGGATAACGTGAAGCTGAAGCTCGCCAATGCAGGGCCTGCGGACCCTGAGGACCGCACGGTTATAGCTGTGGAGCTGTTCAAAAACCACGTGCAGAACAAAACGGGGGGATCTGTCCAGATCGAGGTATTCCATGCTTCCCAGCTGGGCAACGAAAAGGAGATCCTTGAAGGGCTGAAGATGGGGACCATTGAGCTGGGCACCATTACGACAGGGCCTGTGCCGACCCTTTTCAAGCCCATCATGGTGTTCGATATTCCCTACCTTTTCCCGAACCAGGTAGTTGCATGGGAGGTTCTTGACGGTCCTTTCGGAAGGAAGCTCATGGAGGAAATGCGGAAGGTCACCGGTATCCGTACGCTGGCCGTCAGCGAGAACGGCTACCGCCACTTTGTCACCAGCGAGAAGCAGATCAAGTCCGTGGCCGACATGAAGGGCCTGAAGATCCGGACCATGGAGAATCCGGCACACATGAAGATGGTGGAGGCTCTTGGAGCGGCTCCCACTCCGGTGGCGTTCGGTGAACTCTACATGGCACTGCAGCAGGGGGTCGTGGACGGGTGCGAGCTTCCCATGACCCTCACCAACAACGGAAAGTACTATGAGGTCCAGAAGCACACCATTCTTGACGGACATCTCTACAACCCCCTGATCATGTTCGTCAACGACAAGGTCTGGGGAAAACTCACCGAAGACCAGAAGGCTGCTCTGTACGAGGGCGCCCAGCTCTTCAACATTGCCCAGAGGGCCATTTCGGAACGGCAGGTCCAGTCAGGCATTCTTAACGTGACGGAAAAGGGAATGACGGTCTACGTGCCTACTCCTGCGCAGCTGAACGAGTTCCGCTCAGTGTCACAGCCTCCTGTGCTTGAGTACGTGAAGGCACAGGCGGGTGAACAGTGGGTGAAGGAAGCTCTCGAGGCCGTCGCAGCGGCAGAGGCCAAAATGGCCGATATGCTGAAGTAGCTGTCTTTCGGCCGAAAAACAGCATGTGTACCTTCGGGGACGTGGCGGATACTGCCCCGTCCCCGGAGCAGCCTGAAGGAGAGGTGGAGAAGTGAAGTTTTTGAAATTGATTCTTGCGGTCTTTGACCGGATCGCCTTCGCTCTTATTGCTGTTCTCATGGGGGCGATGGGAGTGGTCGCTTTTGCTGCGGTCTTTTACAGGTTCGTCCTTCATGATCCAATACCATGGTCGGAGGAGGCCGCCCGGTACATGATGGCCTGGGTGACGTTCCTTGGCGCGGGGTATGCCATGGGGAAGGGGAGGCATATCGGCGTGACCATGTTCGTGGAGAAACTGCCTGAGGCGCTCCGCCGGAAGGTCACTTTTGCCGCCGAGATCATCATCATGGTTTTTCTTGCCGCAGTGACCGTACAGGGAATCAAGCTCATGGTGAGTCTCTGGAGCCAGACGTCTCCGGCCATGGATTTCCCCATGTGGATCCCCTACCTGGCAATTCCGGTCGGCTCGGTGTACATGTTCCTGCACCTTCTTTTCCTCGTCCTGAGCCGGTCCTCCCAGTCTCTTTCCACGGCGGACCTGGAACTTGAAGCAGCCCTGAAGGGAAAGGAAGGTGCAGGAAAATGACGCTCCTCATGACCGCATCATTTCTCGTGTGCTTTTTCATGGGAATTCCCCTCGCGCTGGTGATGGGAATTACTGGCATCGTTGTCCTTATCGCCATGGGAGTTCCCCTGGAGCTGGTTGCCCAGAGGATGTTCACGGGCATCGACTCTTTCCCGCTCATGGCAGTTCCGTTTTTCATCCTTGCGGGAGACCTTATGAACCGCGGAGGAACTACCATCAGGATCATCGGCTTCGCGAACAGCCTTGTGGGACATATCCGCGGAGGACTCGCCCACGCCTGCGTAGTTGCGAACATGATTTTTGCGGGGATCAGCGGCTCTTCCGTCGCTGACGCCTCGGCGATCGGATCGATAATGATCCCATCCATGGAGAAAAACGGCTACGATCTTGATTTCAGCGCGGCTCTCAACAGCGTCGCAGCGACCATAGGACCCATCATCCCCCCGAGCATCATCATGGTGATCTACGGGGTCTCTGTAAACGTGTCGGTGGGAGGGCTTTTCGCCGCGGGATTTGTTCCGGGCATCCTGATGGGACTTGCTCTTATGATCGTGGTCTCAAGGATCTCAAAGAAGAGGAATTACACTATGTCGGAGGGGTTTTCCGGAAAAAAGGTCGCCGTTGAATTCAAGTCGTCAATATGGGCTCTCCTTGCACCGGTCATCATCCTCGGCGGGATCCTCGGGGGCATCTTTACCC
>CAYTQC010000256.1:0-2231 GCA_964439735.1 uncultured Synergistaceae bacterium
TAAAAAAAGGAGGATTCGCACGTGACGTCACTCTTTAACTCCCCACTTTTCAACGTATTTTTCGCCATGATGATGCGCAGCGACCCTCCTGGAGCCGCGGGCGCATAAATTTGCGTGCCTTTGAGCTTCAGCCGGGGGTCTTCGAAATTTCGAAGGTCCCCGGTTTTTTTATATAGTCCGGCCAAAACACATACAGGGAGGAATTTCTTATGCAGAACAAAGGCTTTCAGATCGGTGAGGACACGCTCCAGGATATCAACGCATTCTTGTCAGACCCGAAAAACAGTGCCGTCACAGACCTGCGGAGGGTCGTATCGAAGTTCGGTTCCGTGAGCGAAATAAACGAGAGGGCGCGGGAAGCGGGGAAAGTGGAAAACCTCGTCAGGAAGATGGAGCGGATGAATTCACCATACGTGAAGGATATCGAATGGCTCGCGGAGGTCTGCGACGAGGGGAAGCTTGTCTCTCTGTCCGACTACCGGTCAAAGGTCAATCCCGGGCGTCCTTTATGGGACTACGATCACTCCAGGGCCGCGACCCTTGAGATCAGCGCCCTGCAGTATTTCCCGTGGCTTCTCGCCGAAGTGAAGCAGAGCATCGAGAAAGGGGAATTGCTTCCCGGGCGGTTTATTCGCGTGCGAAAGATGAAGGAGCAGGAGGCGGACAACGGGGATCTTCCCGCCGTGCACGCCGCCGCGAAGATTCTCGGCTCTTCCTGCGTGGAGACTCTCGATACCAAGGGAGTTGACGGGTCGAACATCCACCTGGGCGGACCGGACACCATCACCGGCTACTTCGGAGGCATCGGCCAGCCCAACAGCCATCCCCTGAGATGGGTGGAGGAAGCGCTGTACTACTACGTGAACTACGGAGTGGACGAGATCCTCAATATCAACTCCGGTACGGTGTTCCTCGGATACCTGCTCTACCGCCTGGGCGTAGACATCCGGTTCAAAATCTCCGTCTTCATGGGGAACGACAACCCGTATGCCGTCCTGTGGACACTGCTTGCAGCCCGGCTTTTTGCCCGTGAGGACGGCTCCACTCCCCTTGCGGGCTTCAACCTTGCCAACTCCATCGACGACGCCCACCTGGCGAAGTCCGCGGAGATCCGCAGATCCCTCGGGCTGGAGGACCAGGTCCGGATCGAGCACCACATCACGGAGACCTGGAAAAGCATCGTCCGCCAACCCTACAACAGGCGCGACGGCCTGCTTGAACTGGTGAAGACCATACCCAACATTTCCGCGAAACACGAGGGAGGCAATCCCGAAGATGAGCAGACCCTCGCCCATCCATCGGATATTCTCGACTACTTCCGGGAGAAGAAGGAAGTAGAGTCGTCCGGTGACATGGACGCCCTCACGAAAAACTACCTGATGAAGCACAAGGCGGTGAACGATACGGCGGCAGCCTTGACGAAAGCGGGGCTTTCCTTCGTGGCCGCGGGCGCTCACAGGTTATAAACAAACCGGGTCATTTGTTTCGTCCGGGAGGCTGCATATTCCATTGCAGCCTCCTTTTTTGTGCGGAAACCCTCCAGCGTTGCCCTTCTTTTTCCCTGAAAAGTTTCATTATTGACAGAACTGCGTAAATTTTTTATGATGCCCACAATCGTTTCTGTATCAACGTTTTGATCTTCATGGAAGGGAAGTGGTCCATTGAGGTAAAAAACGTGAACTGCGTTTTTTTGAGAAAAACAGGTCATCATTGAATTCGCACCCCTTATCCGGAAATCAGGAACACAAAAATCTGGAGGTGAAAAATGTGCAGTTAACGTTCGCTTTTTATTGTGTTGTTACCTACCTGGTAGTCATAACTGTCGTCGGGATTTATTATGGGAAAAAGGTCAAAACACAGGAGGATTATTCTGTTGCCGGTCGCTCTCTTCCGACGCCGATCCTCATCGGCACCCTCATGGCGACATGGATGGGAGCGGGGACTGTCCTCGGAGGCCCTGCAGCCAGCGGGTACCAGTACGGCCTCATGGCCGCCATCGCCTTTTCCATGGGATCCCCCGTCGGCCAGTTTGTCCTTTCGTTCGTCGCCAAAAAGATCCGCAGGATGAACGCCCAGACAGTTCCTGAAGTTATCGAAAAAGTCTACGGCCGCCTCGCCCGTGTTCTGGCCACCGTCATCATTATGCTTGCGTACATCGGGATCGTGGCCTACCAGTACAAGGGTGTGGGACTCATCCTGAACTCCATCCTCGGCGTCCCTGAAAATATCGG
>CAYTQC010000257.1:0-2230 GCA_964439735.1 uncultured Synergistaceae bacterium
GGGGCATCTCCGTGGTCATGACCGACGGCAAGATCATCGACACGGTGGTCTACTACCTCTCCCTGCCCATCTCCAAATACGGTCCGGTCATCGGCGCAAACCTCATGTTCCTGGCCAATGTGGTCATCAACTTCTTCATCCCCTCCGGCTCCGGACAGGCAGTCACCGTCATGCCCATCATGGTGCCTCTGGCGGACCTCACAGGCATCACCCGCCAGGTGGCCGTCCAGGCATTTCAGTTCGGCGACGGCTTCACCAACTGTTTCATCCCCACTGCGAGCGTGGTCATGGGATGCCTCGGCCTTTCGGGCATCGCCTACGAGAAGTACGTGAAGTGGATCTTCCCCCTCATAGCGCTCCAGATAGTGCTGGCCATGGTCGCCCTTACTGTGCTCCAGACAATCGGCTGGTCCTAGACAAAAAAAGCTGCACCACCGGCGCGCCGCCTCCGATCAGGGGGCGGCGCTTTTCTGCGGTGCAAAAAAGAACCTTTCGTGATACCCTACTCTCACCATACCGTCATAAAGGAGGCCTGTTCTTCGTGAAGACTTACGAACCATTCAGGATCAAGGATCTTGAGCTGAAAAACCGGATCGTCATGCCCCCCATGTGCATGTACAGTGCTCCGGGATCCGTTCCCACTGATTTTCACTATCTGCATTACGGTGCCCGGGCTCTTGGCGGGGCAGGGCTCATTATCGTGGAAGCCACGGGAGTTGTGCCTGAAGGAAGAATTTCCGATAATTGCCTCGGCTTGTGGAGCGATGCCCAGATCGGTCCACTCTCCCGCATCGTTGATCACGTCCATTCACTGGGAGCCAAAATCGGCATCCAGCTCAATCATGCGGGCCGGAAGTGCGGGGCTGCCGCGGAGAAGATTTTCGCCCCCAGCGCCATCAATTACAGCAATGACGGAAAATACCAGGATCCTGAGGAAATGACCCATGACGACATTTCCTTCGTTACGGAGGCATTCGCATCCGCAGCGGGGCGGGCCCTGAAAGCGGGATTCGACGTAGTGGAAATACACGGGGCTCATGGGTATCTTATAAACCAGTTCCTCTCCCCCCTGAGCAACAAGCGGCACGACGGCTACGGCGTGAACTTCGAGGGCCGTTCCCGGTTCCTCCAGGAGGTGGTCCGGGCCGTCCGGACTGAATGGCCCGGGGAAAAGCCCCTGTTCCTGCGGGTCTCCGCCGAGGATTACGCCGAAGGAGGCATGACCCCCACGGAAATGGCCCGTATCATCGACCGTGTGACCCGGGACGTGGATGTGGTCCACGTCAGTTCCGGCGGGGTGACGCCCGTTCCTCCCCCCGTGTTCCCCGGCTACCAGATCCCCTTCGCCGAGATGATCAAGGTGGCCTGCGAAGTGCCCACCATCGCCGTAGGGCTTATCACCACCCTGGAAATGGTTGAGGAAGCCCTGTGCAATCACCGGGCCGATCTCGTGGCCCTCGGCCGGGAACTCCTCAGGAACCCCTTCTTCCCCCTTCTTGAAGCCCGGAAGAGGGGGATCGAGCTGCCCTGGCCGGAACAGTACAAGCGGGCCTTCAGCTGAGGTACGCAGCCGGGCAAATATGAAAAAAAATATTGCCGCTGCGCTGCTTTTCGCGGTATTCTTCCTGCTTCCTTCCGCCGCCCGTGCCGGGGAGGGGTGTTCCGCCCCCTCCGGCACGGTGGTGTTCGCCCTCCGGGACCAGCCTGCGGGCGAAAATGGAACGCTTTCCGCCCGATCCCTTCTCGCGGGAGCGGGCATTATTTCCTCGGGAATTCAAAGACTCGAGCGGGCCGGCGTATATCTTGCCGGCGGGTGCGGAAACCCTGAAGAAACTGCCCGGAAACTCGCAGGGCTCGAGGGCGTGGCCTGGGCGGAGCCCAGTCTTCCCCTCACCTGGTTCGACGCCCCGGCGGACGAACACTACTGGATCCAGTGGAGCCTCTCAAACACGGGCTCACCCTACGCCAGTGAGGAGCTGTCATGGCTCAGCGGATTCGCGCCCGTGAACCTCACCGCCGGGGCGGACGTGGACGCCCCGCGGGCCTGGACCGTCACCAGGGGAGACCCTTCGGTGGTGGTGGCCGTCATGGATACCGGGATAGGACCCTACATCCACGACCTCGAGGACAACCTCTGGGTGAACGGGGGCGAGATCCCCGGCAACGACATCGACGACGACGGCAACGGCTACATCGACGACGTGAACGGCTGGAACGCCCTTGAGGGCAC
>CAYTQC010000258.1:0-2211 GCA_964439735.1 uncultured Synergistaceae bacterium
GTTCCCTCGATCATAGAAATAAATACGCGACAGGAGGCGAAGGCATGATCCCCGGTGTGCGAAAGGCAGTTGCGTCCGCTTCTCCCTATACTCCCGGCAAAACCGTCGAGGAGGTCCGCCGTGAGCTTGGGCTGGAGAGAATAATCAAGCTCGGATCCAACGAGAACCCCTGGGGACCCTTCCCGGCAGCCCGTACAGCCATGGTCGACGAGATAAGCAGGCTGAACATGTATCCCGACGTCTCTTTCAGGGAACTGAAAGAGCTTATAGCCGGGCAGTTCGGCCTGAAGCCGGAGTGGGTCGCCCTTTCCCACGGTGCAGAGGGCATGCTCCAGACCCTGGGAAAAGTATTCCTTGATCCTGAGGACGAGGTTGTCCTCTCCAGGGGGACCTACGGTCTGTACAGGGAAATCTCACTGGTTATGGGGGCTGCACTTCGGGAAACTGCGCTTCTTGACAATTTCTCCGTAGATATCGCTGGAATGGAGAGGTGCATAACAGAGAAAACAAAGCTCATCTGGCTGAACAATCCCAACAACCCCACGGGACTTATTCTGCCTCCCGAAAGGATCGAGGACTTTATCCGGAAACTCCCTGAAGGGACCTGGACGGTTCTTGACGAGGCGTACGGAGAATTTGCTCTCAAGGGGAGCCTGCCCGATACCAGGGCGCTGCTGGAAGAAGGGCGGAGCCTCGTTGTCGTAAGAACATTCTCGAAGGCGTGGGGACTTGCAGGAGCAAGGATCGGCTATGCCCTGGCCAGGCCTGAACTCGTGAGGGTAATTGACACGGTGAGTGAACCCTTCAACGCCAACAGGATGGCCATTGCCGGCGCGTGCGCCTCCCTTCGAGAAGACGGGGAGGCTTTCCGGAGCGCACTCAAATTCATCGTTTCTGAGCGGGGGCGCGTATCAGACGTTCTTCGGGGCATGGGGCTGAAGATACTTGGTTCAAGCACGAACTTTATTTTCTTCACCCTTCCCGTGGAAGCGGAAGAAGTATCCCGAAAGCTCCTTAAAAGGGGAATCATAGTCCGGCCCTGCGGAGGGTGGGGATTCTCGCGCTCCATTCGCGTTTCGATCGGTACTTCTGAAGAGAACACACTGTTCCTGGAAACCCTTGCAGAAATTCTCTCTGAAGAAAAGGGGGAAAATGTATGAACGGTGAGATCACGGCTGAAAAAGGCAGCGTCCTTTTTAAAAAAGTGACGAAAACCTACAGCGATGGCACACGGGCAGTGGACAGGCTTGACCTCGAAATTCGCAGGGGTGAGCTTGTCAGCCTGATCGGGCCTTCAGGGTGCGGGAAAACGACGACCCTCAAAATGATCAATCGTCTCGAGGAGCCAACCGAGGGGACGATTACGGTCGACGGTATGGATATTCTGAGCACTGATCCCGTCAAACTCAGGCGGCGCATCGGATACGTGGTACAGGAGATCGCCCTGTTCCCGCACCTGACAGTGGCGGAAAATATTGGTGTAGTTCCAAACCTCCTCGGATGGCCGGCGAAAAAGACCAGGGCCCGGGTAAACGAGCTTCTCTCCATGGCAGGGCTTTCGCCTGAAAAGTACCGGTTCAGGCTGCCGGATCAGCTCAGCGGCGGCCAGAAACAGCGGATAGGCGTTCTTCGGGCCCTTGCGTCCGATCCCCAGGTCATTTTAATGGATGAACCCTTCGGGGCCCTTGACCCAATAAGCAGGGAAACGCTGCAGAACGAGCTGGTTTCCCTCCAGAAGGACCTGAAGAAAACTATCGTTTTCGTCACCCATGATATGGGCGAGGCTCTCCGCATTTCCGACAGGATCGTCATCCTGAGGAAAGGAAGGGTCGAGCAAGAGGGAACTCCGGAGGAGATCCAGAACTCGCCGAAAAATGATTTCGTTCGAAGCTTCATTGGTGAGGACCGGTTATCCCGCATGTCTCCAGATGACCCTGTGGAATCCATAATCGAAGACCCCTGGGGAAAGGCTGCCCCGTGGGAAAGCGCTGCTGAGGTTCTGGAGCGTATGGAGGAAAATGACAGGGAGTTCATACAGGTCGTTGACCCGAAAAGCGGGCAGTGGCTCGGCATGGCTCTCCTCGGCCGGGTCCGGCGTGCCGCGTCAGCTGGTGAAACCGTCCTGAAGGGGGTAAACCGGGACAGGAAGCTCTATGCCGGTGAAGCCACCCTCCGCGACGCTGCGGAGATGCTTTCCGACAGGGATATCTC
>CAYTQC010000259.1:0-2194 GCA_964439735.1 uncultured Synergistaceae bacterium
CGAAACCGGTAACGATCAATCACTTCAAACTCTACGCATGGCTCCTCACCTGGCCTGAAACCACGATTCCCTTTCTGCATCGCCTGGGCGAACTTACATACTCTTTCTGCAAATCCCAAAAATATTGGGACGAAATATATGAGAGCGTGGCTTCCATAGAGAACAAGGCACGCAGGGAACTTATCGCCCGGGATATTGTAACGATATGGACGATAATCGATACTTCCGGGAAAAAAGACCCCTACCGGGAAAAGGTAATTGGTTATTTGTGGAAGCTCTGAAGCTTATTTTTGAAAATTTCCCCATATCCACAGGTCATCCTCGTCTATAAAACGATGCAGTAAATTGAGAAATGAATGAATAGCTCTGCTTTGAAAACCCGGCTTTCTTAAATTACAGATCGATCCGACTTCCTGGCGAATAAGCCGGATCGAGGCATGAGGACAGAAAAGAAAATTCACGTCCGACAAAGCAGGGGATATGAAAATTATATCTTTGCTGAGATAATAACCAAACGATCTGGACCATACTCAATGAAATTTTTTTCATTAGAGCGAAAGCACCGTCACGAGGAGGATGGATCATGGACATTATGGATATACTGGGTGGTCTCATGCAGGCAAAGACTGCTCCGTCAGCGAGCCGGAGGATACAGAATGTCTTTGGAGCGTCAGAAGAGGATATGCAGTCCTCTGGGGGGAGCGAGGGCTTCGGCATTGAAGACCTGCTTGGCGGCCTTCTTGGCGCTGGAAAAACGAGCGGTACTGCGGGAGGCGGTATGCTCGAGCAGATCCTGAATCAGGTGGGAGACGCAGTGGGCGGGAAGAAAAACCTCGCAGTAGGCGGTCTGAGCGCCCTGCTGGGTTCAATTCTCGGAGGAGGCAAAAGTGCGGCCACCGGGGCGCTCGGCGGCGGCCTTATGGCCCTGCTTGCGGCAATGGCAATGAACGCCCTTCAGAACAGCGGCAAAAGCACCGGAAAGGTCCCCGTCGGGCTCCTGGAGCCGGAAATCGAAGAGCAGCAGCGTGACCTCCAGAGCGGAGCGGAACTGGTGGTTGCAGCCATGATCAACGCCGCCAAGTCGGACGGACGGATCGACAAAGAAGAGTACGGAAACATCACCGGAAAACTACAGAAGGCCGGTGTCTCGAAGGACGATATGTACTACATCATCGAAGAACTCCAGAAACCAATGAACACCGAATCGATTATCCGTGCGGGCAGGAAAAGTCCCGAGCTTGCCGCACAGATCTACGCAGCCACTCTCATGACCATCGAGGTGGACACCCAGGCGGAAAGAGCCTACGTCAGGGAACTGGCCTCGGGAATGGGTCTCACCAGGGACGTGGTGCGCAATATCGAACAGATGGTCGGTATGCAGCAGGTATAAAGTCACATACTCTCGCATCGATCACGACTGCGTTACGGCCCCGCAGAATTCGCGGGGCCTTTTTTCTTCCGGATTTCCTTCGGCTCACGGACAGGGAACTATCGTCCTAAATCAAAAGTTGTACTTTTTATGACTTTCTTTTTTCCAATGGAGAACTTCAAGTATGTAACAACTCCATGCAGGGACTTTTTCTGTCCGCCGATTCCGGGGAAGAATATTCTAACGGGTGTTGTCGCTTTTCCGCTCCTTGTATAAGTAGCCATAATATTATATAAACTTTATCTGTGGGGTCTGATCAGCTGCAGTATTTCAGGGGGAGGACGAGAGAGATGCGAAAAGGAACATATATCTGCATACTTACCGCCGTTTTTGCCGCAGTATTGTTTTGTGTTCCCGTACTCGGTGCGGAGGTGCTGGATCCGTGTGAGCTTTTTTCACAGGCGGATGCGGAGGCTCTTTTTAAGGAACCGGTGTCGCCGGGAGTCCTCAGGGAATCAGTGACTCCTGCCGGAAAAAGCTGCAGGTATTCTTTCAAAAAGAACGGGAGTGTTTTCGGGATATCGGTGAGGGTCTGTACCACAGCGGAAATAGCTTCCGAAGGGATTTATGCATCGGCGGAGGATGTGTTCGTCCGCCAGGTCAGCGCACGGACCAGTCATGAGGAGGCTTCAAAGACGTTTCAGGAAGTGGGCGTGCCGGGCGGTGAGGCCTTCTGGGGGGGAACCGACCTGTGGGTCCTGAAGGGGAACGTGCTGTTCCTGGTGACTGTCCATGCACCCCTGGAAGGGGTTTTCAAGGATATGG
>CAYTQC010000260.1:0-2159 GCA_964439735.1 uncultured Synergistaceae bacterium
TCCCTGCCTGGATAGAGCCTATTGTATTGTTGCCGATAACGCTTTTCGGAGGTTCGAGTGAAACCTGGGGAAGCTTGGCCGTCCTGCCGAAAAGAGCCTCCATTCCGGTGACAAGCCCCGGGGATATGGTTCCCCCGAGGTAAGCTCCTTCGGCATTGAGGATATCGAGGGTTATAGCCGTACCGAAGTCGACCACGATAAGAGGCGCGCCATACCGCGCCTTTCCCGCGACCGAGTTGACGAGGCGGTCGGCTCCAACTTCGTGCCGCGGAGAATAGGCGATCTCGATGCCGAGGTCAAGAGATGCGGAGACTTTTACCGGTTTTACGCCGAGATATTCCCTCAGCCCTTCGTCAAGGGGCATGTCCAGGGCAGGGACAACACTGGAGTATACCGCCCCGCCTATGGATTCCCTGGGGATCCCGGAAATATCCATGAGGTTCAGCAGATATATGCCCAGTTCGTCAGAGGTATGCCGCTCCGAGACAAGGCGCCAGTGTTTCAGCAGGCTTTCCCCCTTGTAGATCCCCACCACTGTTGTTGTGTTTCCCACATCAAGGACAAGCAGCATTGGCCCGCATCCCCCTCAAAATAGATTTCGCATCATGATATTATACCTTTTCCGCGAAAAAAATCGGGCATCAAAGGAAAAGGACTCCCGCAAGGAACGCAAAGGCCGCTCCCGCCACCGTTCGTCCCCTGAGCGGAAAGATCCCGGCGGAAAGATAGAGGACGAAAAGGGCTCCTCCCGCCGCGGCAAGCCACGGATCCCATGAAACGGACCACGGAACCAGTGCTGCTGCCGCGCCCGCGACCTTTTCCCACAGGATGAACAGGCCTTCAGCCGTTCCTGCAATAGGGTATCCTCCCGGGATCCCCAGCAGGGCCGGAAGCGAAAGGGCCAGGGCGAAGGGATACAGAAATGCGAAGACGGGAAGGGCCACAAGGTTCAGAATGATGCCTGCCGCAGGAACCGGGCCGAAAACCGCTGCTGACTGGGGATAGGTCGTAAACCAGACAAGGGGGGCAATGTACAGGGCGGATCCCCACCCCCTCGTCCGTTCAGCTGCGGCGGCCAGAATAAGGGCTGCCGTGACTGAAAGCCGCCACCCGGTGTCCGCATACCACTCGAGCCTCCAGGCCAGCAGGCAGACCGCCGCAAGGGAGACCGCATTGAGAGCGTTCCCTCTCCTTCCAAGGGCCTTTCCGAGAAAGACCGACTGGATCATGACAGCGGCCCGGAGCGCACTGGGGGCGCCTCCCGCAAGAAGGGTGTATGCCCAGAGAAGAACGCTTGCCGGGAGTACTCTCCACGCGGAGGGAAGAATACGCCTGAAACAGGCAAGGGAGACCAGTTTCCATGCAGCCAGTGCGGCGAGCCCGACGTGAAATCCCGATACGGCAAGGAGGTGGGCCGTTCCCCATATCCTGTGCCCGTCTGCGAGTTCCGGGTCGCGGATCCCCAGCACCGCCGCGAGCAGATATCCCCTGACCCTGGAGGGAAGAGAGAGAAGGATCCTTCGCCGGACGGCTGTCCTGAAGGATGCCAGGGTGCGTACCGGCATCCTCCGGATGAAGATATCCGATGTCTCAACTTCCGTGTCAACACCCCTCGCCCTCCAGTAGAGTCTCTCATTGAAAGAAGAACCGGAGAAATCCGGGAATGGGACGGTCCTTCCCGAGAAGTTCACAACGTCTCCTTCCCTGGCGGCACGGTATGGCCTCACCCTGATGAGATACCGCCCGCTCCGGCCTTCCACCACGAGCGCGCGCCTGTACCCCCACGGCCGCTCCAGGACCACTTCGCCTTCATCGCTGACAGGAGAACCGTCCGCAGGGGGAAAAGAATCCATCCGGAGGCCTGCGGCCAGCGAAATGCAGAAGGCCAACAGGGCGAGCCCCGCCATGAAAGGGAAAAAACGGGCGGGTCGATTTTGGGATGAAACAAGGAGGAGTCCCGCACATACAAGGGAGGCAACTGCAGCGGCGGCAGCGGGCGGTATCCCTCTTCCGCAGAGTGCGCCGGCGGAAAAAAGCCCGGCAAGAAGAAAGAGGAGCGGCGCCCTTGCCAGGCCTTCCGAAGGTACAGGAAGGACAGTCATCGGAGGGTGATATGATCCCTTATCGCTTCAAGCTTCTTCGGGCCGATGCCCTTGACC
>CAYTQC010000261.1:0-2158 GCA_964439735.1 uncultured Synergistaceae bacterium
TGTTTTGATCATCGCCGCTGTCGGAATCTACATGTTTATCTCCACGATGAAATAACCGCCTTCACATAAAAGGGCCTCTCTCCGGGCAGAGGCCCTTTTATTTTGCCGAGAACCAGACCATATCGTGATCCACGCGCACCTCCCACACCCGGGGCGCCGCAAAGAAATTCCTGAAAGAAATGACGGGTGCAGCCTTTGCCGCGGCCCTTCCCACATCGGCAGCCGAAACCAGTGCGTTGTCGTTGGTGGAATCATCGAACCGTATGGATGCGGTACCGTCCTTTCCCACGACATACTGCCCCGTAAGGCGGATCAGCGCCCGAAGCTTGAAGAGTCCCTTTCTCTCGTAAACGCCCTTCATCATCACTCTGCCATCCTTCAGGTCAAGTTCCGAGACCGCGTAATGGGGCATGTTCTTCTTCAGGCCGGCGAGAAAATCCTTTTTCAGGATACTCCCCGAAAGGCGGCTCTCTGAATAGGAATGGATCCGGGCTCCCTCACCGTCAACGGTAAAATACACATCGGTCAGCACGAGAAGAAGCCTGTCATAGGTCACTCCCTCGACGACTGCATTCTCGATGCATACGGTAAGGGAGGGAATGTTTCCTCTCCGAAGGCTCTCCTCGTCGGCAGACAGGACCGACAGCACTGATCCGGCATTGACCTTTCCCTCGAAATACCGTGTGAACAGAGACTCATGCGTCTCTTCCCCGGATCCGGGCCCCGGAGAAAACAAGAGCAGCAGAAACATTGCCCCTGCCGGAAAAACCTTTTTCAGCATCTCCATCACCTCATTGATGCTCCCTGTACGAAACACCCCGTTTCCGCAAGCGAAAAGGACGACCGGAGGATCCCCTTCCCGTCTGAGGCTATCTTGGCCTCGAAAAGGGGAGACGATTCGTCAAGGATCACCGGCGCAAGAAGAGAATAAAAGGGGTTCACTCCCCCGACGGAATAGCTCTCCTTCATACCGCACCAGAAAGGCGTCCCCTCACTGCTCTCCTTCAGATCGCCTTCAAAATCCCTGGACGAAAAATAATACCCGGTGGCCTCGGTTTCCCCCGAGACAATGTGGGCGATCCCTCTCAGCTTCACCGTCTTCAGCCGGTACCCCGTTTCCTCCTCCATCTCCCGGATGCAGGCCTCCCCGGCTGTTTCCCCCCGTTCCTTCCTGCCGCCGGGGACAGTCACCGAACCGCTCCACGGAGGAGTCATCCTCCTGAAGAGAAGCACCCTGTCCCCGCAGAGCAGGAAGCAGAAAACCACCGGAAGGGGAAAAGATTTCGACTCACCCATTGATTATTTCCTCCCTGTCAATTCGACCCTTTTCAGGGACGTGTCCTTCAGCAAGCCCGCAAGTGTTGTTTCGAAAAGGGGCTCCGAATCCACCATCTGGCCTGCGATGCTCAGTCCGAAATGAAGGTGCGGCCCTGTGGAACGGCCGGTATTCCCGCTCTTTCCGATGGTCTTCCCTGCGGGAATGACGTCACCTTCACCGACGGCAATGGAATCCAGGTGGAAGTAATGGGAGATCACGCCTCCTCCGGAATCCACGTACACGCTTTTCCCGGCATAGTAATGATCTCCCGCAAGGACGACCCGTCCGGGCAGCGCAGCCTTCACAGGAGTTCCCACAGCAGACCTGAAGTCGACTCCACCGTGATGGTTCCTGGGTTTCTTGTTCAGGATCCTCCGCCTTCCGTACGGGCTTGTCACAATGCCGCTCACCGGCCTGACCAAAGGGAGGCCCCAGTTTCTTGAAACCGTCAGAACGGAAAGGGCACGGCCTGTTTCCTTCCGTTCCGCTGCTATTCTGTTCAGCACCGACTTCGGCGGCGTGACCATGTTTTCGGGCAGGGTCAGGTGATCCTCCCTGTACTTCACCGCATGTACACGGATGGAAATGTCCGCTTCCTTCTTCCCCCCCGGTGTCTCCATGATGATCTTCATCCTCGAGACGCCGGGCTTCACCTTGCCGGCCTGGGTCCCGAAAAGACCCAGGGATATATATTTTTCGTTCCATATGCTTATATCCAGCGGTATCGTCCTTCCCTGCCAGACCGCCGATATTTTTTCCACGGGGGCGGCGGATGTGACCCGGAGCACAAAAGGCTTTCCCACCCCTACCGACGCAGGATACTGGATATTCGCATAGGCG
>CAYTQC010000262.1:0-2154 GCA_964439735.1 uncultured Synergistaceae bacterium
CCCAGAAGCGGTCTGCCCCGTTCCCGGAAACTCCTCCCCAGCAGGTGGAAAGCGCTCTGGATAACCGGCCTGTCTGCGCTCGAGAGATGGACTTCCTCTCTCGTGGTGCCGAAGAGTGTGTCTGCGAGCATCCGTTCATCGACGGTCAAACCGGTTTTTTCAAGTTTTTCACGGTCCAGCCTGAGGCGGTACGACTTTCCTGCCAGTTTTGAGAGGAACTTCATGGCCGCCCCCGCCGCTGACGGCATATTTTCCCCCTTCTTCGCCATTTCTCCCGCAAGGGTGGATTCATGTATTGAGAGGACTCCCTTCACAGCCATTCCGAGGATCATGGCCGCGAAGGCCCTGTCGTCAGCCGTCATGGTGCGGACATACCGTGCGAATCCCGCCTCTGTCCCTGCCGGGGGCTCAAAGAGAGGGATCACTGGACGGGACGCCGGATCCTTTCCCCAGAAAAACCAGATCAGGAGCATAACGGCGAGCAGAAGCAGCGGCATCCCCAGGTGGATCATTCTGTACGGCGACGAAGCCCACCGTTCAATGACAGGCGCAGGCTCCGCAGGAGGTGCGATGATGCCTCTTGGCCAGGAGAAGACCACAGTGAGCCCCTCTCCGGGGAAATATGGCGCGGTGGACTCGACAGTACCGTCTGCGAGCACCCGCGCGTCCTGCCCCTTGGCTCCCCTTTTTCCTGTGTAGAATTCTATGGCCGAAAACCCCTCGCCGTAATTCTCCCCGGGGAGCTTCGCCCGAAACGATGCACTGTCGATGGGAAAAGCCCAGTCATTGCCCGTGACATTCCAGTACAGTTCGTCGTGGGTTTCAAAAAAACCGAGCTGGCCCGTGGTCCTGTAGGTTATGGTGAAAACATGTTCGCCGAAGGAAAGCAGAACGTCGGGATCACCGAGGCGGAACTCGAGCGATTCTCCGGCCCGGCTGACCTGGGCTTCAGTGGGACTGCCGTCCAGCAGAGCCGAAACCAGTTCGAGGCCGGCTCTTCTTCTTTTTCCCTCGCTGTCCGTAAAATCCGTAGGTATGGACCGGATGATGCCCCTACGGATATCCTTCCCCTCCGCCACAACGCCGATATGCTCCGTCACCGTCAGGGACGCATCAGGTTCTATTACTGCCTCGACGTCGAAACGAAACACCCGCTCCTGTGCTGAAAGGGGTGAAATCCCCAACATGAGAATCCACGCAAAACAAACATAAATCAGAAGCACCGCGTTTTTCTTCACAGCAGCCTCACCCCTTCAGGTTCCTTTTGACAAAACTCCGGAGGCTTTCGCCTCCGGAGTCTGAAACACATACCCTTCAGATTACGGCTGTTTCTGCCCTTCCTGTGCCTTGGCACTCCATTGCGCCGCCAGAGCCGACAGGGCGTCGATCTCGGACTGCTGTACAGGTTCTGTCATGACCGTGAAATCAGCACGCTCCAGGTCGGAGGCCAGGATATCAAGGGATTTGAATTCGACGGATGCCTTCAGTCCTTCGAGAATGTAGGGAATACCCTCGAGGAAATCATCATCCCCGGCCAGAAGGGGAGCCCATGGGCCTTCGGGGTTCAGCAGGGAGAGAACTATTTCCCTGACCACTTTCGCATCAAAGTGGAGGAAGCCGTTCAGGCTCTCGTTACCATAGAGCATCTCCATACGGGGAGAGAGCTCCGGTGCTGCATCCAGTGCCTCGGGGCTCAGGAATCCGGCGAGGATGATCCCGTCCTTGATCCCCATCACGAAATCAACGGGTTCCCGAAGGGCATAAAAAGCAGTCCAGCCTTCCCTTGCAAGGGGGGCGAAGGGCATTCCGCTCTCCCGTGCCGCCATCTCAATAAGGGGAAGAAGAAGCTGGACTCCGTCCTTTTCGCCGGAGAGATAGGCGTATCCTCCGGGAAGAGGATTTCCCATGACCTTGGTCTGCCCGCCGAGAACTATTCCGACGTTTTTCAGTATCTTGAGGATCGCATCCTCGTCGAGTCCGAACTGTTTCAGGTCCTCAAAGAGTTTGACAAATTCGGCGGCATCACTGTCACCTGCTGCAGCGGCGTCTCTGATCGCCTGAAAATGCTTCTTGTCGAGGAATGCTTTTCCCATAAGGGCAAACCACGGTTTGCCGCCGCCCATAAGGATTTTGTCATCCCGGGACAGGGGTTCG
>CAYTQC010000263.1:0-2146 GCA_964439735.1 uncultured Synergistaceae bacterium
TCGATGGCATTGGCAATGCCCTCAAGGGAGACAAGAATCTCTTTCAAATGGATGACAATCTGGTCAAGATCCATCTCCGCCACCTCCGTAAATCATTCGTGCCACAATGGCGCCTCCCACGAAAAAGCATATGAGAGCAACAAACCCGCTGGCAGCAAGCTGAAGCGTCCCGCTCAGCCCATGACCGCTGGGTCACCCGTCTGCGAGACGTGCGCCGAACATGGCCACGGCGCCGCCGAGAAAAGCCACCAGCCCCCTGGAAACAGCGCTTTCACCGAAATGCCGCTTCCACATGTCGGGAACTGCCTGGAACTTGAACTCGCCGAACAGGACAGCGGCAAGAAATACCCCGAGGAAGATACCCACGAGGAACATGCCCTGCCAGTCCAGTTTCACCGCGTTTTTGACCAGGTATTCCAGCGACGCCGCTCTCTCCGGAATGACCGCTTCCTCCACAAGGCCCGCAGCCCTGACGAAGGTTGTGGACGCGCCGAAATACTTTCCCGTATAGTACGTTGACCATACGGAAAGAAGCCCGGCGAGCCCGCCGAGTACATAGGGGTTCCAACCGTCTCGTGCTTTGCTCATACCCATCCCTCCTTTGTTGAAAAAAATGCATAATGATCTGTTTATGTTATTACCAAAGCAGAGTCCAGTCAATAACTGAAAAAACAACTTATCCTGCTATAAGAGGCTGTTCTGTTTCAGGAAGAGGATTAACGGAAAATCTCCCCTTCTGCAGTGCTTCAATAGCTTCAACCGCTGCTTCCGCGGCAGAAGTTGTTGTTGTATAGGGAATTTTCCTGCGAACGGCTTCCATTCGTATTTCCTGGTCGCCGTGAAGGCTGTGGGCTCCGAGCGGAGTGTTGATAAGAAAGTGTATTTTCCCTGCTCTCATGTGGTCCAGGACATTCGGGCGTCCCTCATGGACCTTCAGGACCACCTCGGGAAAGAGCCCCCTTTCAAAAAGATACATAGCTGTGCCTTGAGTTGCCGCAACTGAAAACCCCAGTTCAGACAGTTTTTTTACAGCGGGGAAAATAGTGGGCTTATCGTAATCGTTCACCGATACGAAGACAGTCCCTTTCACAGGGAGCATGGTCCCTCCCGCCGCCTGGCACTTTGCGAAGGCCTCCCCCACTGTGGCGCCTGTGCCCATCACCTCGCCCGTGGATCGCATCTCCGGTCCGAGAACCGGGTCGACGGAAGAAAAGCGGTCAAATGAAAAAACCGCCTCCTTGACCGCCCATTCCGTCAGGCACCGTCCCTCTCCGCAGCCGTTCTTTGTCAGCCCCTGGGCTTCCAGGCTCTCTCCCTGCCAGAGCTTCACCGCAGACTTCACCAGGTTGACGCCGCTCGCCTTGGAGATGAATGGGACCGTCCGGGAAGCCCTCGGGTTCACTTCAAGAATGTAGAGTTCCCCGTTTCTGGCCGCGAACTGGATATTGAGAAATCCCTTCACTCCGATCTCCCTGGCTATAAGAACCGCTGCATCGGCCATCTCCCTGTAGAGTTCCGGAGTACATTTATAGGCAGGGAACACGCACGTGCTGTCTCCTGAATGAATTCCCGCAGCCTCGATATGTTCCAGTATCCCTGCCACGTAGACATTCCGGCCGTCACACAGCGCGTCCAGATCATACTCGAACGCGTCCTCTATAAATTTATCCACCAGCAGCTGATGGGAGGCATCTAGAGGCAGCCCCCTGGAAAGATACAGTCCCAGATCCCCCCGGTCGTGGGCAACGAACATGTTTTTCCCTCCCAGCACGTAGGAAGGGCGAAGAAGCACGGGATATCCTATAGTTTCTGCAGCCGCTGCGACTTCTTCGGGGGAGCCGGCCATTCTGCTTTCCGGCTGCCGGAGCCCGAGACGCTTCAGCAGGGCTGAAAATTTTCCCCTGTCTTCCGCTTCGTCGATTCCCGCAAGCGACGTTCCGACGATACGGGCTCCCCATCTCTCCAGTTCTTCCGCCAGGTTGAGGGGAGTCTGCCCCCCGAGCTGGACAAGGACTTCCCGGATCCCCTCTTTTGAAAGAACAGCCTTTACGTGCTCCGCCGTGAGCGGTTCGAGGTACAGGCGGTCTGAGACATTGTAATCGGTGGAGACCGTCTCGGGGTTCGAGTTGATGATGACGGTCTTCCT
>CAYTQC010000264.1:0-2143 GCA_964439735.1 uncultured Synergistaceae bacterium
GGCGCCCTGGGGACGGGACACGCCCCGCTGGTCCGCGGGAGGCGCACCGGAGGACGTCCCTGCATCGATGGCTGAACTTCCCGCAAGGAGTGCGCATGTGAAGGTACGCCCCCCGTTGTCAGAAAGGTCCGCAAGCTTCGGGTCCGCCGTGATGATGGAAGTCCCGCCGGCATACCCTCCCTGCACGACACAATATTTGACCACGACCGAAGCCGTTGGATGGGTATGGATGCTGCCGATAGAAGACCCCCAGAAAATGGAGTTCTTAATGGCCGGGCTGCTGTAGTCGAGGTTGGCCATGTCGCCGCCGACGAGATTCGAAAGGTTTTTATGGAACGTGCAGCTGGCCACCGCAATACTGCAGAATCTGACATGCATTCCACCGCCGGCCGTTCCCGCTTCGTTTGCGAAGAAGGTGCAGTTGAGGACTGCAGGACTGCTGTCTCCCCCGCTGTTGGCAGTGGAGGGGGTGCCGCCTCCCGAGCTGCTCATTCCTCCGCCTGCAATGCCGGCCTTGTTTTCAGAAAAAGTGCATCCGGTTATGGAGGGGTTGCTCTCGCTGTTCATCATCCCGCCGCCATAGTTTTCCGAATAATTATCGGAAAAGGAGCAGTTTTCCACCGTCAGTCCGAGGGTGTAATAATTGTACATTCCTCCCCCGAAATCCGCCTGGTTGCCTGAGAAGAAGGAGTTTTTCACTGAAAGGCCGCTGCCGAGAACATTGTACATTCCCCCTCCCTCCCCGGCACGGTTGCCCTCAAAAGTGCATCCGGTCACCAGAGATCCGCTGCCGGAGGTATACATCCCTCCGCCGTTTTTCGCCCCGTTCTCCCTGAACGTGCAGTTGGAAACCGCCGGGCTGCCGTAGTTAGCCAGGCCGCCCCCGCAGTATTCTTCCACAAGCGACCCGTATGCCCATCCGCCGGTCACCGTGAATCCGTCAATAACTGCCGTGCCGTCCGCTTCTTTTCCTGCGAATACTACGTGGAGGCTGTTATTCGGCCAATAGCCGTCATTCTGGATCTCCCCGGAGAGGATCGTCTCGTTGGTCTTCCAGTCCCGCTGGGTACGCAAAACCTCCTTTCCGGTAAATCCTCCGTAGAGCGCCACTCCCGCCTGAAGCGTAAATGATGCCCCCCTTTCGCCGGGATCAGATGTCGGTCGGTATGTCCCAGCAGCTATCCAGAACTCCGTTCCCGCCTGCACATGGAGCCTGAGAGTCCCGATGAACTCCTTTTCGCCCATGGCGTTGACCCACGAAGACCCGTGCTTCGTCCCGGCTCCGTTCTGTGTCACGTACCTTACCGCCCCTTCCGACTGAACAGGTGCCGGCAAGAAAAACAGGACGGCCGTGAAGGTGAGGAAGATCCCTCTCCTGATTCCCGCCCTTACCATTCCAATCGCCCTCTTTCAATATGGAAGCTCCCTATGATCGGGAGCGGCCTGTTTCCCTGTCCCGCGACTTTATTTCTACTTTTTTGATTATAGCGAAATGTATAACGATTGTAAATCACCCAAGGCTGCCGAGCTGAAGAGGAAAAAACAAAAGCAAATGCGGGGAGAGCCAAATAACCGTCCCCGCATCAAAAAATCCCGGTTTACAGGAATACAACCCTGCAGACCTGTTTTTTCACGGACACCTTAGAAGCAGAACCGGCAGGAGCAGCAGAAGGGCAAAAGGCACGGAACCCTCCGCCGCCGAACACCCGCCCCCGGAGGACGAAGAGGAAGGAGGTATCGGGGGAACCGCAAAAGAGGATTCGTAGGCACCGATATCAACTCCCGAGCCCTGGGGACGGGACTCACCCCGCTGATCCTGTGCAGGGGTGCCGTCGGAGGCGCCTGCGTCTATGGCCGAACTGCCCGCCAGCAGGGCGCAGGTGAAGGTCGGGCCCCCGTTATCGGCAAGATCGGCAAGCTTGGGGTCGGCCGTGATGATGGAGGTCCCGCCGGCATACCCACCCTGAACGACGCAGAATGATAGCACGGGCGATGCGGTGGGGTGATCGTGGATGACCCCGATGGAGGCTCCCCAGAAGATGGTGTTCTTTATTTTGGGGCTGCTGGTACCGAGGTTTCCGAGGTCGCCGCCGACGAGATCCGACGTGTTCTTGTAGAAGGTGCAGTTTGTCAGCCGGGGAGA
>CAYTQC010000265.1:0-2109 GCA_964439735.1 uncultured Synergistaceae bacterium
GCTTCTCGAAGAGCTCCGGGGTCTCCTCCGGAGGATTGAGCAGGGCGAGGCGGTGCTTCTCCGCCGCCGTGATGAACATCCGCAGACCTTCGATGCTTTCATTGAGCCTTGCCCCTTCTTCCGTCCGGACCCTCAGGAGGGACTTGAACACCAGCAGCACCCCCACGCACAGGAGAGGCCCCGGAAGGGACAGACGGTCCACGTCCATGCCGCTCGATGCTCCGGTGAAACAGGCAAGCGCCACGACAAAAAGGAAAATGCCGGGGAAAAAGACCCGGACGAAAACCTTCGCGATACGGCTCCCCTTGCCCGAAGGCAGGGGAAGAGCCAGGGGCAGAAGGAAGAAGGGACCGGCGAGAAGGGCAAGAATCGGTTCGAACCGGGATTCTCCCGAGAAAAGCATGAGGATCAGCATGAGCAGGGCGTACAGTTCGAAAAGGACCACGCCGGTGATCCATTTTCCGAGATTGCTCTTCAGAAGCGGCCTGCCCCGTTCACGGAAACCGAGGCCGAGGCGGCGGAAGGCATCCTGGATGACCGGCCTGTCGGCGCTCGAAAGATGAATTTCCGTACGGGTGGAGCCGAAGAGATCATCCGCGATTCTCCGTTCGTCTTCCGTCAGCGACGCTCCGGCAAGCTTCTCCCTGTTCAGCTTCAGCCGGTAGGACGTCCCCGCCAGCTTTGAAAGGAGCTTCAGGGCCGTACCCGCCCCCGAGGGCAGTTTCCCTGCCCGTTTCGCCGCTTCTCCCGCGAGGGTGGATTCCTCTATCGCCAGGATTCCCCGGACGGCCAGGCCCAGGATCATGGCGGCAAAGGACTTGTCGTCAGCTGTCATGGTGCGGACATACCGGGCAAACCCCGCCTCCACCCCCGCAGGAGGGGAGAAGAGAGGGACGATCGGCATGGGTGCGGGGTCCTTTCCCCAGCGGATCCAGAAAAGAAGCATGACTGCAAGGAGAACGGCCGGCATGGCAAGGTGGACCGCCCTGTAGGGGGAACGGTCCCACCGTTCAAGGAGCGGCGCAGGCTCGGAAGGCTGGGCGATGATTCCCTTGGGCCAGGAATACACTACGGTGAGTCCCTCTCCCGGAGCAAGGGGAACAGCGGATTCGACCGTCCCGTCGGGGAGCGCCCGGGCATCCAGCCCCTTCTCCCCCGTCCTTCCGGTGTAGAACTCCACGGCTGAAAACCCCTCGCCGAATGCCCTTCCGGGAAGATTGGCCCGAAAGGACGCCTTTTCAATGACAAAAGGCCAGTCATTTCCCGTGGCATTCCAGTAAAGCTCGTCGTGATCCTCGAAAAAGCCGAGCTGTCCCGTGGTTGTGTACGTGATGGTGAAGACATGCTCGCCGAAAGACAGCAGAACATCGGGATCGCCGAGGCGGAACTCGAGCCGATCGCCCGCCCGGCTGACCTGGGCCTGGGTTGGTTTTCCGTCGAGCAGTGCGGAAACGAGGTCCAGGGGAGCCCGCCGCACCCTTCCCTCGCTGTCGGTGAAATCGGTGGGAATGGACCGGATGATCCCCCTCCGGATATCCTTCCCCTCCGCCGCAACGGTTATGCGCTCCGTGACGGTCAGCGAGGCGTCCGTACCGACCTCCGTCTCCACGTCGAAACGCACTATGCGCTCCTGGGCCGGAAGGGGTGACGCCCCCCACAGGAGTATCCAGGCAAAACATACGGAAAGCAGCAGCGAACCAGTCTTTTTCACAGCCGTTTCACCCCCTCGGGCTCATTTGGGAAAAAGGCTCCGGAGGAAAAAACTCCGGAGCCTTCATTCAGCCTTATTTTTTACGGCTTTTTCTCTTCTTCTTCGCCTTCCCCTTCCTGCCCTTCCCCTTCCTTTCCTTCCTCCGCCATGGAGCTCCACTTCGCAGCCATGGCAGAAATGGCGTCAATCTCCGCTTGCTGCGCGGTCTCGGTCATGATGGTAAAATCCGCACGCTCCATGTCCGAAGCGAGAATATCGAGAGACTTGAATTCGATGGCAGCCTTCAGCCCCTCAAGGAACATGGGAATGTTTTCCACAAAATCTCTCTCCTGGGCAAGAAAAAGAGCCCATGGGCCTTCGGGGTTCAGCAGGGAGAGAATTATTTCCCTGACCACCTT
>CAYTQC010000266.1:0-2108 GCA_964439735.1 uncultured Synergistaceae bacterium
CTCCGGCAGCAACCCTGTTAAAACGCACGCAATGAGTAAATGAATGTTAAAAACAAAAAACATGATGCAGAGGTTTCCTTCGATTCGATATAATATCATAATAAAAGCTGTGTAATTGTATAATAAAAATTTTTGCCTCGGGCAAAAAGGAGGAATTTCCTCTTTGAGGGTATCTTAAATTTCGCAGGAAGACTTCTGAATTCCACTGATCCCTTTGCTTTCCGTCAGGAAGGTGAAAACAGAGAGGTTATTGCCTCCAGATTTGAACCACCCTGCTATTAGGCCATTATTTTACCATTGCAGTCAGTATGGTTAAATGCGCAAAAACTGTCAACGGAGTATAATTTTCCAGGTTTTCATATACTTACCGTGTGGGAAAATATATTTTCAAAAACAGGGAGGCTTTCCCGTGAAAGAAGAGATGACCCTTGAAGAGCTGGCCGAAAGGATGAGCGGCGACAGTTCCGCTCCGTACTATATTGCCGGAGTGCTCCGGGAGGCCATCTACAGGGGGATTCTGCCGGAAGGGAAGCCCCTTCACCAGGCCCAGCTGGCCTTGCGTCTCGGCGTCAGTCCCATACCCCTTCGCGAGGCCCTGCGCCTGCTCGAGACCGAGGGGCTGGTGTCATTTCATGGATACCGGGGAGCCGTGGTCACGGAGCTCTCGGTTGAAGAGGCCAGGGAACTGTATGAAATGGTCAGCGCCCTGGAGACGAGCCTGCTGAAGATTGCCTTCCCCCGCATTACAAACCGTATCATCGAAGACGCCGGGAAGATCCTTGCTCACATGGATAGCGAACAGGACTGTATCCGGTGGAGAGATCTCAACCAGATGTTCCATAACCTTCTCTTCGAGCCCGCCGACCGGCCCCTCACCCTTGACATGCTGGCCAGGCTGCGCCAGAAAACAGACCGGAACATCCGCAGGCATCTCTCATCCATGAGGAATGAATCCCAGCTCCAGCACAGGGCAATTCTGGCCGCAGTCGCGGCAGGGGATCTTGAGGCGGCACTGGAAGCCCTTGCAGATCACCTGGCCTATACCTCAAATGATCTGCAGTCATGCATGAGGCTCGAGCAGGGAAGAAAAAAAAGATAAAGGATCGCAGCTGCCCGGAAAGAAACCCCTGTTATTCCCGGAAAGGAACAACCGGGAGTAAATAAACAGGATTCTGCCGCCTTTTCAATCCCAAACTGCCTTCACCTCTATAATGAACAGGAACCTGGTGATCCTTCCGCGCACGGGATTTTCTTTTTTCGAATGTCAGAGGACGCTGCAATTCCCCTGAATCGTGTAAAATAGAGCATATTTTGTCCATGAGGTCGAAATTATCATGTTTTTGCCTGAAAATATTCCCGGCCATTTTCCGGCAGCCTTTTCAAGGTCCGGGGCTTTTCTGTGTGAGGTCGTCCCAGGAGGTACCTCTTATGTCTTTTCCATACACTGTTCTTGCGCTTCTTTCACTGATCCTTGTCAGCGCTTTTTTTGCCGTGTCCGAGATTTCTCTCGCCGCGTCCCGCAAAATCAAGCTCAAGCTTCTTCTCAAAAAAGGTGACCACCGGGCCCAGAGGGTCCTCGACCTGCAGGAAAACCCGGGGCATTATTTCACCGTCATCCAGATCGGGCTGAATGCGGTGGCCATCCTTGGCGGCGTTATGGGCGAGTCCGCCCTCTCCCCCTACATCTCCTCCTTGCTGCATCCCCTTTACGACGGTCCTGCCCTCCAGAGGGTCTCCTTCGCTATCTCCTTCTCCCTGGTGACTGGGGCTTTTGTGCTTTTTGCCGACCTTATCCCGAAAAGAACCGGGATGCTCGAGCCCGAAAGGATCGCTCTCGTGGTCGCTGCCCCCATGGCTCTCTGCATGAAGCTCTCCGCCCCCCTGGTCTGGTTCTTCAACGGACTGGCGGACATGCTCTTCAGGCTTTTCCGAGTTCCCATCGTCAGGCGAGAGGACATCACCTCCGACGACGTCATGGCTATGGCCGACGCCGGAGCCCAGGCAGGAGTGTTCCTGAACAAGGAGCAGCATCTCATCGCCAATGTATTCGAGCTGGACACCAGGGGTGTGGCCTCGGCCATGTCATCAAGGAACGACATCGTCTACCT
>CAYTQC010000267.1:0-2105 GCA_964439735.1 uncultured Synergistaceae bacterium
ACCGGCGATCCGGATACCCTCGAGCTGCTCTCCTTCCAGCCCCATTTCGGCACCGATCTCATAGGCCAGAAGAGCCACACGCTCCTGGTGCTCAATGGTGTACGGGTCTTTCTTTCCAACGATCTGACCCATGGTGCGGATCACGTCGATGAAGGTCTTTCGAAGCTTCGAGTAGCTTTCTTTCACCTCCTGGTCCGACTCCCACCGGCTCATGGAGGCGGCAAGATTGTAGGCCGCGGCCCTGAGGACGTCAAGTTCATCGGCATTCAGATGTCTTTTTTTTCGGAGGAAGCAGAAAGCCAGGAATCCCCAGAATCGGGAGCTGATGATCACGGGAACGGCGGTTACATGGAGAGAGTCCTCCGGACCGGAATGATGCCCTTCAGTGGAGAATCCGCCCTGGTAGCAGGTTCCTGAAGACAGTACGTCAAAAAGGCCGGGATAATCCTTTTCCCAGATGAAACGGGGGGGCAGCCTGCATTCCCTCTCTTCCCCCGGGTATGCCTCGGCTATTTTTTCAGCGGCGGTTTCTCCGTTCTCTGCCGGCATATTCCGGAAAAAAACGGACCTCAGTGCTCCCACGGCGGTACCCAGGGAGCGAAGGGCCCTGACCATTGAACTGCCGGCGTCATCTCCCGAAAGGAGGAAGCTCGCGCTTTCGGCCGCGGCTTCCACCAGTTTCTCGTGAAGAAAAAGCAGTTCCTCCGCCTTTTTCCGTTCCTCCAGCTCTCTTCTTGAATCCTCATAGAGCCTGGCGTTTTCCAGGGCTATGGATACCGCCGCAGCGAAATGATCAAGGGTGGAGAGGAGTTCTTCATCAATGTCGGGATATCCATCCACATAGGAGATAGAAAGCACGCCCATGAATTTTTTCCCCTGGAAAAAAGGCATGGAGATAATGGTGGTTATGGCATCCATGCGATTGTCGGCAATTTTCCCCGGGTATTTGCCGTAATCCTGTATCACTACCCGCTTCTGCTCCTTCAGGACAATGCCCGATATGCCTGTTTCCGCCGGGCGGATCTCGTCGACCATGGAACTGTAGAGCCCCGTGCCGAATATTCTCAGGAATTCATTTTCATTCGATCGGTAGAGGGAAAGGGAGGCATGTTCGGTCCCTGCCAGCTCCGCTGCCTTTTTCACTATCTGAAGAAGAAGGGTACTGAAATCAAGTTCTTCCATAAACGCCAGGTACATGGAGTGGAGATGTTCCAGCCGGGTACTGTGGGCGGCGGCTTTCAGCCCGATCTCCCTGCGCCCGGTGATGTCCAGGAGAGCCGACTGGTATGCCGACGCTTTCCCGCTCCCGTCGCGGTAAAAGGTCGTCCGATCTTCTATCCACCGTACTTCCCCGCTCTTCGTCACGATCCGGTACTCGGACACGAGAAAATCCGGTCCGGCCCCGGCGGCTGCAAGAAATCTCTCCTGAAATGAGCGTCGGTCTTCAGATGCAAGAAGGGTTGAATAAGGCACGGAGCCGAGGATAATTTCACCGGCAGAGTATCCGAATCGGGAAATATTCTCCGAGATAAACTCCACGGGGTGGTTTCCCTCCGGTTTTCCCCAGAGGATCACAACCGGACTTGAAGCAACCGCCCTTTCAAGACTGACCGTTCCTCTCGACTCCATACCTGTACACCGCCTTTGCGTCAGAAAGATGTACTTATGCTGTATCGTTCAGCTGCCGTGCGGGCAGGTGAATCGCTGAAGCCCGGCCGTGGAATGGTTCCGGGAATACAGGCTGTGCACACCTCAACACCATGAAAGCACATGAAAGCATTTGAGAGCTTTCGGGGGCATACTATTCTGTTTCTCACCCGTTTGTATTCTAGCGCATTTTTTAGGATATAATGAACCGGTTTTTGAATACATTTCGGAGGGTTATCCATGAATACTCAACAACCGTCACGACTCGCCTATTATTCCGCCTATGCGGCGCTTTACCTGATTTGGGGCTCTACGTATCTCGCCATCGGATTTACTGTGGAGACGATCCCCCCGTTTTTCAGCGGATCCATGCGTTTTTTTCTCGCCGGCGGCATCCTCATGGCATGGTGCCTGCTCCGGGAACAGGAACGCCCGACCTTCAGGGGGTTTATCGCCGC
>CAYTQC010000268.1:0-2103 GCA_964439735.1 uncultured Synergistaceae bacterium
AGGTGACGGTGAACCAGTCGGAGGCCGCCATGAGGGCACCGAAGCGGTATCCTGCCTCGCCGGCCTTGAATCCCTTCCAGAGGCTCCCGATGTGGAGGCCGATGATGCCGTCCATGGCGGGATTCTCGAACAGTCCGTCCTCGATCATGGCCGGGGCTCCCTTTCCGTCCTCCTCTGAGGGCTGGAAGATGAGCTTCACCGTTCCCTGGAGTTCATCCCGGCACTCCGTGAGGATTTTCGCCGTGCCAAGGAGCATTGATGCGTGGGCGTCATGGCCGCAGGCGTGCATGTTGCCGTTGGTGGCGGCGAAGGGAAGCCCCGTGTCCTCCGCCATATTGAGGGCGTCATAGTCCGCCCGGATGCCGAGGACCTTTCCGGGTTTTTTCCCCTTGATGAGGGCCACGATCCCGCGCTTGCCGTTCCCGTGACGGATCTCGTCAGCGCCCATTTTGCCGAGCTCGTCCACGATGAGCTTCTCCGTGGCGGCAGTGTTGAAGCCGATTTCCGGATTGGCATGGAGCGTGCGCCTCCACCGGGTGATCTGGCCGTTCAGTTCCTGCGCTTTTTTCTTTACGTCGAACATGGATACCATCTCCTTTTGTTCATTACATTGCTTCAGAATGGAACCTTGCCGGAATGGATGATATCATGGACCAAAAGTATTTCAAAATACCCTGCACCTCCGTTTTTTCCGGGATAAGCTGTTTTTCCAGCAGCCTCACAGGACGGAAAAGAATGGTTGCCGGCATTGTTCAGGATGAACAAAAACCGGGGCAGGGAGGAGGAGTGAAAGGGAATGGAGAAAAAGGACCTGGGAAGGGTGATCGATGAAAAAAGGGATTTTTTCATCGATGTGGACCGGAAAGTCTGGGAATATGCCGAAACGGCATTCACGGAGTTCAAATCTGCAGACGCCCTCTGTGAAGCGCTCGAGGCCGGGGGCTTCACCGTCGAACGGCCCGTTGCCGGGCTGGATACGGCATTCTGCGGTTCATGGGGGCAGGGAAGCCCGGTCATCGCTTTCCTCGGAGAGTACGATGCCCTTTCCGGACTCAGCCAGAAAGCGGGAGCCACGGAAAAAGAGCCTCTTGTTCCCGGAGGCAGCGGCCACGGATGCGGGCACAACAACCTCGGCGCGGGAGCACTGGCGGCGGCGGTCGCTTTCAGGGAGTACCTGAAGAACACGGGAATGGAGGGGACGGTGCGCTATTACGGGTGCCCCGGTGAGGAAGGCGGCTCGGGCAAGGCCTTCATGGCAAGGGTCGGTGTCTTCAACGATGTTGACATCGCACTTACGTGGCATCCCGGTTCTGTAAACGCGGTCTATCCCTTCAGCTCCCTGGCGAATTTCCAGGTGGCCTACCGGTTCAGAGGGGTGAGCGCCCACGCGGCTTCCTGCCCTCACCTGGGACGCAGCGCCCTGGACGCGGTTGAGCTGATGAATATGGGCGTGAACTACCTCAGGGAACACGTGGTTCCCGAGGCCAGGATGCATTACGCCATAACCGACCCGGGCGGCTTTTCCCCCAACGTGGTGCAGCCCAAGGCGGAGGTGCTTTACCTTCTTCGTGCTCCCAAGACGCCCCAGGTGGAGGAGATCTACGAGAGGGTGAACGACATCGCCAGGGGAGCGGCCCTCATGACGGGTACCAAGGTTGAGATCGTCTTTATCAAGGCCTGCGCGAACGTCATCCAGAATAACGTGGTGGAAGAGGTTCTCTATCGGAATTACAGTGAGCTGGGTGTTCCCGCCTACTCGGACGGGGACAGGGAATTCGCCCGGAAGATTTTCGAGGGGATCGCCCCATCGGAACGGAGCCAGGACCTCGACCAGTACTCGGCTCCGGGTGGAGCTGCCGGAAAAGAAGCCGCACGACGCCTCCGTGAACGTCCCCTCGCCGACGAGCTTCTTCCCTACGGGCCGAGTGAATTCGTCCAGCCCGGATCCACTGACGTAGGAGACGTGAGCTGGAATGTGCCCACAGGGCAGATCTGGGTGGGAACATGGCCCAATCACACGCCCGGGCACTCATGGCAGGTTGCTTCCTCGGGAGGGGTTTCCCTGTCCCACAAGGGGATGCTCCACGCCGGAAAGGTTCTGGC
>CAYTQC010000269.1:0-2082 GCA_964439735.1 uncultured Synergistaceae bacterium
TTGCGGGTATTTGCAGCCAGCCTTGAGTTCGTGATTTCAAAGAGTTTCTTCGTGGTTTCCAGTACATTAAGAGCTTGCCCATTGCTGTAAGCGGTCAGGAAACTTTTTCCGAGCGGCTTGTCAGCGGTATACAGTTCAAGGGCTGCCTTCTCAAACGCAGGCTGATATGCCATGGCTTCATTTTCAAATTTCTGCCACACCGGAAGGACCTCACCGATCAGGTGCCTGTAGTAGGGGATGACCACATGCTGCAGTGAACGGTTGATCCAGAATGCTGAGCCGGCATCGTAGGCAGGACCGGCGGTCTGGTAGGCCCTGGGGATCTCGTTCACCCCGAAGTAGAAGGGAACATAGGCAGTGGTGGTGGGGCTTCCAAGCCCTGCCCAGAGAACGGAACCGATGTCGTTCGGGAGCCAGTTCCTCAACTGGACCACGTCTGTATGGATACAGTGGGGAACTGCTATTCCACGCTCTTTGGATCCACCCTCTTCTGGATAGAGTGAATATGGGGTTCCTTCATAGGTGTCCCGGAGAACGTCGATGAGTTTTTTCATGGTAAGTTTTTCGTCCGGCTTCATGAAAAGAGGGTATTCTTTGAGGTCGGGATCGAATTCAACGCCTGGAGAAAGAAGCTGAAGCCCCCTCCACACTCTTCTGGAATCGTAGTAGGGGTTGTCGTTGACTTTCCCCAAACCAAATGCCTTTGCAAAGTTAAAGGGGCCTTGTGCGGGATCCCACAACCCTTTTTCTTTGGCGAAGTTTAGAAGGTTGGGGGAGGCAAGGTAATTTTCGGTATCGCTTTCATCGATTTCACCTATTCTATATGCGTTTGCCACAGCCAGGTAGCTGTCATCCGGTACGCGCACGGCAGCCCACTGATGGCCGCCGCCTGCTTCGATGTACCAGATTTCATTCCCGTCCGCCACGCCGACTCCGCTTGGATAGGTGACGCCGTATTGAGTGTACAGCCTGCCCATGGTTTCAACGCACTCTCTGGCTGTTTTTGACCGTTCGAGAGCGACGTACCGGACACCTCCGTTGAGCCCTTTTTCGATGAAGGGGTCCGCCTCCCCAGCCTTTTTATTATGATCGGAGCCCTGGGCTACTCCGCCGGCAATGGAGACGCCATATTCGTTGATTGCTACTGCGTCTCCTTCCGCAAATCCGCTGTAAATCCTGAGGACCATCCATTCACAGGTTTCGTCAACCTGGGGAATTTCCAGTCCTGAAGGGAAAGTGATCATTTCTCCAGGTTCATGTTTCATCCGGGGAATTTTTTCGATCAGCGATGCCTGGTGTCCGGCCAGGTCGTTATCGTGGGCGAGAAGAATGGAACCGTCTGCCGTTGCATTCTTTCCCGCCAGGATCATGTAACACTCCTGTCTTTCCTCCGGATCTGCCGGGCGGTCGATCATCGCAAACACCTGCCCCGCAGAAGAGAAGGAAGATCCGAATCCATAAAGTTTTCAATATGTAATTTTTTCACGTGCATATCCTCCCGGTAAAGGTTAATTTTCAAAAAGACGCCTATTTGGCTGCATCAGGCGTCAGAGCGCCTGCCTCTCGTGTGGGCCGTATCATCCCTGATCTTTCCGTTTCTATTTCAGTTTCTGTTTTTTTACCTGAATTTGCAGATTTCCTAATCCACATGAACTATGGGAACGGTGAAGCAATACAAATTTTGAGGTCTCATGCTGCTTTGTATTGATAAAATAGCATAAAAGTCCATTTTGATGAGAGATTCCCTCTCTCTGTTTATTTGTTGAAAATTTTTGACTTTATCAGGTTAACCTATAGCATCTTGTTTGTCGAATAATGAACTGGTCGGTACAGGATATAAAATATCATCCCTCCGAAACCCAAAGGAGCGGAATTCTAAAAGGAGTACGTGTCGAATGAAAAAAGAAGAGATTCCCGGTTCCATAGGAGACCGGGAGGAAAAGATCCTGAAACTGAGCGACGATATCTGGGAGTACGCGGAGACGAAGTTCGAAGAATACAAGTCCGCGTCCCGTTACTGTGAACTTCTCGAGGCAGAGGGATTTCGCGTTACGAAAGGGATAGCGGACATGGAGACGGCCT
>CAYTQC010000270.1:0-2080 GCA_964439735.1 uncultured Synergistaceae bacterium
CGCGAAGGTCCGGGACGAACTCGACCCTGATTTCATCATCAATGCCCGTACTGACTCCATAGCGGTCTCAGGTGTTGACGAGGCGATCCGCAGGGGAAATGCCTATATCGAGGCCGGCGCGGACATGATCTTCGTGGAAGCACCCCGCAGCGTAGAGGAGATCGAAAAGGCGGTCAAGGGGATAAAGGGCCTTGTGAGCATCAACCTCTTTGACAATATCGAGGGAGGCAAGACGCCGCTTCTCACGGTTGAAGAACTTGCGGCCATGGGAGTTGCCCGTATCAGTATCCCGGTGGGGACGACCTTTGCTGCAGCCCGTGGAGTGCTCAACTACCTCGAGGCCATCAAGGGAGGCAGGCTTGCTCCCGAGAGGAAGGACCTCGTCTTCTCATTCAACGAGTTCAAGGATCTTGTGGGTGTTCCCGGGTTCAGGGAGCAGGAAAAGGATTTTCTCCCCACCTTCGTCGAATAAATTCCGGAAAAGAGAAGAGGTTTGAAGGCTATGACCCTTGGATTTCTCGGATTCGGTGAAGTGGGTTATTACATGTCGCGGGGCCTGAAAAAGGCCGGTTTCGGCCGGATTATAGCCTATGACAAGGCATTTTCGGACGGCGGCTCATTTGCAGGGACTATCGGGTCCAGGGCAGCTGAAGCAGGTGTTGAGCTTGTTTCATCTCTTCAGGAAATGCTGAGCCGGGCCGATGTTATTATTTCAGCTCTTCCTGCGAAATATTCTCTCGACGCAGTGAAGGAAATTCTAGGAAATCCTGTCGCTGCCCGGCTGTTTGTTGATGTCTCAACTGCGAAGCCTGAAGCCAAAAAGAAAATGGAAGAGCTCTTCGGCGGAAAGGAAATCAAATTCGCTGATGGCGCAATGCTCGGGCCCCTGCCCACGTACGGACATACAGTGCCTGTTATCGCATCGGGAAGCGGAGCCGCAGAATGGGCGGAAATGATGACTCCCTTCGGCATGAAGATCGAGCTTGTCGAGGGACCCGCAGGTGCAGCCTCATCCATCAAGCTTGTCCGGAGCGTATTTATGAAAGGCCTTGAGGCACTCCTCGTGGAGACATTCCTCTTTGCAAAAAAAAGCGGCGCAGAGGATATCGTGCTTGAATCCATTGCGGAAACCCTGAAAGTGCCGTTCCAGAACACAGCTCAGAGAATGATTGCTGCTGACCTGGTGCATGCGGAACGAAGGGCTTTCGAAGTAGGGGAATCCATGGATCTCATGAAAGATCTGGGGATCGAACCCATCATGGCTCAGGCCATCGTAAATCGCCTGAAGAAGTCTGCAGCTCTCGGCACCAGGGAAGAGCTGGGAGGCGTCCCTCCGAAAACTCTGCCGGAGGTCTACGAGATCTGGAAAAGAAAGAATCACTGCTGAAAAGAATATTCCCTGAAAACGAGGAGAGGTTCGAAAATGCCAGTAGGATTTCGCGTCTATCTGAAAAGAAATCTTCCCCCCAGAGAACTTGTGGAAAGCTTCCGGACGATACCGGCAGCCAACATCGCGGACTGCATGGGACGCCATAATGCCATGTTACCGGAGATCAGGCTCATGACAAAACCCGGAGAATGCAACATGGTCGGTGTTGCTCTTACCGTGAAAACATGCTACGGGGATAACCTGATGATCCACCAGGCTCTGGATATGGCTTCGGAAGGCGACGTAATTGTTGTGGCCAATGAGGGAGGCAGGAACAGGTCGCTCCTTGGGGAGATCATGTACCGGTACGGCGAGAGAAAAAAACTCGCCGGTCTTGTGCTTGATGCTCCCATTCGGGATGCCCTGCAGATCCACAGCGGATCCCTTCCCCTGTACGCAACAGGATCCACTCCCGGAGGCCCCTATAAGGAGGGCCCGGGGGAAGTGAACGTTCCCGTTTCCTGCGGGGGAGTGCATGTAAACCCCGGAGACATAATCGTGGGGGATCCGGATGGCGTGATCGTTATAGCCCGTCAGGATGCGCAGGAAGTGCTTGAAGCAGTGAAGGCTTTCCAGCAGAACGACCAGCGGAAGCTTCAGGCCGCAATCAACGGTACGGCTGACAGAAGCTGGGTCATGAAACAGCTTGAA
>CAYTQC010000271.1:0-2071 GCA_964439735.1 uncultured Synergistaceae bacterium
TGACGGGCGGCCAGTATTCGGGCACCACGCCCCGGGGAAGCATCACCTCCACGTCTCTCCTGGGCCACGTGGAGGACGGCTTCGACCTCTGCGCCCTTGCCGCCGCCTCGGGGGCTCCCTTCACGGCACGGGGCTCCGTAGCCGACGGGGAGAACCTGAGGACCCTCATCCGCACCGGGCTGTCCAGGAAGGGATTCTCTTTCGTGGAGGCGGTCTCCGCCTGCACCACCCATTACGGAAGGCGAAACGGCATAAAAACTCCGGCGGAAATGTTTCAGTGGATCCGGAAAAACTCCGTGAGCCGTGAGAGGGCTGCAACTCTTCCGGAAGAGGAAATTCGCGGGAAGTTCGTCCTCGGAGTTTTCTCAGACAGGCAGTCGGAGGACTACGGGACACGGTACCGGAAAGCCGCCGAAGCTGCGGTAAAGGAGGCACAGGAATGAACGGCCGGATAGAGATAGCCCTTGGGGGAGTCGGAGGCCAGGGGATCGTCACCATAGGCGCCATGCTTGGTGAGGCGGCCGTACTCGAGGGACGGAACGCATGTCTCTCCTCGTCCTACGGAACCGAAGCCCGGGGAACGTTCACGAAATCAGACGTTATCATCAGCGACGGGGAAATTGACTTTATCGAAGCGGAGGCACCGGCCTTCGTGCTCTGCCTCGCCCAGGAAGCTTACGACCGGTACAGCGGAACTCTCGCCCCCGATACCGTCCTCGTCTACGACAGCGAAACGGTAGCCCCCGTACCAGAAAGGGCTGCCTCCGAAAAGGGATATCCCCTGACCTCCCTGGCAGGACCCGGGGCGGTCAACATGTCGGCCCTGGGCATCATCACTGCCGTCTCCGGGGCAGTGAGCCGGGAATCGGTCCTGGGGCTCATCCGGGAGAGAATGAACTCACCCCAGCCCCTGAGGAAGGGAAGCGAAGAGGCCTTCCGGAAGGGATTCGAGGCAGTCCGGCAGAACGGACCAAACGAAGGAGCTTCTGTCGTATAAACGACTGAAATGCCCGAAGGAGACTGCCCATGTTTTTCTTTCGGTCAAAGAAGCGGTATCGAAGCGGGGTGTGGATCCACGGACGGTGCAGCGGTATTGGGCATCAGGGAAAATTCCTGGCGCGAAAAAATACGGCCGTGCGTGGATGATGCCGGGAGATACGGCAAAACCTTGCGAAAGCCGCAAAAAGTCGGGGAAGACACGGCCCCGGCCGCTTTATCCCCGTCTCTTTCTTTTGGAGGATCTGTCTCTGAATGGGCGAAGCACCGGTGATATTGCCGCGGATCTGCCTGAAGAAGAGTACAGGCGGGAATTTTTCGCGGAACCCGAGTTCCTCCAGGGAAAGACCAAAAAAAGACTGGAACTGGTCTCCTCCATCAAAAAAAGACGGAAACCTGAGAAAAGTCTCTTAAATCTTCAATATTTTTGCCAGAAGCCTTCCTTTATACTATGATTTCAGAATTCATTGAGTTGTTTTTGCCCTTTCGCCGGAATCCAGTGAACGGGATATCGGCGTGTTTCTGTGGTGTGCCGTTGTGCCATGCTGAGAGGGGGGAACATTATGTACATAAGGCTGCAAAGCGAAGGGACGATCGGACGGCTGACCCTCGCCAACCGGGTCGTCATGCCCGCGATGGGAGTCAACCTTGCCTCGCCGGACGGAGGCGTCACAGAGGACATCATCGCATTTTACGAGGCACGGGCGCGCGGCGGCGCCGGACTCATCATCTCCGAGGTCACCCGGATCGAGGGCGGCGCGGGCATAAGCGAACCGTGCCAGATCGCCGCATACAGGCCGTCAGATATCTGCGAGCTTCAGCGGCTTGTTGACGCTGTGCACAAGTACGAAACCGGGATCTTCATCCAGCTCCAGCATCCGGGCCGGGAAGCTTCGCCCATCATAGCGGGCGAGCGCCCCGTCGCTCCATCCCCCGTGGCAAATCCCCTCTCCGGCGGAGGCATCCCCCGGGAGCTGAGCCTGGAAGAGTGCGGGACACTGGCGCAGAAATTCGCGGGTGCCGCGCAGATCGCCATGGCGGCAGGGGCAGACGGTGTGGAGCTCCATGGAGCCCA
>CAYTQC010000272.1:0-2053 GCA_964439735.1 uncultured Synergistaceae bacterium
CAAGCGCAAGAATCTTTTTCATTGTGTGTTAACCCCCTTGGTTTGTGTGTTTTTTTATTTCGCGGATCTTCCGGTTCTCCGCTTCGGGGGTTCGGGATGAAGTTTCCTCGTTTCCTTTTCCCTGATTCCCTTCCGTTTCAAACCATGTCATTCCGCCTTCAGCTTCCGCTGATCCTTGATGGCCACGGGGGTTGCACCTCCTTTCGAGCCTTCGGGACTTCTTCACGGAAGCGTAGAAGCTGATGAATCCAAGGTTATATTGTCAATGTACACCAATACTAAACCTCTTTGTGGATTCTAGACTACGGGCGGCTTTCTGAAAATAGGACTTAAGAACTATCTTTAGGTAAAATTACTGAGAAATGTATCTTTCCCAAAAAGAAACAACTGACTGAAAAACATCCTCCGACTCAATCGATCCGAGACATCTTTTCCGGCAATGATCTTTTCCGCATCCTACATCACCGCATTCGGCGATAAAAACGCGTTCCGGTTCCATAAGACCGATGCTGCGGGGAAGCCTTGTGGACCCAAGAAGAGCCATGGACGGGACCCCCAGAATCCTTGCCAAATTAAGAATACCTGTATCTCCGGCAATAACAAGCGCAGAGTTTTTTACCACTCCCCCGAGTATGGAAAGGGGAATCCGTCCCACCAGGTTATACAGGAGTGCCCCGGAGACAACGCTGCAGATCTCCTCTGCTTTCGCCAGCTCATCAGCCCCGTCTCCCGCAAGGACCACGGGAATTCCCCGCCTGCAGGCTTTTTTCGCAAACTCGACCCAATTCCGCACAGGCCACTGTTTTACTTCCTTGCTCGCCCCTATGGCGGCAAGAACAAAGGGAGGTTTTAGCGGTTCAAGAACCGCAGAGGCGCTTTCGAGCATTTTTTCAGTGGCAACAAATCCTTTTCCGGCCGTTTCGGGAACGGGAATGTCATGGATTTTCCAGAAGGACTCATTTCCGGAGTTATAAACCGCCCTCCATCTGTCAGACCTGCAATAGCGCTGGGGGACACCGGAAAACAGGGCCATTATTCCTCCCCTGTCGCTGTTATGGAGAGAGACGATCCTCGTGTAACGGTTTTTCCTGATTTCGCCGATGAGCCGGAAAAAGGCCGTGTTGTCCTGCCCCCTGTCCCACTGCAGCACGCGGTCGATGTAGGGCTGCCCCTCGAGAATCTGTTCATAGGGGCAAGCTGCAAGCCAGGTCAACCGGCACTTCGGGTATTTCTCTTTCAAAGCCCTTGCGTAGGGGGTCGCAAGAAGAATATCTCCCAGGGCACTGTAGCGGATAAAGAGAATCTTCTCCCCCTCGCCTTTTCCGGCAGGAGGACTATAGCTGCGAGAAAAAAACATTTTTCACCCCATCAGCTTCTGACTGGAATTTTCATGTATTATTTTTCTCCTCAGACGTCTTCTCAGGCACTGAGGTTTTCCCGGAATAAACAGTCCTCAAAATCGAAGTGGTGCTTTTCCCCTGCAGAAGAGGTACGATCACGACCCGTCCTCCCCTTCCCTCAACGGACTCCCTCCCCACGACCGAATCGGGAGTGTAGTCTCCTCCCTTGACGAGAACATCCGGTTGAAGTGACTCAATAAGCGCCAGTGGAGTTTCCTCCGGGAAAACGACTACCAGGTCGACGCAGTCGAGAGCTGAGAGGACCGCAGCACGGTCTTCCTGGCAGAGCACTGGACGATCCGGGCCCTTGAGCTTTTTCACCGATTCATCGGAGTTGAGCCCCACAATAAGCCGGTCCCCCTCGGCGGCAGCCTCCCTGAGAAGAAGCACGTGCCCGGGGTGGAGGAGATCGAAACAGCCGTTGGTGAACACAATTTTCTCTCCCCGGATCCGCCAGAGCTTTCCAAGGGCGGCGGCCTCGTCTCGGGAACATATTTTCGAGCCCCGGCCGTTTTTTGCCGCTGAGACCAGTTCTTCGATGGAAACAGGGGAGGTGCCCGATTTCGTGATCACGATCCCTGCAGCGGTGTTCGCAAGAGCCATCGCATCCCGCCAGGAAAAACCTGCAGCCACAGCCGCGGCAAGGACAGAGA
>CAYTQC010000273.1:0-2048 GCA_964439735.1 uncultured Synergistaceae bacterium
CTGTTCGGGACCCTCAACCGGTGCCGGTCGCCCATGGGGAAGCGGATGCTGCGGGAGTGGATCCTCCGCCCCCTGCTGGACACTGAGGCCATCAGCGGTCGTCAGGACGGAGTGGAGTATATGCTCTCCCGGCCTGCGGAGCGGCGGAAACTCCGTGATCTGCTCGGAGAATGCCGGGATGTGGAGCGGGCGTCGGCGCGGCTGAGCATGGGAACGGGGAACCCCAGGGACCTGGGGGCGATCAGGGACACGCTTCGGATCCTTCCGTCTGTCCTGGAACTGTGCGGCGGCCCCCTCGACCGGTGGACGAAGGATCTGCCCGATTTTTCGGATCTCGCTGAGGAACTGTGCTCCGCCCTTGAGGACGACCTGCCGCGGAACCGGAACGGGGGACGGATCATCCGGCCGGGGTACGACCAGGAGCTTGACGAGTGGCGCAGGATGGAATCGGGGGCATCGGAATGGATGGAGTCGTACCTGGAAAAGATCCGGAACGACACGGGGATCTCGAAGATAAAGGCGGGGTTCAACAAGGTCTTCGGATATTATCTCGAGGTGAGCAAAGGTTCCCTTTCATCGGTGCCGCCGGAGTTCATCCGGAAGCAGACCCTTGTGAACGCCGAACGGTATATCACGGAGGAGATGAAGTCTTTCGAGGAGAAGATGGAGTCAGCCTCCGCCGAGATCTCCCGCCGGGAAGGCGAGCTGTACGACCGTCTTGCGGGGGAGGTCCTCGGCAGGGTGGAAGCCGTCCAGGCCCTCGGTGAAGCCCTCTCGGCCCTTGACGTGCTGGCATCCCTGGCGGAGGTCGCACGGGAGAGGGGATACGTGCGGCCTGCCGTAAACGACGGCTTCGATCTCACCGTGAAAGACGGCCGGCATCCGGTGGTGGAGGAGGTCCTCACCGATTCGCCCTTCGTGCCGAACTCCATCAGTCTCGAGGCGGGCGGGAAGCGCGTCGCCCTGATCACCGGGCCGAACATGGCGGGAAAGTCCACCTACCTGAGGACGGCTGCCCTGCTGGTGATCCTCGCACAGATGGGGAGCTTCGTTCCCGCCGAGTCGGCGGAGGCCGGGCTGTGCGACCGTATCTTCACCAGGATCGGCGCACGGGACGACCTGGCGCGGGGAAGCAGCACGTTCATGGTGGAGATGGTGGAAACGGCGAACATCCTGCACAACCTGACGGACAGGAGCCTGGTGATCCTCGACGAGGTAGGGCGCGGGACGTCCACCTACGACGGCATGAGCATCGCATGGGCCGTGCTGGAACACCTGGCCGACGAATCCGCAGGGGCGAAGGCGAAGGTGCTCTTCGCCACCCATTATCACGAGCTGACCTGCCTGGAGGAGCGGTTTCCCTCCATCGAGAACCTGAGCATGGCGGTAAAGGAGGACGAAGGGGGCGTTTTCTTTCTCCACCAGGTGGTGAAGGGGAGCGCCGACCGGTCGTACGGCATCGAGGTGGCCCGTCTCGCGGGTCTGCCCCGGCCGGTACTGAAGAGGGCGTTCGAACTGCTTCAGCGCTTCGAGAAGGAGGAGCGGACGGGGAATATTCCGAAGAAGAAGAAAGAGGTTCCCGGCATGCGGCAGATGGAACTTTTCGATTCGGGGAGACACGCCGTGATCGAGGAGCTTGCAGCCATCGAGCCAGACGGGCTCACCCCTTTCCGTGCCCTGGAATTGCTCTACACGCTGAGCGAAAAGAGCAGGGAGGTGCTGCGTTCTGAAAATAACACTTCTTCCTGAGGATGTTTTTTCCCGCATCGCCGCCGGAGAGGTGGTGGAACGGCCCGCTTCCGTTGTGAAGGAAGCTGTCGAGAATTCCATCGATGCCGGCGCGTCTGATGTGAAGGTCTCCCTCTTCGAGGGCGGCAAGCTCAGGATCGTGGTGGAAGACGACGGCGAGGGAATAGCCTTCGGTGAGCTGCCACTGGCCGTGGCCCGTCATGCCACCAGCAAGATCCGCTCGGTGGAGGAGCTGGAACGGATTCAGTCGCTGGGGTTCAGGGGAGAGGCCCTGGCGAGCATCGCGTCCGTGAGCCGGT
>CAYTQC010000274.1:0-2045 GCA_964439735.1 uncultured Synergistaceae bacterium
TCCCCTTTTTTCTGACGATGTCGAAAATCGTCACTTCGGGCGGAGCCAAGAACCGGAGGGGCGGCCCCCAGGTCCCGGCGCCGTTGCTCACGTAGACCAGGCTTTCCCTGGAGGTTTCCGCCGCGTAGGCTTCCCCTTTCCCGGGGGAGACGGCCCTCAGCCCGGGCCGGTAGTCCTGGGCCAGTCGGGTGAGCCAGTAGAAGGGCCAGATCTGCCCTCCATGGGTGTGGCCGGAGAGCTGGAGGTCGAAGAGCCCCGCCGATTCGGCCTCCACTATGGGGCGGTGCTTCAGCAGCACCACGAACCGGTCCCCGGGCAGGGAGGCTAAAATTGCCTGTTCCGGATGGTTCGTTCCGCCGGAGCGCCTGGCGGAGGCATCGTCTATGCCCACGAGGACGAGTCCACCCACGGAGAGGGGTTCGTCCCGAAGTACCCTCATACCTGCCCGTTCCTTGAATTCGACGGCCTGCCGGACGCCTACGTGGTACTCATGGTTGCCGGTGACGGCATAGGTCCCGAGGGGCGGATCCAGCTCCCTGAGAAGAACGATTTCCTCATCGCGAAACTCCATGTTGTCATCCACGAGATCCCCCGTACTGACCACCAGGTCCGGCTCTGCTGCACGGACGACGGAGAGTATCTGTTCAAGGCGTTCCTCCTGGATGATCCACCCCAAATGAACGTCCGTTATCTGGGCGATGCGGATCCGATCCAATCCTGCCGGGAGCCTTTCCGTTTCAATGGTTACATGTTCCGGCCGCACGTTGAGAGCTTCAAACCAGCCGTAGCCGCAGGCAAGAAAAGCGAATACCACTGCTGCCCATGCCCGGGCCTTCGGTGAGGGAAGCAGTCCTCTCAGGCTCGCGGAGAACAGGGAATCAGCCAGCCATGCCAGAGACCGCACCAGGTCGATAACGACGAAGGCCGTGAAGAGGATGAAGAAGAAGGCGAGCCCCATGTATACGACATAGGACAGCACCTTCCTGAATTCGGGGTAATTCCCCAGGTCCACCTGCCACAGCGCCCGTGACCCGAAGACGAGCAAGAGCGTGAGAACCAGGTACAGGATGGTCCATTTCCACCCCGGCCCCATGGCGCTCCGCAGTCTGAAATATATGTAGGAGTAGTGAGCCGCAAGAACGGCGATAAATAGTATTCCAAAGAATCTCAATTCCATAACCCTCCTGATTGCACAAACCCAATGGGGTCTGCGGGTAGTTTTTATTTCCGTCCCGGCTTTTAAGTTTCAAGTTCTTACTTCCGGGTCAGGAATGTCGCAATTCGCAAAAGTTATTGTACTCTAACTTTTGCATTGTGGCAAGAAACAGGTCACGCACGTTTAAAAATTTTTTCTCGGAACGCTCAGAGTTATCCTCCTGAGGCTGGTTTCATGGAATTTCGCCATCCTAAAGACGGCCTCATTGCGAGATTCTTCGCTTCGCTCAGAATGACAACCCTGACGTGTTTTCCTGACGAGCCCCGTTATTTCTGTCATCCTGACGAGCGCAGCGAGGAAGGATCTCGAGCTTGATCCCAAGGTCTCTAAAACCGAGATCCTTCGCATTCGTTCAGGATGACAAACCGCCCCAGGGCAGCCCCATCGGCTTATAGTGAAGCATCCCGGATCTTACAGGTCCACCACCCTGGTGGCAGCCTCGTCGCAGAAGGTACTGTCGTGCTCCACGAAGACCATGGTCGGCCCGTGTTCCAGCAGCAGTTCCGTTATCTGCATCCTCGAAATCACGTCAATGTAGTTCAGCGGCTCGTCCCACAGGTACAGGTGGGACTGCTCGCAGAGGCTCCTGGCGAGCAGCGCCTTCTTCTTCTGTCCCTCGCTGTAGTCCTCCATGTTCTTTTCGAACTGGGTCCTGGAAAAATCCAGCTTTCTCAGGATCGCCAGGAAGAGGCTCCGGTCTATTCCGGACTGCTGCGCAAAATCCGTCAGGCTGCCGCAGAGTCCTTCGGCGTCCTGGGGGAGCCAGGAGATCTTCAGCCCCGATGCCACGGCGAGCGTTCCGCCGTACTCCAGGTTTTCCCCGAGGATC
>CAYTQC010000275.1:0-1993 GCA_964439735.1 uncultured Synergistaceae bacterium
CCGTCCCGGACCGGACGAGAAGCAGGGAGAAGGAATCGTATACCTCTCTCCAGAAGGACGGACGCCTCCTGATATTTGCCGCTGTCCGTTCGGAAAAACGACCGTTCACCAGGAACGCAGGTATGTTCCTTCTTTTGAGCTCGAAGAGCATGGAGGGCCAGATCTCCGTCTCGATCACAATATACCCTTTCGGACGAATGGCGTCGAGAGCCCGCCGCACGATCCGCGGGACATCCCATGGGTAAAAAATGTGGCCGGATACGAGGTTTCCGGCCAGCCGGAAGGCCATATCCCGGCCTGTGGCCGTGGTGGTTGAAAGAAGCGGTTTTCCGACTCTGCCGTCTTCGGCGATTTGTTCAAGCAGGGGCCAGGCCGACTGGACTTCGCCCACGGAAACCGCATGGATCCACAAGGAATTTTCCGGCAGTTCTCGTCTTTTTTCTTCCGGGTAAAGGGCCCGCCTTTCATCAAGGCCTTCAGCGTACTTTCGCGCGAGACGGGGATAGAAGGCCGGATAAAGGACCGATATGAGCGCCCTGTAAAGAAAGGGAGTCAGATCATGCCACCCCCGCTTTGAGCAGCTCGTGAAGGTGAAGGATCCCGACGGGACGCCTGCCTTCCACAACGATGATGGCAGATATTTCCTTCTGTTCCATTATACGCACTGCCTCCACGGCGAGCTTTTCAGGAGTGATGACCACCGGGTTGGCGATCATGGCCCCGGAAACCTCGCAGGAAAGACACTCCACTCCCCGCTTTGCTATAAGCCGGCGAAGGTCGCCGTCAGTGAAGACACCTGCCAGGTCTCCACTGTCGTTCACGATAATGGTCGCCCCGTACCCCTTGCTCGTCATCTCGAAGAGCGCGTCGCTCACAGAAACGGACAGCCCCACGACAGGCAGTTTCTCCCCGGTGGCCATTACGTCCCGGATCCGCGTGAGAAGACGCCTTCCGAGAGCTCCTCCCGGGTGGAAGAGGGCGAAATCCTCCGGCCTCAGTCCCCGAAGCTCCGTCACCATCCCCGCAAGGGCGTCACCGATGGCCAGCTGGAGGGTGGTGCTGCAGAGAGGGGCAAGGTTCAGGGCATCATCGTCCGCCTGGGATCCGTCTGCGGGCGTGGTATGGGCAAGGACTCCCGCCTCGGAAAGGACCGACGAGTCGATGACCACGTCGGCGTTCTGGGCAAGGGGAGATCTCATGCCGCCGGTTATGGCTATTATGGGGGCCCCGAGCCGCCTGAAATGAGGAAGGATGGACACCACTTCTGCGGTGGTTCCGCTGTTGCTCAGAATAAGGGCCGCGTCGTCCCTGCAGACCATCCCCAGGTCGCCGTGGGAGCCCTCCGCAGCGTGAAGAAAGAACGACGGTGTTCCGAGAGAGGCAAGGGTCGCCGCAATTTTTCTGCCGATGATCCCTGACTTCCCCATGCCGGCCACGACAAGGCGCCCCCTGCATGAGTGAATGATCCGTGCAGCCTTTACGAGCTCCATTCCCACACGGTCAGCCGCCCGCTCGATCTCGGCCGCCTCTGACCGGAGGATCCCCTTTCCCGCCTCGAGCAGCTGTTCGTCAGAGAGACAGCGCCCTTCCCGCTCCCATGGAAGGCAGAACATTTCACCTGTCCCCTTCAGCCCAGCCAAGGGAGGGCATGCCCAGCTTTCCGGCAATGAAGCGGTGCAGTTCGGCCAGCTCTTCCAGGAGGAATCTCATTTTTTTGAGGGGGACGAGGTTGGGACCGTCGCTCAACGCTTTTTCCGGGCAGGGGTGGGTTTCGAGAAACAGGGCGTCCACACCGGCCGCAACTGCAGCACGGGCAAGAGGAAGAACGAAACGCCTGTCCCCTCCGCTGGAATTTCCTGCAGCTCCGGGCATCTGAACGCTGTGGGTACCGTCGAAGACCACCGGACACCCCAGCGAACGCATCACCGGCAGTGACCTCATGTCCACCACGAGCTGGCCGTATCCCATGGTGGTCCCGCGCTCGCAGAGCATG
>CAYTQC010000276.1:0-1990 GCA_964439735.1 uncultured Synergistaceae bacterium
CAGAACGTGTCGAATGACTTGGAGCGGGTCCACTGGCCGTCTTTTGACTGCAGGTCCCGTGCCGTGACATCGTTGGCACAGGTATAGCCGAGTATGTATTCTTTGGCCTCGCCCGGCTCTATCCCCCTGCATTTCCTGCCGATAACGACGGCAAGCTCTGCCTCGTAATCAACTCTCTTTGTCATGAAACGGGGGTAAACGACCTCGTCGCCGTGAGCGATAACCGACGTTGACGGTTTTATGAAAAGCAGCGGTTCTTCAGGAATCGGAAGGCCCACTTCAATTGCATGATCCCTGTAGTTCAGTCCAACCGCCACCACCTTTGAGGGAACAACGGGGGGAAGGAACGAATCGACATCTTCAAGCTTCCCGAGGACATCTCCCTTTTCCGCATCGCCGAAAAGAGCTCCTTCAAGGCGGTAGACAGTGCCTTCTTCAACTATTCCTGTCTCTGTTTTTCCTTTTATCACGCATCTGACAAACGTTTTTCTCATTGTTTTCTCCTCCGTTTTATACAGGCTGTTCAGGCGCAGCAATAAACCATAGAATTGTACCATAGAGGCGGAGAGTTATTGCCCCGGATAAAAGCGTCTTTTTTTTGCTTTGCCGGGAGCCATGGACTCCTTGACATTTCATCCGCAATATCGTAGCTTGTAACATTATCGCAACACACCTGAAACCCTGCGATTGATTCCTTTTCCCCTTTCCGACAGGCTCCCGCAGGTTCTTAAAAAAACATTCACTATAACAGGGTGTGCGACGAGGGAGGCAGAATAGAAATGTCGTTCTGGAAAAAAAACGGGAAGGTGGAATCCCTTCTTTACTCCGCCGATCGGGCGAAAATACTCTCCATGGTCCGCGAGATGGGATCGATGGCGAGCGATGCTTTCTCAAAAGCTGTCCGCTCACTGGAGGAGCGAAATGATGAACTTGCGGATTCAGTCATCACGGCCGATGACGAAATTGACGACCTGGAGGCGGCTATCGACCAGGAATGTCTCAGTTCAATCGCCATGCGCCAGCCTGTCCGTGAGGACCTGCGCTTTGTTTTTGCCGTACTCAAAATCATCACGGACCTTGAACGGATCGGCGACCAGGGGGTCAACATAGCGAAAAAGGCAAAGGTACTCAACCGCTATCCGCTCCTGAAACCGCTCGTTGATATCCCCAAGATGAAGATCATCGCTGCAGAAATGGTCTCAGACTCATTGAAGTCTTTCGAGGAAAACGATCCTGTCCTCGCTGAAAAAATCTGCCTTCGGGACGATGAGCTCGACATCCTCTACGAAAATATATTCGATGAACTGATCGAGATCATCGGAAACAAGCCCGAAGGTGACCAGGCAACGGCCCAGTGTGCGGCCGGCCTTCTCTGGATCGCCCGCCACCTGGCAAGAATAGGTGACCACGCGACAAACGTGGCTGAGCGGGTTTATTTCATGGTCAAGGGAGAGCGGCTGAAGCCGCTTCTCGAGGAGAAGCGGAAGGTCCTTTCCGAAAAAAAGGAGGCTGAACGGAAGAACTGACGATGCAAGGAATACAGGCAGCAAACATTTGAAAGGAGACGAGAAAATGAAAAAAATACTTCTGGCGGTTATTGTTTTGTGCCTCACGTTCGGTGTGAGCACTGCGTTTGCAGCTGAATATCCGACAAAAGCCGTGACCATAATAGTCGCATCCAATGCAGGCGGCGGAACGGATACGATGGCCAGGCTTTTCGCCAAGTTCGCAGAGAAATATTTTCCTCAGCCCTTCGTGATCAACAACATCGACGGTGCCGGCGGACAGAGAGGTTTTGATGCCCTCGCCCGCGCCAAAAAAGACGGCTATACCATCGGCACACTGTACACCCCGCACCTCACTGCTCACATGTCTGCGAAAAGAGCACGGTATACCCTTGATGATTTCGCAATGCTGTTCAACCTGGTAACGGATCCGGGAGTGCTTGTGGTCCCTGGCTCCAGCCCCTTCAACTCGATCCAGGATGTCA
>CAYTQC010000277.1:0-1967 GCA_964439735.1 uncultured Synergistaceae bacterium
GGCAGGATCGCCGTGGTCACCCTGGCCCCCGAGCTCAGCGGCGCGTGTGAATGTGCTTCCTGGCTGGCTGAACGGGGGATCCTTCCCGCCATGGGGCACTCCGCGGCCACTCTTGAACAGGTCCGCACCGCAGTGGACAGCGGCTTCCGCCACATGATCCACTTCTACTCGGCCATGAGCACCGTGCGGAGGGAGAAGGGCAGGCGCATCCCCGGAATGGTGGAGGCAGGCTACCTCTTTGACCGGGTCACCGTGGAAGCCATCGCCGACGGGCACCACCTGCCGCCGGAGCTTCTTCTGCTCATCCACAAGATAAAGGGGCCCGGGCGCGTGGCCCTCGTCACCGACGCCATGCGGGGAGCCGGAATGCCCGAGGGCAGATCCGTCCTCGGCAGCCTCAGGAACGGCCGTGAGGTCGTGGTGGAAGGGGGAGTGGCGTGCCTTCCCGACGGAAGCGGCTTCGCGGGAAGCGTCTGCACCATGGATCGGGCAGTACGGACCGCCGTCGCAGCGGGCATTCCCATTGAGGACGCCCTCCGGATGGCCTCGGAGACACCGTCGAAGATCCTCGGCACCAGTCACCGGAGGGGTTCCGTCATCCCCGGAATGGACGCTGACCTTGTCAGGCTCGACTCGTCGCTGAACGTGCGCATGACTCTGGTGGGAGGGGAGATCGTATTCGGGGGGTAAACCCAGGTCCTTCGCGTTGCTCAGGACGACACCCGGCCCTGTCATCCTGAGGGCTTGTTTCATCCGCCCGAAGGATCCGGGTTGGTTCTGAGGGTCTTAAAACCAGATCCTTCGCATTCGCTCAGGATGACAGGGCCAGTTCCTTCGCATTCGCTCAGGACGACAGGGCCAAGTCCTTCACTTCGTTCAGAATGATTCAAAACCTGCACCCCTTGCATTAGCAAGAGAATATCTGATGCTATGAACTTTCCACTGCCTATTACCGGAAAACCAGCCATGGAAGATGCAGGTTTAAAACGATACCGGTTCTTTAATGTCCAAGCGCTCTTTCAGAGCCTCCTGGAGGATGGAGGATATATTGATGTCCTCCCGCTTCCTGAGTTCCTCCTCCATCCACGCAGGAATGGTCAATGTCTTTTTCACGGCTTTTCGGCTCCATGCGCGGCGAACCGGAGGCATTACCGCCACGACGGCCTGAACGAATCCTTCTTCTTCGGGGAAAATGTTTTCTATAGGCGTTGGCTGCGGAATATCATCCTTTTGTTTCTCACGGAAGTACATGCAGTCCTCGAGAACAGCCTGAGCCTCAACGATAGCCTCTTCGACGGAATCTGCCGAGGTGAAGCAGTTATCGAGATCCGGGAACCTGACAGTCCATCCGTCACCGTCAGGAGAGAAAAGAGCCGGGTATTTATAGTAACTCGGGCGATTCATAGTATTCACCTGCCTTTATAAAATCATGAAAGGGTTTTCGCCCTCTCCTGTCAATCAGTGATCTGAAGCTTTTTCTTGAGTGTCGCGAGAAGTCCGGGTTTTATTTTTCTTGGGATCGGGAAGGGGCGTTCCCCTGTTTTCATTGCGAGAACGTGGCTTCCTTTTCCTCTTGTTCCATCAATTTCCCACCCTTTCTCTTTCGCAATTTTGATGAGCTCTTTCTGGCTGTATTGCTTTCCCAAACAGCTCACCCCCTGTGTGAGAAAATTATAGTGAGTTGATCAATACGTGTCAATACGTTCTATATTGTTTTATTGTCAAAGAAGCGAACCAGAAGTAGGAAGGTGATTCCAGGTTTTTATGAAGGATGCTCATGCATTGAATACCAGGAGGAATACCATTTTTTATGGGCTTGTTCTCAGGTCTGGAGAGTTTTTTAAAGCAGGTCCTTCGCTGCGCTTAGGACGACAACTGGCCTTTTTTCATTCTGAAGAGCGCAGGAAATTATTGTCATTCTGAGGAGCGCAGTGACGAAGAATCTGATCCTGCCTTTGCCCTGTCAT
>CAYTQC010000278.1:0-1951 GCA_964439735.1 uncultured Synergistaceae bacterium
CGACTCCACCGTGATGGTTCCTGGGTTTCTTGTTCAGGATCCTCCGCCTTCCGTATGGGCTTGTCACAATGCCGCCCACCGGCCTTACCAGGGGAAGTCCCCAGTTTCTTGAAACCGTCAGAACGGAAAGGGCCCTGCCTGTTTCCTTCCGCTCCGCTGCTATTCTGTTCAGCACCGACTTCGGCGGCGTAACCATTTTCTCGGGCAGGGTCAGGTGGTCCTCCCTGTACTTGATCGCACGTACCCGGATGGATATGTCCGCTTGCTTCTTTTCTCCCCCCGGTGTCTCCATGACGATCCTCATCCTCGAGACGCCCGGCTTCACTTTTCCGACCTGCGTCCCGAACAGGCCCAGGGAGATATACTTTTCGTTCCATATGCTGATATCCAGCGGTATCGTCCTTCCCTGCCAGACCGCGGATATTTTTTCCAGGGGTGCGGCGGATGTGACCCGGACCACAAAAGGCTTTCCCACCCCTACCGACGCAGGATACTGGATATTCGCATAGGCGAATACCACCGCAGGCACCATCAGCATAAACAGCAGGGCCGCTCCTGCCGCGGCCGTCATTCTGTTATTCAACCTTGCCAAGAACAAAACTCCTCTTCCCTTCCTCTCCGTTCCGGGAGGAATCGCAATTTGTATCCGCAACTGAAAAGGCCTTCTCAAAATACGGAAGGGCGCTCTCCAGTTTTTCGCCGTTCGTATATCGTATCTCCAGAAGAGGTGCGCCCGCTTTCACGCAGCAGCCTCTCTTCGCGAGGAGCCTCACCCCAACCGCCAGGTCTATGGGTTCTCCAAGCTCCATTCGGCCGCCGCCGAGGCGCTTCACCCCTTCACCGATACTCCGGGCCTCTATGCGCTCAACCCTGCCGCCCCTGCCGGCGTTCACCACGAAGCTTTCCGGGGCGATTTGCAGCACATCACAGGGGTTCCCGCATACATCCCCCCGGCCTCCCTGCGCTTCCACGAGTTCTTTCATCTTCTCCAGGGCTGAACCGTCGTCGATCTTCTGCCGGGCAAGTATGCATCCGTCATCGAAGGAAATTCCCTTCCCCAGGGAGACCATGGCCCCTGCCAGGGCGACGGCAACCTCACGGACATCCTCCGGCCCTCCGCCCTGGAGCACCCGGACCGCTTCCAGCACCTCCACGGCGTTTCCCACCCATTCCCCAAGGGGCTGGGCCATGTCGGTAATAAGGGCCATCGCCTTCTTCCCGAGGCTGTTTGAGAGAGACACAAGGCCGTTTGCAAGGGTTTCGGCGCTTTCGTAATCCTGCATGAACGCCCCGCTGCCGCACTTCACGTCGAAGACGAAGGCGTCCGCGCCCCCCGCTATTTTTTTGCTCACGATACTGCTGCAGATAAGGGGCATTGACGGAACTGTTCCCGTGACGTCCCGGAGGGAGTAAAACTTCCCCTCCGCAGGGGCGAGATCTTCTGAGTGCCCCGAGATGGCGCACCCGATGCGCTTCACCTGGTCCAGAAAATCCCGGGATGAAAGATGGGTATTGAAGCCCGGAATGGACTCCAGCTTATCTACGGTTCCCCCGGTAAACCCGAGTCCGGGGCCTGAGAGCTTTGCCACCGACAGACCGCACGCAGCCGCCAGGGGCACGATAAGAAGGGTGATCTTATCCCCCACCCCTCCTGTACTGTGCTTGTCAACGATACACAGCTCATCCCCGAAGGACATCGTATCCCCGGAACGGGCCAGGGCAAGCGTGAACTCCTTCAGTTCCTCATCGGAAAGACCGTTGAAATACACTGCCATGAGCCATGCGGCAACCTGGTATTCCGGGACCTTTCCCAACGCGAAGGCCCGGACGAATGCCTCAAGCTCACCGGGGGCATGGGCCCCTCCATCCCGCTTCTTCTCGATGAAGCCGATCACGTCCATATCAGTCCATCTCGCTGAAGAACCGCTTCAGGAGACGGATCAGCTTGTCA
>CAYTQC010000279.1:0-1936 GCA_964439735.1 uncultured Synergistaceae bacterium
GTGGACCGGAGGAGGCTGACAAAACGGTGTATCGTCCCCGACCTTTTTTCGGACGAAGTGACGCCCCGGGTGGCCGAGGCGGTCGCCCAGGCCGCTATTTCGGAGGGGCTTGCAGCGCGGCCACTTCCGCCGAAGCAGGTGTACGAAGAGACGTGGCAGCGTCTTTTCGGCGGGATCATGGAACGGCTGTAGACAAAAACACAGAAAAAAGAGCGGGGCCCTCATGGGTTCCCGCTCTTTCACATTCAGGCGGCAGCTTCAGTTTTTTACAGGACCCGGAAAAGAAGGACGGCAGTCCCCGCAAGGGTTACGAAGAGGGAATGGCGCTCGCTTTTCCAGAGAACTGAATGATCAAAGGGTCCCTTCAGGGAAAACCCTACAGTTTTTCGGGGAAAAAAACGTCCCGTGCGGCTGGCGTAGTTCTCGTATTCCCGGCCGAATTTTGTTCTCAGGAAGGTCTCCTCCCATGGTACGATGAGAACTCCGTACAGGACAAAAAAAGCGGCCGCAAAGAGAAGAAGCGCTTTCCATCCGGCGAGGATGCCCCATCCGGCGCCAATGAGGCCGTTGCCCACGTAGAGGGGATTTCGTACAAGGGCGTAAGGGCCCCATGTGACCAGCCGTTCAGCTCCCACGTTTTCCCCCCGGTACCTGGTAATGCACCCGGCTGCCCAAAAGCGGACGGACTGGCCGATCGCGACGAGAATGAGACCTGCCGCCAGTGCCGGAATAGATGCCGGACCCGCCAGGAAAAGGACTCCAAGATACAGGGCAGTCCAGAGCCCGCCCCTGAGCTTGAAAGCGATCTTCCTGATCTTATCCGTGTTTCTTGTCATCTTCTGCCCTAGAGTACTCACATTCCGCCCCTTCTTCTTCAACCGGGGGTTCCTGCTCGTAGAGTTCCTCGGTAACTCCCCAGCCGAGCAGCTTCACCGCCACCGCCACTCCCATGGCGATAGCGAGATACTCGGTGAAGAAGCGCCACGCGATAGCCATGACCCCGGCCATGTTCCAGGGCACGAGAAGGCCGAAGAGCGCTGCTCCTCCCCCTTCCGCGACACCGCTCGCACCGGGGGTCGGGACGAAATACAGCAGAAACATGAACACCGCCTGGGCGAGAAATGCCTGGAGATAGTTCAAAGGCAGCCCCACCGAAGCGATAAGACACGGCAGAACAGAGAATATAAATAAAAGATGGAAAACTGAAAGGATTATGGCCAGCATGAAATATCTCAGCCCGGATGAGAAGAACATCTGGAAGTTGAGGTTGTAATTGTCCACTTCTAGATTTATCCGTTTTGCGATCCTGAGGACCCTCTCGGGCCGTACCACGCCGAATCGCTTGAGCCACAGGGTGAAGACCCTGCCCCACCGCTTGATGACGCATGGGCGGGCGATGCTGAGCACCACAAGGACCCATGAGACGATGATGAACGCCAGAACGTACGAAAAGACCCCCTTGAGAAAAAGTCTTCCCCTGAGCAGTTCGGGTTCAATGAAAACCGCCACGGGGACAAGGATGCCGAGGATAAGTATGGTGAGCAGCGTTCGTGTGAGGGTAATGGCGATACCTTTTCCCAGCGGGACATTTTTTTTGTAGAGGACGTAAACCTGGAATGGTCCCCCTCCGCTCTGCATGGGAGTCACGGCGCAACCGAAGTAGTGAAGCCATGTGAGCACCATGCCGAGCCGGAAATCGATGCGCTCCCCCGCTGCCCGGGAGAGAGCACAGAATCGGCCCGCATCGCATGCCCAGGCGCAGAGGACAAATCCGAGGGCCAGAAGAAGAAATCTTTTGTCGGCTCGGAGGATCGTTGACCATGTCCCGCTGTCCACGCTCGACAGCAGAACCAGGGCGCTCACTCCAAATGAAAGCAACAGGAAAATAATCAGACCTTTACGAAGGGTCAATGAAGGAAAAACCTCCTCTTTCACT
>CAYTQC010000280.1:0-1935 GCA_964439735.1 uncultured Synergistaceae bacterium
ATGGGCATCTCCGGCTTCGGCAACGGACCTCACGTGATCATGCAGGCAATCGCGGAAGTCGCGGGCATCAACGAGATCAACTACGTCACCTTCGACGGCGACCGGAACGTGGCCACCGCAGTTCTCGCCGGTGAAGTGGAAGTGGGCATCGTGACCTTCTCCTCCGCCATCGACATGGCCCAGGCAGGAACCATCCGCGCCGTCACGGTCATGATGAAGGAACCCATGAAGATCACCGACACCATCACCATCGATCCCATCGTCAAGGTTCTTCCCGGCAGCGACAAGATCCCCGACCTGAGCGAAACCTGGCCGATCTGCATCCGCCGCGACGCTCCCCGGGAGATCAAGGACAAGATTTCCGAGGCTTTCCACTGGGCCCTCAAGCAGCCCGAAATTCTCGAATACACGAAGCAGAAGGGGCTGAACATCGTCGGGCTTACCGGTGAGGACGCAGACCGTTTCATCTCCCTTCAGATCTCCGGTTATTCGTGGGTGCTTTACAATGCGAAGATGGCGGAGAAATCCCCCGCCGACTTCAACATTCCCAAGCTCGCCGACTGGAACTGGGAGACCGAGAAGAAGAAGCTGAACAAATAACATGACAGGAAGAGTACACAAGGGTTCCGGGGCGGACTACATCTCCGCCCTTTGCCTGATCGTCTTCGGGGCGGCGTTCTCCATAGCCGCCCTGAGGATGCGGGTGTTCAACAACTCAATTCTCGTCTCCCCGGGCCTTTTTCCTCTTATTCTGGGAGGAGTGTTCATCCTTCTCGGCTTGCTCCTCTTCCGCTCCGCCGCATTGAGGGGCGGAAGGGAGCAGGCCTTCCACGTCCTCGGAAAAGAGCATCTGAACGCTTTCTTCTCCTCTCCGAGGGTCAGGAAAGGAACGGTACTGCTCCTCCTTGTCGTCGCGTATGTCGTGGCTGTGGGATATTTCCCGTTTCTCTGGGCAACAGCGGGGTATCTCATCGTCACATTCCTATATCTCAAGGCCATGAAGCTGCACTGGAGCATTCTCCTGGCCCTTGCAGCGGCCTGGGCGATCACTGCAGCGTTCCGGGATCTTTTCCGGATCCCCATGCCGTAAGAAAGGGGAGAAATCATGGAAATACTCCATCTTCTCGCGGATGAAGCCGCACAGGTCGGAAGTTCTCTCATCGGTTCGCTCAACCCTACGATTCTCGGCCTGATTTTCGGAGGAAGCCTTCTCGGCCTCCTCGTGGGCGCAATTCCGGGGCTTACCGCCACCATGGCCCTCGCCCTGCTCATCAACCTCTCCTACGGCATGCCCCTTGAGAACGCCGTGGCATTTCTTCTAGCCGTATACATCGGGGCCGTCTCCGGAGGCCTGAACGCGGCCATCATGATCAACATCCCCGGAACCCCATCGGCAGCCGCCACATGTCTCGACGGTTTCCCTCTTGCCAAGCAGGGTAAGGGAGGTCTTGCCATAGGAACGGGCATAATCGCATCCTTTGTTGGTACCCTCTTCAGCATAGCCGTCATGATCTTTCTTTCACCCCTCATCTACAGGATAGCCCTGAGATTCGGGCACTGGGAACTCTTCCTGCTGGCCCTTTTCGGCATCATGATCTGCGGCACGCTGTCCGCAGGAAAAGATCCTCTCAAGGGATGGATCGTCGGATTCCTTGGTTTCGCTGCAGCCATGGTGGGAATGGAGCAGATTTTCGCCTATCCCCGCCTTACGTTCGGTTTCCTTCAGCTCAAGGGCGGAATTCCCCTGATTCCTGCACTTATAGGAGTTTTTGGAGTCTCAGAGTTTTTGGCCGTCCTCCAGGAAGAAGTGGCCTACAAGATTGAAGGAAAAGTGGGGAAGGTTATCCCACCCATGCGGGAGTTTGTCCCCCTCATTCCCTCGGCGATCCGGTCGGGGATCATCGGCGTCATCATCGGCGCCATCCCCGGAGCCGG
>CAYTQC010000281.1:0-1929 GCA_964439735.1 uncultured Synergistaceae bacterium
CTGCCCGGAAAGGTGACCGCCTACGGATTCGCGGAAGACCAGAGCTGCCAGTACGCCTCCGCCCGGATCACCGCTTCGAACGGAGCATTCTGCTCAATGACCACTCATACCCCGGATTTCAACGTGGACGGATATTTCCTCGACTACCCCGCCGAAAGCGAAATATGGCTTTCGAGAACGAAAAACGACCAGCCCTGCATGATCTCCTTCCCCTGGGGCAAAGGCCGGGTCGTACTGTCGACTCTGTACCTGGACTGGGCGGCCGGCAATCACCAGGGCACCGTTCATGAACGGCTCTTCTTCAGGGATCTGGTCTCATTCCTTCTCGATAACGCCCCAGTCCTCGCCCATGAGGGAAAAACTGTACGCGTCCCTGTTCCTGAACCTGAAACAGGCATGCGCGGGGTTTCCTTTCAACCCCTTCTTCTCGGGCCGGACGGCGCCGAGGTAGGGATCCCTTCGAAAACGGTTTCGGGGAACGAATTTGAGCTTCCTCTTCCCGGGGCACCGGGTTTTTATCGGCTCGGCGGCGTTTTCGTCGACGGATCAGGAAAGAAATCGGGTGAGGCCTGTCCAAAAACCCGCTTCGGGCTGAGTGTCCTTCCGGGAGGCATTTCAGGTGCTGACGGAGGGCAAAGGGATGGAGTGAGCGCATCGGTGGCCAGCGACCTGGAGAACTACATCAGAGGGGCGGAAGGACGGTTCTCCATTCTTCTCTGGAACCGGGGGGCAGCTGAAAAGACGGTTCGGGTCGACTGGAGGTTCCCCCACAACTACGGAAGCGCGCCGGGAACGGAGAAAGGAAAATACGCCGGATCGAACACCCTGGCCCTGAAACCGGGGTCGCGGGAGACAATAAACCTCTCCATACCTATCGTGAATACCGACGGAATCGACAGGCTGTGGGTCGATATCTTTGACGGTCGGACGGGGGAGAAAATGAGCACCCTGTCAAAAGGATTTTATACGAAGAGCCCTTCCGCCGAAATTTCCGTACTCCTTTCACGTCAGACGTTCCCGGAGGGAAGTGCACTGAAGGGCGAGGTTTCCTTCAAAAATCCCTTCAGGGCGAAAGGAACAGGCACTTTGAGGATCAAGGCCGCTGATTCTGCAGGGAGAACTCCCCTGGACAAGGAAATCGGTTTTGAAGTATCGGAGGAAGGTGCAGCCGTTCCCTTCGAGGTTCCCCTCCCGGAAAACACGTTCTCGGGAGAATGCTCTCTCCAGGCGTTTATCGTTCTCAGGGGTACCATCGTCGGTGTAGGAAGCGCACCATTCACCTACACCGGCAGGCCCTACCTCCTCAAGGGAAAGATCACCGACCGCATCACAGGGTCTCCGCTCTCCGGGAGCGAGGTCGAATTTCATCTCGGAGACTCTTCCTTCAGGGGAAAAACCGACGGAAACGGCGTTTTCGAGATTGCTCTCCCTGACGGACGGTACAGTATCGAGGCTTCTGCAGAAGGGTTCAACACCTTCACCTCAGAAGCCGTTATCGGTCCGGAGGACAGGACCGAATTCCCCGTAGCCCTTCTTCCCCTCGGCAAGGGAGAGGGAACAGGAATGGTCTCGGGACGGGTTTTCGACAGGGTAACCGGCGAACCTGTGCCCGGCTGCCTGATCGATATCATAAAGGGAAATGAAAAGTACACAGTAAAAAGCGATGCCTCGGCCCGCTATTCCCTGGCGCTGCTTCCCGGCGATTACCTGGCACGATGTTTTGTGGAAGGGCAGAGCTGGAGTTCGTCGGAATTTCCCTTCAGGATAACTGAGGGATGGGAGCAGCACCTGGACCTCTATCCCCCCCTGGGGAAAATACTGCTCAGGGTCCTGGACACCATATCGGAAAAGGAGGTGGGGAACGTCACCGCAATTCTCAGGACCAGCGATCTTTCAAAGGATGACGGCTGGAATCGGGACATTTCCTTC
>CAYTQC010000282.1:0-1916 GCA_964439735.1 uncultured Synergistaceae bacterium
TATTTCAGCACGGAGAGTACCTGTTCAGCAGAAGAACACCGGGTCCCCTCTATTATCTTCATGTGTCGTATGCATACTTTGTGGTCGGTTTTTGCATGTACTCCTTTTTCATGGGATGGGTAAAAGGCCGTTTCAAGCTGACGAATCCTTACTTTTTGCTTTTTTCCGGCGTACTTCTTTCCGGGATATTGTCCGGATTTTACCTGCTGGGTATGACGCCGTTCCGGATCGATATGATGCCTGTCGGCTATTTTGTACTGGCCTTGTTCAGCGGTATCGGCATATTTAAATATAAAATTCTGGAAATAAACGAAATATACGATAAAGAGATATTTTCGGAAATTAAAGAGGGGCTCATGCTTGTTTCGTATGACGGCATTTTGCTCGACTATAACAAGTCGGCGCAGAGGGTCTTCGGGTGGCTTCAAGAAAAAAACAAGGGATTCCCCATACATTCCCTGGATTCGAGATTCAGCGTCTCTGCAGGGGCAAGAAATTTTTATATAAATACCGGCCATGGAGATGAAAAACGAATTTACGAATTTCGCCTCACAGAACTGCAGGAAACCAGAAAAATAGGGGGATATCTCTACATTTTCCTCGACGTCAGCGAGAAAATGCGTCTGATCGGAAAATTGCGGTATATGGCGGACCATGATTCCCTTACAGGGGCATTAAACAGGGGCAGAATTCTGGCTGAAGCAAAAAAAATTCTTTCAGCTCACAAAAATAAAGGCCGTATTTTTTCATTATGTATGATCGATGTCGATTATTTCAAAGAGATCAACGACAGCTACGGTCACATAGCGGGAAACAGGATGCTCTGCGAACTTGTGAAAGCTTTTTCACAGGTTTTGGACGGGAAGGGAATGCTTGGACGCTACGGAGGAGAAGAATTCCTTGTCATTCTCCCGGATGTGGTCACCGCAGAGGCTGCTGAAATAGCCGAAACGCTGCGTGGCGGTATTGAAGCGATGACTGTGCCGTTCGGGGAGAATACGCTCTCGGTCACGGTCAGTGTCGGGGTTACGTCGACGGGATTGCACCCCGGTGAAGAAGAGACCATCGATGTGCTGGCCGGCCGTGCGGACCGGGCGTTATACCGGGCGAAAAACACCGGCAGGAACCGGGTTTGCGTCTTCGGTGAAGACGGCCTGTGACAGGAGGAAAAACCGGGGAGAACGCTCCCCGGTTCAAGAAACTGGATTTGCACCGGGCAAACCGGTCACAGTGTTAATAGCCGTACCGCTTCCTGTTTTTCTCCTTCGCGAACTTCCGGGCATTCTTGATGCCGCCCGCACTGGCGAACATGGCCGAGATCTTTTCCGACTCGATCTGCCGGGAATTCAGTCCCTCGTATTTCGCTTCCTTTTTCAGCTTCAGGTAATTCGCAAGGCGTTCGGGGGACAGCTCCCCTCCGGCAATGGCCTTCTGCACAGCGCAGCCCGGCTCGCGGGTGTGGGTGCAGTCGTGATACCTGCACTGCGCCGCCAGTTCGTCGATATCGGCGAAGGCTTTTGAAAAGTCGGCGCTCTCGATCCCCATCTCCCTCATTCCCGGAGTGTCGATCACCACGCCGCTCTCCGGGATAGCGATAAGCTCCCGCCTCGTGGTGACGTGCCGTCCCCTGTCATCATTCCGCAGCCCTTTGGTTGCCAGGGCGTTCCAGCCCAGGAGCCGATTGATCAGGGTGGACTTCCCCACGCCGGAAGAACCGATGAAGGCCACTGTCTTTCCCCGGCCCAGGAATTTCTTCACGGAAATCCAGCCGTCTTCGGCCAGGCTCGAGGTCACCAGCACTTCCGTTCCGCAGGCCACCGTTCCGATTTCGGAAAGCCTCCGCGCAAGATCGGTGCAGAGATCGGCCTTTGTCAGCACGATCACCGGGACGGCACCGCTGTCCCAGGCCACGCCCA
>CAYTQC010000283.1:0-1903 GCA_964439735.1 uncultured Synergistaceae bacterium
CGGAACTTCTCCCCCTGACTATAGAGAAGCTTGAAGGTATCCTTGGCGAATTCCGCCGCCTTTTCCGGGTCAAATACGGGGACTTCCTTCGTTCCCCATGCAGCTACTGCCTTCAGGTTCTTCGAACCCATGACGGCTCCCGCCCCTCCGCGCCCTGCAAAGCTGTGCCCGTCGCATGAGACGCAGGCTATGGGGTGAAGGTTCTCGCCTGCAGGCCCGATATTCAGGGCGTTTATCCGCCTGTCGCCCAGGTCTTCCTTTATGAGCTCTCCCGTTTCAATGGTATCCTTCCCCCACAGGAACGCCGCATCGCGGATCTCCGCTCCGTCATCCTTTATGAACACATAGACGGGGCTGCCGGCTTTCCCTTCAAACACAACAGCGTCAAATCCGCATTGCTTGAAATAGGGCGCCCAGTGGCCCGTACCTGCGGATTCAAGGAACGTCCCCGTGAGAGGCCCCTTGGTGATCACGCTCCACTTGCCGTTGCCCGGGAATTTCACCCCCTGAAACGGACCCACGGCAAAAATAAGCTTGTTTTCCGGAGACAGGGGGTCCACGTTCGCAGGAGTCTCCTCGAGAAGTATTTTTGCGCCGAGCGCCGAACCTCCCAGCAGGAGGCCGAACGTCTCCTCCGGAATATCTTCAATTCTGCAGACCCTGTTCGTAAGGTCCACACGAAGCAGTTTTCCCCAATTACCGAACATTGCTCCACCTCCCTGGAGAGAAGAAAAAAGATCATCTGAAGAAACATTGTACACTTCCATAGATTTATAGTGTATATTCAGCGATGCTCCTTTGCAACCTTCCACCAAGAAAAAACGTCTCCCCGGGCCATTGCCCGGGGAGACGTTTCCTGCTGCCGGAAGCGGCATCAAACTCTTTGGCGGATGGTATCGATGATTGTCCCGTCGCGGTATTCCACTATCCCGATAACTTTTTCTCCGAAGGGTGGAGTCGCGGGAATGCCGGTCAATTCTTCGGCCATTTTTTTGAGGTCCCCGATTTCCACAAGGGGAATACCTTTTCCCCGCAGATTTTCGAGAATATCTTTCCGCTGCGGGTTAACTGCAACTCCCCTCTCTGTAACAACCACGTCCACCGTATTCCCCGGAGTGGTGACCGTCAGGACCCTGTCCACGACCATGGGCATCCTTCCCCGGAAAAGAGGCGTTACGACCACCGTCATCGCCGCACCTGCGGCTGTGTCCATATGTCCGCCGATACCGTGAAGGAGAATTCCGTCCGACTCCGTATTGACGTTCACGTTGAAATCAAGGTCAACCTGTGTCGCACCGAGTACCGCCACATCGAGCATGTCCACTGAACATCCCTTGGACGCCGTATTGGCATAAAAGGAAGCGCTCATCTCCGCATGGTTTCGGTTTGAGGCGAGAGAAGCCACGGCTTCAAGATCAAAAGACTGTACATCAAGAAGAACTGAAAAAAGCCCCTCTTCAAGCATTTCCACACTCTGGCCGGTAATTCCGCCGGAAATAAAGCTCCCGCGTATCCCTGCAGCCTTCATCTTTTCCCGGATGAAAGCCGATGCAGCCAGAGATATTCCTCCAGCCCCCGCCTGCATGGAGAATCCGTCCAGAAAGAGACCGCTCTCCTCCACAATCTTCGCCACCTGTCGGGCAATGATGAGCCGAAGGGGATCCCTGGTGACCCGGAGCGTTCCGGAAACTATCTTTTCAGGAATTCCGATCCGTTCGACGGGTACCACCCAGTCTACAAGGGTCTGGGGGATGGAAAAGGGAACCGCCGGGTAGGAGACAAGATTGTCAGTGACTGCGATCACTCTGTCTGCATATTGGGCATCGGTAAAGGCATACCCGAGAGACCCGCACGCCGAAGGGCCTGAAATTCCGCTGAGGTTCCCCATAGCATCAGCTGCGGG
>CAYTQC010000284.1:0-1902 GCA_964439735.1 uncultured Synergistaceae bacterium
AAGACCATGCCCAGCCCCCGCTCCTCCGGCGGGACGTAAAGGTTCTTCGATTTCACGGACACGGGCCTGTCGCCCAGCCAGATTTCCCCTTCCGTCAGGTCCTCGAACCCGGCGATCATGCGGAGGGTCGTCGTTTTCCCGCAGCCTGAAGGGCCGAGGAAGGAGAAGCACTCCCCTTCCCGGATCTCGAGGTTGAAGTTGTCCACCGCAGTGACCCGGTGGCCTCCCCGGGTGACGAATTCCTTGGTCACATTCTTCAGCGTAATCTTGCTCATGTTATAAACCCTTCCTGTCTCTGGTCACATACCGGAGGGCGAAGTGCCCCGCGATGATGATCCCGATTGCCACGGTGGCGAGGGCCGAAGCCTGCACCGTGTTCCCTTCCGAGTTGATGGCGTAGATGGCTACCCCGAGGGTCCTGGTGAAGGGACCGTAGAGCAGCACCGACGTGGTCAGCTCCCTCATGGCAGGCAGGAAGATGAGGAAGAAGCCGGCGATCATGCCCGGACGTATCAGGGGTATGGTGATGTCCCGGAGAGACTCGAGATGGGTGGCCCCGCAGGACCGGGCCGCCTCCTCCAGGGAGTAGTGGACCTGCTCAAGGGAGGCCGACGCCGATTTCATGGCGAAGGACACGTACCTGGCGATATAGGCGATGAGAATGATCCAGATGGTGTTGTAGAGGTTGATCCCGAAGGCGCCGCTCCAGACCAGGATGACGCCGATGGCGAGCACCAGGCCCGGAATGGAATAGGGAAGCAGGGAGAGCATCTCCAGGAAACCCTTCCCCCTGGGTTTCACCTTGATCACCACGTAGGCGATCATCACGCCCAGGAACATGGTGATGACTCCCGAGGAGACCGACAGGAAGAGACTGTTCACGATGGAATCCCGTACCATCTTCGACTGCCCGAGAATGTACTCGTAGTTCCGCAAAGTGAGGTTCTGCAGCGTCAGCGGCAGCCCGTAGGCCTTGAGGAACCCCACAATGAATATCATGAACAACGGAACAACCACTATGACGAACAGGGAGAGCAGACTGATCCCGAGAAGGGGGATCTTCGCCCCCCGGAGCTTGATGAGCATGGGGCGCATGCTCTTTCCCTTGATGATGTCGTAATGGCCCGTCTTGAGCACGATGCGCTGGATGTAGAGGGCCGCCACCACCACGCCCACCAGCAGGATGGACAGGGCCGCCCCCTCACGGATCCCCTCGAAGCTGCCGGCGGACCGGTTGATGAGCTGGTAGATCTTCGTGGGCAGGGTGAAGATGTTGTTGGAGAACCCGAGGATGGCCGGCACGCCGAAATGGGAGATGGAAGAGATGAGGATAAGCATTGCCCCCGCGGCGATGGCAGGCAGGACAAGGGGAAGGGTGATCTTGCGGATCACGTACCACTGTCCCGCTCCGGCTATCCGGGCGGATTCTTCGAGGGTGGGATCCATGCGCTCGAGGGCGCTCACCACCTGGAGGAAGACGAAGGGGAAATAATAGCAGGTCTCAACGAAAACGATGCCGCCGATGCTGTTGATGTCCAGCAGCGGGGCCGTCCCCCCGGTGAGCTGCATGAACCACTTGTTCATGTACCCCGACCTGGGGGCGAGCAGAAGGCTCCATGCCATTGCCCCGAAGAAGGGAGGAAACATGTAGGGGATGGTGAACAGGGCTTTCATCAGGCCCTTCATAGGGATGTCGCTCCGGCCGATCAGCCAGGCGTAGAACAGGCCGAGCACCGTACCGAAGAGGGTGACGAAAAAGCCGATCTTCACGGTGTTGTAGATGGCCGAAAGGTTTTCCGGTGCCAGAACGACCCGTACAAACAGGGCCCAGTCTGGCTGCGTACCCTTGAAAAAGGTCCTGACGACGATCATGAGCATGGGCATCAGGACCGTCACGATAAG
>CAYTQC010000285.1:0-1890 GCA_964439735.1 uncultured Synergistaceae bacterium
TGATCCCCGGCAAAATGGTCCCGGGCATGGGCGGCGCCATGGACCTCGTCACCGGTGCCCGTGCCGTCTACGTGGCCACCACCCACTGCGACAAGAAAGGCCGTCCGAAGCTGGTGAAGACGTGCACCCTGCCGCTCACCGGTGCGAAAGTCGTGAGCGTCACCGTTACGGAGTTCGCCCTTTTCAGGAAGATCGACGGCAAAATGGTGCTCTGCGAAATCGCCCCCGAGGTCACAGAAGAAGAAGTCAGGGCAAACACCACCATGGACTATACAGTCTCGCCCGACCTGTGCACCATGAAGGGCATAGAATGAAAGGAGTGGGTACCGGATCATGGGTAAACCGGTAATTCTGAGCGCATGCAGGACTCCCGGCGGCAAGTTCGGCGGAAGCCTGAAAGGATTTGAGGCCCCCGACCTTGGGGCCGTGGCGCTGAAAGAAGCAGTGAAACGTTCAGGAGTGTCCCCGGACGACATCGGAGAGGTCATCATGGGCAACGGATGGCAGGCGGGCGTAGGGGCCAACCCCGCGCGTATCGCCCTGTTCCGTTCGGGCCTTCCCCAGTCGATCCCCGCGTTCACAGTGAACAAGAGGTGCGGGTCCAGCCTGAAGACGGCCATGCTCGCTGCGGACAAGATCCGCCTCGGCGACATGAAAGCCGTGGCTGCGGGAGGAATGGAGAGCGCCACCAATGTCCCCTACCTCCTCAAGGATGCCCGGTGGGGCTTCCGCATGGGGGAGAAGAGCGCCGAGGACGGCCTTCACAAGGACGGCTTCAACTGCCCCCTGGCGGGGATGCTCATGGGGGCCACGGCTGAAGTCCTCAACGAGGAATACTCCATCACCCGCGAGGAGCAGGACGAATACGCCCTGAACAGCCACAGGAAGGCCGTGGCGGCCATAAAAGAGGGACGCTTCACCGAAGAGATCGTGCCGGTGGAGATGCAGGACCGGAAAAAGGGGACCATCGTCTTCGACACAGATGAGATCCCCCGGGAGGACACATCCCTTGAATCCCTCGCCAGGCTCCCGGCGATCTTCAAAAAGGGCGGCTCCATAACGGCGGGGTCCAGTTCCGCCCTCTGCGATGCCGGAAGCGCATGCATAGTGGCGGACAGCGACTGGGCCAGGGCCAACGGGTATACGCCCATAGCGGAGATCGTGGGATACGCCAGCGGCGCCCTTGACGCCCTGCATATGGGACTCGGGCCCACGGTCGCCATGCCGAAAGCCCTGGAGATGGCCGAAATGTCCATGGCGGACATGGAGATCATCGAGATCAACGAAGCATTCTCGTCACAGATCCTCGCATGCCACAGGGTGATGAAGTTCGACATGGACAGGCTCAACCCGTGCGGAGGCGCAATTGCCCTCGGACACCCCATCGGCGCCACGGGCGGCAAGATCCTCGCCACGCTCATCTATTCTCTCAAGGCACAGAAAAAAGAGATAGGAATAGTGAGCGCCTGCATCGGCGGCGGCCAGGGTGTTGCAATGGTCGTGAGGAACCTCTAGTTCCGGCGGCTGAACAGCTGTACAGGCAGACAACAGGGGAGCCCCGCTTACCGGGGTTCCCCTGTTTCATGGGGTTGGCTCAGAGCATGTGTTTTTTCCAGAGGAGAAATGCGGCTCCCCCGGCAAGCAGTGCCGATATGCCGGAAACAGTCCAGAATCCCAGAGGGTGCATGCCAAAGGGGAGTTCCACGTTCATTCCCCAGAAGCTGGCCACCACCGTGGGTATGGCCAGTATTATCGTTACGGAGGCCAGGAATTTCATGACCATGTTGAGGTTGTTGGAAATAATCGAGGCAAACGCATCCATCATGCCGCTGAGGATGTTGCTGTACATCTGGACCATCTCGTAGGCCTGGTCGTATTCGATTTTTACGT
>CAYTQC010000286.1:0-1872 GCA_964439735.1 uncultured Synergistaceae bacterium
CCGCGATTGCCTGCATGATCACGTGAGGTCCGTTGCCGAAGCCGGAGATGCCCATGTTGATCTTGCCTTCCTTGAGGGCCTTCGCCACGTCATCAAAGGTCTTCATGTCGCTGTTTGCGCCTACGAGGATCGCTGCCGGGCCCTGGAAGGGATGCCACGATGTCCACTCTTCCCACCCTGAGTTGGAGGTTTCCTTGATCTTGAAGCCGCCGAAGCATCCGGAGCCTGTGGCAAACATGGTGTAGCCGTCTCCCGGAAGCCCGAGGACGTGTTCGGCCGCCACAGCGCTTGCTGCGCCGGGCATGTTGGCCACGTTGATGGTCTCGTTCAGGTACTTGGACATGAGGGCCACCATGGGCCTCACGGAGGTGTCCGTGCCGCCGCCGGCGCCGAAACCTACGATGACCGTGGGGGTGCCCTTCGGCCATATCTTGTCAGCGGCGAAGGATGCTCCTCCGAGGACAACTGAAAGAACGAAAACAACGGCAATAATGGACATGAACTTCTTCACAATGACCACTCCTTTTTTCAGGTATTGGTTCCTGTGCAGCAGAAGCTTTCAAATCCCGCCAAAACGCTCTGGGGCTCGCGGCATGGTTTCTTTCCCTTTGATCACTCCCCTTGAGATCAGCATGCGCATTTTCTGCGCAGAAGCGCTGTCGTTCCTATTTTTTCAGTGAAAGTCCGTTGAGTTTTTCGTAAAAGAGGCCGAGGGCCCCATGGTCCAGGCTCTCGTGTCCGTCTGCCGCAAGGTTCTGGAACATTTCCATGAGCTGTGCCGTAAGAGGCATGGACACGTGGAGAGAATGGCTTGTCTCAAGCACATTGTTCAGGTCCTTTATGTGAAGATTGATCCTGAATCCGGGGGTGTACCTTCCCTCGAACATCCTGGGGGCCTTGTCTTCCATGCACTGGCTTCCGGCGAGTCCACCGCGGATGGCGTTGAATACCTTTTCAGGATCGACCCCGGCCTTTTTGGCAAAGGCCATTCCCTCTGCCACTGCCGCTATGTTCACCGCCACGATGCTCTGGTTGACGAGCTTCGTGGTCTGCCCGGCTCCGAGGTCTCCCACGAGCGTGCTTTTTCCCATGACGGCGAGAATGTCCTTCACCTTGTCATAGGAAGCCTGGGTTCCGCCGACCATAATAGCGAGCGTGCCTTTTTCGGCCTTTTCCTGTCCTCCGCTTACGGGAGCGTCGAGCATTTCCGCTCCCTTTTCGGCGAGAAGGGCGCCGAGTTCTCTGCTCACGAGAGGGGCGATAGAGCTCATGTCAACAATGAGCTGCCCATTTTTGACGCCTTCCAGAATTCCGTTTTTCCCGCACACCACTTCGCGGACATGGGGCGAGTTGGGGAGCATGGTGATGACCAGGCCGCTTTTCTCCGCCACATCCTTCGGGCTGAGCCCTTTTTCCGCTCCCGCAGCCGCAAGTTCTTCAACTGCCTGGGGGACGACGTCGTACACAACGAGAGACTTCCCTGCGGCAAGAAGGTTCTTCGCCATGGGTTTCCCCATAATTCCGAGCCCTATGAATCCGATCTTTTCCATGAAACCACCTCCGAAGAAATTAGTTTTACAGGGATTCGAGAAGATTTACTGCTGCCTCCGAGACGGCTTCTCTGGTGAGGCCGTAGCACTCGAGCAGCTCCTGGTAATGGACGGCTGACTGGCCGTACCTGTCCTGGATTCCAACCATGCGCATGGGCAGCGGAGCAGTGCAGAGGGCTTCCGCAACCGCAGAACCGAGACCTCCGTAGATGGTGTGTTCCTCGCATGTGACAATGCCTTTTACACCCTTGACCGCTCCGGCCAGGGCTTCCCTGTCCAGCGGTTTGATCGTTCCCATGTGGATCACCCGGGCGGATATGCC
>CAYTQC010000287.1:0-1861 GCA_964439735.1 uncultured Synergistaceae bacterium
AGGAACCATGAAGGGACGAGGTCCTTCTCCATGAGCATGGTGCCGATGAAAACGATGGATGCGTCGCAGAGGCCGAAGAAGAAGCATGAAAAGATGATTTTTCCGGCCGGTGACTCCCGGAAAAGGTCGCTGTAGGTCCCCCATTCCATAGGTTTTCCCTGCCCTGTGCCTCCGTGTGAGACCGCAGGGTGAAGCCGGACGGCGAGTGAGAAGGAGAGGGCGGCAGCCGCGAGGGGAAGGAGCATGAAGTATTGGTCCAGACCGCTCCGGACGAGGTAGTCGGTGAGAGGGACCACGGTGAACATGGGGATGAGGCTCCCCACGGAGACGAGGGAGAACCCGAGGCCCCGTTTCGATTCCTCTATGGCGAGGGCCTGGTAGGTGGTGAGGGCCACCATGAAGATGCTGTAGGCAAAACCCATGACGACCCGGACGCCAACGAACCATGCGAAGGTTCCCTGGTAGGCCTGGAGGGCCAGGGCGCAGGCGATGCAGGCGCCTGACGACCAGATCATGCTTTTTCTGACGCCCATCCGTTCGGTGATCCAGCTTCCCACGGGCCGGACCGCCGTGGTGGCGGCGTAGAAGGCCCCTACGAGGATGCCTGCTGACGCTGCAGTATAACCCCTGACCGCTAGGTACGGCGCAAGAAAGAAGAACGCGTTGGAGTAGGAGTAAATGGCGAAGTTGATCACCAGGAGGGAAACAATAAGCCGGTCCATGATCTGGCCTCCTATGGGCATCTGGGCCGGGTTTTTCCCGGCCGTTCTATTGTATGCCCTGTTAGTGCTTTGGGCAATCGTTCCGGACTCCGGGCGGTGTGAACAAAAAGCTGCGGAAGCAGAAGGCCCCTTCCGGTGTACCGGAAGGGGCCTTTTGCGCGTTTTGCGGAATAAACGGTGCTACTGGCTGATCGCGCTCACGGGGCAGACTGATACACAGCTGCCGCACTCAATGCAGTTATCCTGATCAACGAGCGCCTTGCCGTCGACCATGGAGATGGCTTCAACCGGGCAGGTCCCTACACAGGTCTCGCAGCCGACGCACGCATCCTTGTCAACAAATGCCTTTGCCATAGAGCATTCCTCCTTGAGAATTATCTGGTACAACACTATGCCGGTCCGGATTATACCCTACTTTTATTTTGCGGGCAACTTTTCGCCCCAGAGGATGGATGGAGGGTACTCCGCCTTCGGGTCCCGTTTCATGAGTTTTTCCAGCTCGGCGGCGGGGGAGCCTCCTTCGTAGAGAAGGCGGTGGACTCCGAGAGAGATGGGCATTTCCACGGAAAACCGTTCAGCTGTCCCGACCACGGCTTTGACGGTATACGCACCTTCCGCCACCTGCCCGATCTCCCGCCTGGCCTCCTCGAGGGACGATCCCCGGCCGAGGGCCATGCCGAGGCTGAAGTTCCTGGACTGGGTGCTGTAGCACGTGAGGACAAGGTCACCCATGCCGGCGAGTCCCGCAAGTGTGAGAGGGTGAGCCCCGAGTGCCTCGCCCAGCCGCATGATCTCTGCCAGGCCCCTGCTCACCAGTGCCGCCCGTGCGTTGTCGCCCAGGCGGAGGGATGATGCCATGCCCGACGCGATGGCCATGATGTTCTTCACGGCGCCGCCGATTTCCGTCCCCACCACGTCAGATGCGGTATAGATCCGGAGGCGGGCGGTGTTCAGGACGGACTGCCAGAACAGGGCGGATCCTTCGTTCCTGGAGGCTACCGTGACGGCTGTGGGCAGGCCCTTCGCCACTTCCCGTGCGAAACTGGGGCCGGAAAGGACGGAGTAGAGTCCGGAAGGAAGAAGCTCCTCCACGATCTCGCTGATCCGCTTGCCCGTTGAGATCTCGATGCCCTTGGCCA
>CAYTQC010000288.1:0-1861 GCA_964439735.1 uncultured Synergistaceae bacterium
GGTGGCGCCTTCGCAGGTGAGGGAGATCGCCGGCCGGCTGCACGACCTGGGACTGACGGAGCTTTCCCTGTCCGATACCACCGGCATGGCCAATCCCCGGCAGGTCTTCGACCTGGCAACCATGATGGGGAAGGAATTTCCCGACGTCAAGTGGTTTCTTCACTTCCACAACACCAGGGGCATGGCCCTGGCCAACATCGTCGCCGGAATGCAGGCCGGAGTCATCCGCTTCGACGGATCTCTTGCAGGGCTCGGGGGCTGTCCCTTCGCGCCCGGGGCTTCAGGCAATATCGCTTCGGAGGACATGATCCACATGTTCTCCGAGATGGGCATCGAAACAGGGATCGATCTCGGCAAAATGATCAGCCTGGCGAAACAGCTCCGTGACTGGGTCGGCCATGCCGACAGCTCCGTCCTGAAAGCCGGGACCTGCGCAGATCTCGTTCCGCTGACCGCTGCAAAAAAACAGGGCTGATCCCGTTGTGCCTTATTGAAAGCCGCTTCCCGGGAAACGGGAAGCGGCTTTTTTCTTTCCTGCCGAAGAAGCTGTCAAATCCGAAGGCAACCGCACACCCCAAGACCAGAGTGGGCTGCATCATCTATCTCTGGAGGACATTAAGTATTTTATCAGTCGACTCCGCCTATATACGGCAGAATATCCCTCATGATCCCGCTCTTGAGTATTCTGCCTTCATCCTGGATCCCTTCGACCTCTTCCCGGACTTCATCGGTATAATCCTCATCCTTTATGGAGGGAAGGTTAATGAGTACATTCATGGCGGCTCCTTCAAGTCCGGCAAGAGCCTGGGTGGCTCCAACACCAAGATCGCTGACGGCGTTCACATTCACCTTGCCGGAAATAAAGGCACAGAGGCGGAGGACCTCAAGACACCAAAGGGACGTCTTCCTCGGCGATTCGCACGCTTCCCTGAAAGCCTTCTGAATTGCATTTTTCCGTGCTTCCTTCTCCTCTTCCGTCTGTTTGGGCAGCGAAAAAGCGTCCATCACCATTCCATAGGCGGATGCATCCACGTCCACAGCATTTCCAAGCTTCAGCCTGAGTTCTTCCGACTGTGAAAGAACGCTCTTCAGGTCATCCTCGTGCTCTTCGTATCCTTTTTTCCCTATGGTCAGCCCGCATACCATGGAAACAAGAGCCGCCCCCAGGGCACCTGAAAGCGCCGCTGCGCTTCCGCCGCCGGGAGCGGCGGTATTCGCCGCCAGTTTTCCGGAAAAGCTATCAAGGGTCATATCCTTCAGGAGCGTCATTACGTATTCCTCCTCTTTCTTTGTTCTGCCTGCCGGTTTGCCGGTCATGAAAAACGTAAATTATTTTCTCTTTATACCATATTCCAGGCTTTTAGGTAAAAAAAGCCCCCGCTCCGTGAGCAGGGGCCTGATTTAAAAAGGAGCGGTCCTTCTCCGGTTCTTCCTGATCAGCTCTTCCTGGCCTGTTCGAGGGTATTTTCGAGAAGCATGGCGATAGTCATCGGGCCGACGCCGCCGGGAACGGGCGTTATCCACGAAGCCTTTTCCGATACGGGAGCGTAATCAACGTCTCCAACGAGCCCTTCTTCGAGCCTGTTGATCCCCACATCGATGACCACTGCCCCTTCCTTCACCATGTCGGCAGTGACAAAACGGGGTTTGCCGATAGCCGCGACGACTATGTCTGCCCTCCGTACATGATCAACAAGATCCTTCGTCCTGCTGTGGCATATGGTGACAGTGGCACTCTCTGCAAGAAGCATCAGTGCGACCGGTTTTCCGACGATGTTGCTTCTGCCTATAACGACTGCCTCTTTGCCGGGCAGGGAAATCCCAGTTGTCCTGAGAAGCCTCATGATCCCCTTCGGAGTGC
>CAYTQC010000289.1:0-1827 GCA_964439735.1 uncultured Synergistaceae bacterium
AAATGCGGTTCCCGGAATTCAGGGACGGCATACCTGTCAGTGAACTGACGGAATCACTCCGGAATTGCATGTGGAGATCAGCCTCGATCATCCGGAACAGGGACTCATTGGAAAAGGCCCGGCAGGAGGTTGACCGGATCGGCTCCCTCAGGGGCGAAGCAGGGATCCGGAATGCAAGGGAAATAGTGGATCATTTTTCCCTTAACGCCATGATTGCGGCAGCCCGAATGCTTATTTCCTGCAGCATGCTACGGGAAGAAACCAGGGGAGCATTCTGCAGGGAAGAGTTTCCTGAAACAATGGAAAGATTCAAGGGCAGTTTCTTTGCGGCCAAAAATACAGATGGAGAAACGGGATTCCGCTTCGTAAAAAATTCCGGTTGAAATAGGGAGCGTGTGCAGGCAGAGAAGTGCGCCTCCTTATTCCCGGGTCTCAAGGAAAGACAGCGCGCTTCTCTCTGCTCCCAGTTTCAGGGATATGGCGAGGCAGGTCTTCTTCAGCGCAGGAATGAGTTCCTCCAGCATTTTTTCAGTGAATCTCGCTGTCGGTCCTGAGAGGGTCATACACGCAGGGGGCTTCATTGAGGCATCAAAAATTGGAACGGCAACGGAGGAAACACCCTGTTCCCGTTCCGAGAGGCTGAAGCTGTATCCTTTTTTTCTGAGCTCACTGTTTTTTTCCAGAACACGGTTTTTTCCGAGTATGGTGTTCGGGGTCAGCGGTTCAGCCTGGCTGATGATCCTCTCCACATCCTCATTGCTCATAAAGGCAAGAAAACACCTTCCGGAAGCGCCTGCCCAAAGAGGGAACCTGTCTCCCAGTTTTGCGGATCTCTTCAGGTTCAGGGAACTTTCAACCTGTTCATAGCAGATCCTGAAATCTCCTTCCCTGATGTAAAGATTAACAGTTTCATTGAACATCTGTTTAAGCTCCTCCATGTAGGGGAGGGCAAGGGAACGCAGTATCCCCGTTTTTTTTGCGATGGATCCAAGAAGGTAGCATTTGAATCCCAGCCTGTACTGTTTTGTGCTTCTATCCCGTTCGAGAAACCCCTCTTCCTCCAGGGCTTTTAATATCCGGGCAGCCGTGGGGAGAGGCATTTCAAGATCCCTGGCTATTTCGGTCAACGTGAGGCTGGTCCTCAACCAGGAAAAACAGGACAATACCGACAATCCCTTCTTCAATGAGGCGGATCCGTCCTCCGGCTTGATTTTCATGCCATTCATCCCCCCGGAAAATATTTTGCGTTGACAAAACGCACTGACAGTGTAATATGATTATACCATCATATGAAATGTACTTCCACAATGTGAAAGTATGTCCTGATCTTTTCAAAATAATGGAGGCAGAATAATGAAGAAATCCGCAGTGCTCCGCCAGTTGCTCCAGGAGAGAAAAGCTGTTCCGGTACCGGGCGCTCACGATGCCATCTCGGCAAAGCTCATCGAAAAAACAGGCTTCAAGGCGATCCAGGTGAGTGGCTTCGGCCTTGCGGCTTCCCTGCTCGGTCTTCCTGACATGGCTTTCATCTCCTTCACGGAAGTTCTCGAATTTACGCGGAATATCGTGGATGCCGTGAATATACCCGTAATGGCTGACGCAGATACGGGGTACGGCAATTCCATCAATGCCATGAGGGTCACCGAAAAGTTTATCAAGGCCGGGGCTGCCGGAATGAATATCGAAGACCAGGTTTTCCCGAAGCGATGCGGTCATATAGAGGGCAAAACTGTTGTGCCCATGGAGGAAATGGTCCTCAAGGTGAAGGCGTGCGCGAAGGTCCGGGACGAACTCGACCCTGATTTCATCATCAATGCCCGTACTGAC
>CAYTQC010000290.1:0-1793 GCA_964439735.1 uncultured Synergistaceae bacterium
GGTGAGAACCGGAAACGTCAATCTTCTTTCCCAGATACCCTCCTCATCTGCAGGCTGCAGAATCCTTTCAACCTCGCTGCAGAAACCGGGAGCCACAAAATCCGTGATTGGAAAGCGGGGGTGGTCGCGTAGAGAAAACCCGAAAAACGTTTCCCCCCGCCTGTTCATGTATGTCACCCGCTCACCTGAAAGTACAAGCAAAACTGCCAGGGGGTTTTCGGCCAGCGCAAGATAGCGCCTTTCCATGTCCCGGAGGGCCGCCTCCTCCCGTTTCCACCTCGCTGCGTCCTTTTCAAGCTGGATGGTCTTCTGCAGCAACAGGTCGTCTCTTTCGGTTCCTGCATCTCCGAGGGGCTTTTCTATATTATCGTTCATCCGGTCCTTCCCCTTCCTTCACAAAAGAATCACACGGCTGAAATCTTATTTTCGCTGAAGGCGGAAATATCCGCCAGTACATCCCTTTACGTCTGTAATGCATATAAATCCGCGGTTTTTCGTGTGAGCAGTGATGGATGGTATGTCACTCCTCCGGCAGATAATCTTGACGATCGTCCGTATGCCGGACCGCCCTCTTCCGTAAATGACTGTAGCCCCGTGACCATCCTTTCTGATCTGCTCGATCATCTCATTCGTTTCGGGAGTCCGGTCCATGATGAGCTCCACCATGACATAGGCGTTGAGCAGTTTTTCCTCGAGCAGGGATCCGATATAGTTTCCGGCTGAAAAGCCCGAGCAGTAGACGATCATCTGAATAAGGGTCATTTCCCGCCCGCCTCCGAGTACCCGGCCCAGGGCTGTAAGATAGACCATCACTTCCAGAAAACCTATAGCCGCAGCCATTGCCCGTTTCCCGCGAACGATGAAAAGGATGCGGACCGTCCCGCAGCTCACATCCAGAATCCGGGCACAGAATATGAGGATAAGCCCTAAAACGTCCATGAGCGTTCTCTCCGGATTATGTTTTTTTCCATAACGGTACCTCCTTGCGCAACATCATTATTATCCTACCATAGAGAAGAAAAAGAGGAAGTCTATTTAATGAAGGGACGCCCTGCAATCGAATTCCCGGGAATTTCCTGCCTCAAAAAAAGGGGGAAGCCCGGATTCAGGCTTCCCCTGCAGATCTATGGAATTCTATTTCTTTTCTCCCTGTTCTTTAGGCTGTTCTTTAGGTTCTTCTTTCTGCTCTTCCTTGTTTTTGCCCGGTTTCTCTTGGGAATCAGGCTGCTTTTCAGGTGCCGCTTCCTTCTTTTCACCGATTATCTCGACGGGGTGCTTCTCACGGAGCCTTGCGAGCTCGTCCTGGTAGGCACGCCCCTTCCTGTCGTTCTCAAGGGCCTCCTGGACTTCAGCTTTCACTTCCTCAAGGGGACGGACCGAGGCTTCCTTTTTTTCCGCAACCTTGATCAGGTGAAGTCCAAACTGCGTCTTCACCGGTTCGGAAGAGACTTCTCCCACCTTTAATGCAAAGGCGGCTTCCTCAAACTCGGGAACCATCTGTCCCTTCGAAAAGAAACCGAGATCTCCCCCCTGTTCCTTAGACGGGCAGGTTGAATATTTTTTTGCTGCGTCCTCGAAGGACATCCCCGCCTGCAGCTCATCCTGAACCCTCTTCATCTCCACGTCATCGCTCACCAGGATGTGGGAGGCCCGAACGCTCTCCGGGATCCTGAACTGCTCCGGGTTCTTTTCGTAATAGGCTGCAACATCTTCAGATGTGACTTTCACATCTTTGAGCACACGTTCTATGGCAAAACGGCGGATAATGTCCTCACGTACGCTCTCCAGCATCT
>CAYTQC010000291.1:0-1786 GCA_964439735.1 uncultured Synergistaceae bacterium
TCCCCATGAGCACAAACCATGGTTTGCCACCGCCTATGAGGATCCTGTCACCGGATGAGAGGGGGCCGGAAGCTTCTTCGCCCATAAGCGAGAAGACTTTCGCGAAGTTCGTGAAGACGGAGAAGTCATATCCTGTGTCCGACGCATTGATGCCCGCTTCGGCGAGAAGGGTTCCGACAGGCTCCTTCAGCACTCCATCCGACTCGGCCTGGAGCTCCGAGGCTGCCATGCCGTTGTCGTGAAAATAGAAGAAATTCCCCTGGGGGAGCCTGCGTTCCAGCTTCATCCTCTTGCCGCCGTCGTTCAGTGCCTCCCGGGCAGCGGCAAGATCCTCGGGGGTGATTCCAAGGAGAACCATGTTCTGCTCCACCGAAACAAGGGCGAGGGGCACCCCTCCGCTGATCACGGCATAAGTGGATCCTTCCATGGGGGCAAGAATAAGCTGGCCGGGAACGGGGCTGTTGATAAGGGCGTCAACGTCGCCCTCCTGTCCCTTGCCCTCGGCCATCCGGGCAATGATTTCCTTTTTTGCCTCGGTAAACATGATCGCTCCCTGCATGGAGAATCCTTTCTCGCCGAGCCCGAAGACCACTGAAGCGGACGTGACGGGGAACTGCTTCAGCCACTCCTCGGCCATCTTGATCTCGGGGTCGAGGGCTGTAACCACCTTAAAGAGGTAGGAGTTCACTACTCTGTGGATGATTTCGTTGGGCTTCTCGAGGTTGGCCACCCCATACACCGCCGAATCCGGCCACAGGGGAAGAACATCGAGAGTGCCCGTCCATCCCGGGGCAGCAATAACCGCCACCAGGAGCAGGGAGAGGAACAGCGCGGAAAATTTTCTTTTCATTTTAATCTCCTCCTTGAGTCCGGAAGGACCGCAGCTGGTCCTTTCCGTTTTTTCCCAACGCATTGGGGGTGACTCTACATTACTCCACCAATTCAACGCTGTCACGCCAGTCCTAATTTTTCCGGAATGTCAGCCTTTGCCGTGACGTTCAGTTTCCTGTAAATCTGCCGTATATGGGTCTTGAGGGTGTTGTTCGTGATCCCGCAGTTTTCAAGAATCTCCTCTCTTTTCAGCCCTTCCAGCAGAAGCAGCGTGATCTCCGTCTCCTTTTTTGTGAGGCTGAAGGGTGCAAGCTGCAGCCGGATACTCATCTCCGCCCTGGAGGGGCATTTTTTTTTCGCACCTCTCCTGACAGCTCTTTTCCCCAGGGACTCCGGAGGATGTTCCGCCATGGCTATCAAACCCCCTCACGAGGACAAGGGGAAGAAAATTTTCTTCCCCTGCCCCTCTTTATTTCTGGATAATCGCCTTTTTCCCGTAGGGAGCAATCTGCTCGTCGGGGAACTGACCCACCTTCGCGTAAATATACTGAAGTTTCGGAAGATCCTTGAAAATAGAGAAATCGGACACACCCTCCGTTTTCTGGAGATCGAGCCGCTGGAGCCTTGGCAGTGCCACTATCGCCTCGGGATTGACGACTTTGCACCCCTCCACGTCCAGGGCCTCGAGCTTCTTGTGGCCCGCGAAGACGGCGAGGTCCACGGGACCGGTTATGGACTCGAGAACGGCCTCCTTGAGATCCGGGCACTTCGCCAGGGGGGAGACGTCGATGATGTCCTCCCTGAGCATCTTCACAACCTTGAGCTTCGGCATGAATTCCACGTACTCCAGGGTGTCCAGCTTGGAGAGGCCGCCATGAAACTCCTCGAGCTTCGTGAGTTTTTCAAGGGGTGAATAGTCCTCGAACTTTGTTGCATATATCCAGATGTAGCGGAG
>CAYTQC010000292.1:0-1774 GCA_964439735.1 uncultured Synergistaceae bacterium
GGTGTTCAATCCCTTCCGGGTGCACATGTCGATGAACCGGTCGCCAAAGTAGCCGTTGGAGCAGATGAGGACGTTATCGCCCCGCTTGGTGGTGTTGGCGATGGCCATTTCCATGCCCATGGTGCCCGATCCGGCCACGACGAACACTTCTCCGTTGCAGTGCCACATTGCCTTCAGATCCGCGATGACCTCGGAAAAGTCCTTGACGAAAGCGGCATCGCCGAAGGCCACAGTCTCTCTTGCCATCTGGTCCTGAATGGAGCGGACCACCGGCGTGGGTCCCGGAATCATGACGAGCTTGTTTGTCTTGATCATAAAAATTCCTCCTCTATATTTATTTTGAATTTCACATCTGACCCGCAGTACGGGATACTCAACTGGAACTCACGCATTTCTCGAAAGAACCGATTTCTCTGGTGACAGCCTCAGCCACTCCGGATACAAGCTTTCCGTATCGATCCACGAGTTCCGGCGGAAAACGGTATACCGGGGCAGAGACGCTCACTGCTCCCCTGGGGTTCCCATCGGCATCGAGAATAGCTGCTCCGACACACCGGAGTCCTTTTTCATTCTGTTCGTCGTCTACGGCATACCCTCTCTCCAGAATATCCGGAAACTCCCGAACGACCTCGGGAGGGACCGGCTCATGAAGTTCCTTCAGATTTTCAGCAGAAAAACAGGCGAGCAGGGCTTTTCCAGCAGACAGTCTGAGGATGGACGCCTTGCCTCCTATGCGTGAATGCATACGGACCTGGAAAGGGCTTTCGATTTTGTCCAGGTAATAAAATTCCCCCTTCTCGTAAACGAAGAGGTGGACAGTCTCTTTGGTTTCATTCCGCAGGGAGAGAAGATGAGGTCGGGCAACCTCGGAAAAGCCGACCTGGCGGCGATAGGCGTCCGCCAGGAGCAGCGTCACGGGACCGAGCTCATACTCGCCCCCCCGGTTCATTACAGCCCGCTCCGCTTCGAGGCTGTCGAGAATGCGGTACACGGTGGCTTTGGGCAGGGAGACGGCTGATGCGATCTCGGTGATCCCGAGAGGGTGCTTCTCCTGCGCGAGGTGGATCAGTATGGAAAAAGCCCGTGATATGACCCTGATGTTTCCGTTTTCCATTATCGTTTCGCTCCATGGATTTTTTATCCGTACTACGAACATATAATAGTCAATTGCCCCTGGGAAGTCAAGCACCGCACATTCCAGTTCCATAGTCCTTTCAGAAATTTCCGGGCGCAAAACCTGGCCTTAATTTTTCAGAAATAATTGAACTACTTGAATTCCCTTTTCCGTTTTGCTAAACTGACGAATAATTTTTTGCACGAGATATTCTCTATCTTGGGAATTTTCTCTTTTCAATTTTTGACTCTGAGGGGAGGCGTATTTGATTGGCACATGAAGTCCAGGAAAAAGCGTTTGGATTTATTCAACACAACAGGGAGAAACTTCTCGCGTTCTGGGAAGAGCTTGTCAACATGGAGAGCGGCTCAAGAGATAAGGAAAACGTGGACCTGGTGGCTGAAAGGGTTGCTGCCGAACTGAAAAGTTTTGGAGTGGAGACTGAGATCGTGAGTTTTGAAAAAGCGGGGAACAGTGTAGTCGGGACACTCGGCAAAGACCGGCCCGGAGCTCCTGTTGCCCTCATGGGACATTATGACACTGTTTTCCCGGCAGGGACTGTTGAAAAACGCCCTTTCAGGATCGAGGACGGAAAAGCATACGGCCCCGGCGTCCTTGATATGAAGGGAGGGGTGGCGCTGCTCATATTCGCGGCAAAAG
>CAYTQC010000293.1:0-1739 GCA_964439735.1 uncultured Synergistaceae bacterium
GACGCTCAATATCCTTCTGGGTCAGGAATCCCTTTCCCTGCCCCTCGGTGATGAGATCTCTGACCTTGCCGACATAATCGGCAATTTCCTCCTGCGACATTTCTTCCTTCTTGTCGGTCTTCTCGTCCAGGATGCCTTCCTTTTCTTCGAGAATATCCTTATCGTTCAGAATGTCGTTCTCCATCGAGCATCGAGTCCCCTTTTCAGTACGGCAAGCACGGTCCCGGAATTCCATTCGGGAATCAGGGCCGTCTCCTCAACATATTTCACACTTTTTCACGTGGATAAATATTATATCATATCCTGCCCCAATGAGAGTTTGAGGGTGATCAGGGGAGGAAAAGAGACCTCCGGGGACGGCCCCACCCATTTTCGCGTCTCCTCGAATTCCATCTCGTAGAGCAGCCGGCTGATCTCGAGGTCAACGGGGTTATCCGTCTCGTAGGGGATGAAAAATCTCCGGTATCCGAACTTCTCGGCGAAGAACGGCATATTGGAGTGTCCGGGAACGCTCTTTTCCAGCGTCCCCTCCAGCCGGCCCAGAAAATCGTCCTCGCTGAAGAAGGGGTTGCCGCTCACCAGGATGATGGCCTTGAAGCTGCCCAGGATGATGTCGCGGTCCCAGAGGGTGCAGAAGGTGACGCCCCCCTCGAGCTCGTCCTGCCCGTCGAGAAGGGAGGAAACGGCGTCCTCCATGGGCGCGGAATAGCCGAAGAGCATGGTGAAGCCCAGCTCCACCCGGCTGTGTTTTCCCGGAATGAACATGCTGTCCCGCAGAAGGGTGCCGGCCTGCCCGCTCTGGATGCTTGTAAGGCAGTAGAACTCGCTGTTCAGGCACATGGAAAGAGCGGCTATCCTCGAAAGGCTCCCGCTGTGGTGCGAATTGACCGACACAGGCTTGTAGTCCACCCCCAGGGGGAACCAGGGGGCTATCTCCATATCGACGTTTGAATCCCAGTAGGGAAGGGAGGTCATTATACGGCTCCTTTTTTTTTCGGCGGAAGCTGCTGAAACATCCGCGCTCCGGAAACACTCTCTCTGTAACAGAATGCCCTCCAACATGTTCCTGCACTTCCTCGGGTACACTATATCCCATGGAGGGTACTCCCACAAGACCCGTTCCAGTCCTTTCTGATATACTTCTAAAAAAGAAAGGGGGGACACCATGCCGGACAACACGGAAAGCCTTCGCAGCGGCCCGATGGCCCCACTGCTCCTTCGCCTGTCATTCCCCGCCGCTCTCGGCATGGCCGTCCAGGCGTCGTACAGCCTCGTGGACGCGTTCTTCGTGGGACAGGGCGTGGGCCCCTCGGGGATCGCGGCCATCTCAATGACATTTCCCCTGCAGATGGTGATCATGGCCATTGCCCAGGCCGGAGGCGTGGGAGGAGCGTCCATGATCTCCCGGAACCTCGGCGCCGGCCGCAGGAAGAGGGCCGAACGCACCGTGGGCACCCTCTTCGCCCTTACCTGGATGCTGGGCATACTGCTCTCCGCTCTCTGGGTGGTCTTCTCTCCCGTGCTCCTGCGCCTCATAGGCACGAGCAGCGCCCTTCTTCCCCTGGCAGAGGAATACGCCGCGGTCCTCTTTCTCGGCGCTCCATTCTTCGCCTTCTCCATAACCGCCAACAACTTCGTCAGGGCCGAAGGAAACGCATCCTTCGCCATGATGACCATGGTCATTTCCGCCGGCGTCAACATCATGCTCGATCCCCTCTTCATCTTCGGGTTCGGCTGGG
>CAYTQC010000294.1:0-1720 GCA_964439735.1 uncultured Synergistaceae bacterium
TAGAGGGTCACGTCCGGGTGGGTCTTCAGAATGGATGCCGGGACGTGAGGGTCCACCGGGCTTTCGAGTGTTTTCCGCACCGCCTCGGCCTTCACCTTAAAGGGAACGCAGGAGAGGATGGCCCCGCACTTCAGGATCTGGCGGACGGAAGCGGTTATGGCCTGTCCGGGCACGTCCTCCGGAGAAGCGAACCATCCCTCCCCCACCTGCTGCCGCCTGCACGCGTCGTCCAGGGTGACGAGGAGAAACGGCTCTTCTGTGTCGAAATCCGCAGGGGGATCGTTGAAGGCGATGTGGGCGTTCTCCCCTATGCCGATGAAACCCACGTCCAGAGGAGCACTTGATATCTCCTCCGAGAGAGCCTTCATGTTCTGCGCAATGCTCCCCTCCCAGTTCACGAAGTGTGCCTTCTTCAGGGGGACCTTCGAGACGAACCGCTCCTTCAGGTAGCGCCGGAAGCTCGCCCCGTGGCTCTCGGGCAGGCCCGCGTACTCGTCCAGGTGGAACATCTCCACCTTCCCCCAGTCCACCGGCAGCGAGACGAGCTCCTTCAGCGTTCCCAGCTGGGATGCCCCGGTGGAGAGCAGAAGCCGGGCGGATCCTTTTTCCTCAACGGCCTTCCGGAGCAGTTCGGCTCCACGCGCCGCAGCAGCGGCCGCCAGTTCTTCCGGGGTGTTCAAGACAATGACCTTCATTCTGTCCCTCCTCACGTGCCGCGCAGGCTACACCTGTATCCGTTCGCCTTTTTCCGCCGAAAGGTAACCCGCATAGGTGAGCCTGATGGTCTCGTAGGCGAGGTCGATCCCGGAGAGGGGCTGTCTGCCTGTGGCAACGCACTCCATGAAGTCCTGGGCCTCCTGGAGGTAACCCCGGGCGGATTCCTCGTCAAGGAGGACGTACTGCCAGCCTGCGGTGGTCTCCACCTTCTCGGTGAGATAGACGTCCTTCAGCACGGAGGCGTCCGCGGCGTAGGACATCATGGCGTTGTTGGGAGCGATATTGCATACCAGGGTGCCGGTATTGGTGTTGAACTCGATGAGGTTCCTCACGCCTCCGGTGACGAAATCGCCCGAGAAGACGGTGGCCTTGGTGCCGTCGCCGAAGGTGAGGGAGAGCATGGACCAGTCTTCTACGTCCACGGGGTTGGCGACGATGAACCTCCGCTCTTCCTTCGTGAGCTTTTCCGTGACCACGCCGGTGTCGCACACCACGCTCTCCACGGAGAACTGTTCCCCCCTGGCCTTCGCCTCCGTCATCTTGAGGTGAAGGACCGCCGACAGGGGGTGGCACCCCTGGCGGATCATGGAGCCTCCGCCGGTCTGGGCCCACTCGGCGGCGTGCCAGGCGTGGGAGCCGCTGTGGCTCTCCTCGGCCTTGAGGAAGAGGATCTTGTCCCCCGTTTTCTTCAGTATTTCCGAGGCCTTGGCCACGGCGGGGGCGTAGACCCAGTCCTCGGCGTAGCAGAAGAGCATGCCGCTTTTCCGGACGATGCCGGCGGTCCGCTCCATCCCCTCGAGGACGGCGTCGTACATCTTCCGCTTGCAGACCTTCCCCACGGGCTGTACGTCCCCCGGAACGCCGAAGTAGCCGGTGAAGGGCTTTTCGGAGATCACGTGCTTGCCGGCGGTGAGGAACTCCTCGATCATGACGGCGTGGAGCTGGGGCGGGGTGCAGATGTCCACCACGTCGATGTCGGGGTCCTTCATGAGGTCATGGTAGT
>CAYTQC010000295.1:0-1691 GCA_964439735.1 uncultured Synergistaceae bacterium
CCGCTGCCCGAGGATCGTGTGCCCGACGATACCGCTCCGGAGAAGCCCGATGTAAATGCCGCGACACCGGCCGCAGTCGTGAAGGCGTTCAGATCGCCCTGATACCAGGAAGGCGAATAACCCGCCGCTGAAAGAACGTTCTGGAAGCGGTCCGCCCATGTATCCGCGGCGTCAAGGGCAAAGGCATAGGGCAGAAGCTTCTCGAAAAGCCGGGGGGTCTCCTCCGGCGGGGCCATCATCTCAAGCCTGTGCTTCTCAGCCGCCGTGATATACATCCGCAGCCCTTCAATGCTCTCGCTGAGCCTGGCCCCCTCCTCCGTCCGCACCTTCATGAGCGGCTTGAATACCAGCAGTACCGCCACGCACAGCAGCGGCCCGGGAACGGAAAGAAGATCCACGTCCAGTCCGCTCGAGGCGCCTGCGAGGCATGCCCCTGCCGCGACGAAAAGAAAGATCGCCGGGAAAAAGAACCGGACGAAAAATTTCGTGACCATGCTTCCTTTACCGGAAGGAAGGGGGAGGGCGAGGGGAAGAAGAAGGAACGGGCCCGAGATAACGGCAAGGATCGGCTCAAAACGTGGCTGCCCGGAAACGGCCATGAGAACGACCATGACGACGGCGTACAGTTCAAAAAGAGCAACACCAATCAGCCACTTTCCGAGGTTCGTCCTCAGAAGCGGCCTGCCCCGTTCCCGGAAACTCTTTCCCAATAGATGGAAAGCGTCCTGGATAACGGGCCTGTCGGCACTCGAGAGATGGACTTCGTCCCTCGTGGTTCCGAAGAGGGTGTCTGCAAGCATCCGTTCATCGACGGTCAGGCCGGCACTGTCAAGTTTTTCCCGGTCCAGCCGGAGGCGGTACGACTTTCCTGCCAGTTTCGAGAGGAACTTCATGGCTGCCCCCGCCGCAGACGGCACATTTCCTCCCCTCTTCGCCATTTCTCCGGCAAGGGTGGATTCATGTATGGAGAGAACCCCCTTCACTGCCATTCCGAGGATCATTGCAGCGAAGGCTCTGTCGTCAGCCGTCATGGTTCGGACGTACCGTGCGAATCCCGCCTCTGCCCCTGCAGGGGGTTCAAAGAGGGGGATCACCGGGCGGGACGCCGGATCCTTTCCCCAGACAAGCCAGAACAGAAACATAACGGAGAGCAGAAGCACCGGCATTCCCAGGTGGATCATTCTGTACTGCGACGGTGCCCATCGTTCAATGACAGGCGCAGGTTCTGCAGGAGGAGCAATGATCCCCCTGGGCCAGGAGAAGGCCACCGTGATTCCCTCTCCGGGGAAATACGGTGTGGTGGACTCCACAGTACCGTCGGAAAGCACGCGCGCATCCTTCCCCTTTGCTCCCCTTTTTCCTGTGTAGAATTCTATGGCCGAAAAGCCCTCGCCGTAATTCTTCCCCGGGAGTTTTGCCCGAAACGATGCCCTGTCAATGGGGAAGGCCCAGTCGTTGCCCGTGACATTCCAGTACAGCTCGTCGTGGTTTTCAAAAAAGCCGAGCTGCCCCGTGGTCCTGTAGGTTACGGTGAAAACATGTTCGCCGAAAGAAAGCGGAACATCCGGATCGCCGAGGCGGAACTCGAGCGATCCACCGGCCCGGCTTACCTGGGCTTCAGTGGGACTCCCGTCCAGCAGAGCCGAAACCAGTTCGAGGCCGGCTCTTCTTCTTTTTCCCTCGCTGTCCGT
>CAYTQC010000296.1:0-1646 GCA_964439735.1 uncultured Synergistaceae bacterium
GAAGGGAAGATGCTGTTTCATGGGAATCGGGCAGGTTTGATTTCCCGGGCCAGGATGGCTTGCCTCAGGGCTACTCCTGCAGGAAAATTGTCCTGGTGCCGGGGGAAAAGGCGGCCAGGGGCTCCGGGAACGGGCGGGAGCAGATCGTCCTGTACGTTCCGGACGGAAAGTATGCAGGGGGGAAACAGCGATGACCCGGAAAAAAAGAGCGGTTTTATTTTTTCTTCTTGTACTTGTACTGTTCGCTGCTGCCGCAGCGGGCGCAATGGCACAGACCCAGGACCAGGACGACGAATTCGCCCTCATCGAATCAGCGAAACGCATGAGGGCCTCGGGGAACGTCCAGTTCAACTTCCAGGACGTGGACATGGTCAAGTTCATCCGCTTCATGGCGGAACTTCTCAATGAGAACCTGGTCCTCACGCCGGGAGTGAAAGGCTCCATATCGGTCATATCACCGAAGCCCTTTCCCCTGAAGGAGGCACGCCAGGTGTTCATCTCAGTTCTCGAGATGAACGGGTACACCCTTCAGCAGGCCTCCGGATTCAGCAAGGTGCTTCCTCTCCAGGCAGGAAGTTCCGCCGAGCCGGATGTCCGCAGCGGCCGCATCGGTCCCGGGGAAGGGGAGCAGACCGTCTCCCAGGTCGTTCCGCTGGACTATGTCACCGCAGACTTTATCGCCGCCGCAGTGAGCCAGGCATCGGGCCGGTCGGTCACGGTGCTTCCTGTGGGAAGAGGCAACGATATCCTCCTCACCGGAAGGGCCACAGACGTGAACCGGGCCGTGGATCTCATACGGACCCTCGACCGTGCCGACAAGATCTTCAGGTCAAAGACGGTGAAGATATCGAAAGCTTCCCCGGAGCTCATCGCCGCCCATCTCGCCAACCTCTCGAAGGTTCCCGGGAGCCCTGTCTTCGGGCTTTCGGTGCTCCCCGACACGGCAGGAAGGCAGATCGTCCTGGCGGGGGAGGAGCGCCACATCAACAGGGCTCTGAAACTCATAGCGGACCTGGACGTGACGCCCAAGTCAGGGGAGTTTCACGTCTACAAGCTGGAGAACGCCGATGCAAAGGTGGTGGCCGAACAGCTCTCCAAGATCCTCTCGGCCCAGGCTTCCCAGGCTACAAACGCTGAGGGGAAGATCCCGACCACGGTCGTGCCGGACGTTCCTTCGAACAGCCTCATCTTCGCCGCTCCTCCCCATCACTTCCAGTCGCTGGTGGAGATCATCCAGAAGATCGATACCCTGCCCCGGCAGGTGCTCCTTCGGGGGCTCATCGCCGAGGTGAACCTCACGAAGCTTGACAACGCCGGGATCGACTGGTCCACCTGGGGCGGGTCCGTCACGGGGGACATGGTCCTCGCCGGCCAGCTCAATATGGGGGGAGCAGGGGTGCCCGGGACGATCATCGACTGGTTCCAGAATCTTTCCAGGACGGAGGAGGAGTACCGGAGGGATGACGGCACCTATGGAACGAGGACAAACTACAAGGGTATGGGCCTTGTTTACGCCTACCTCGACCTGCTGAAGAAGTTCGATGCGGTGAACGTGCTCTCCATGCCCAGGATCATGTGTACCGACAACCTCCCCAGCGAGCTCCAGGTGGGGCAGGTGATCCCCCAGCTCAAGGGGAAGCTCTCGG
>CAYTQC010000297.1:0-1639 GCA_964439735.1 uncultured Synergistaceae bacterium
GTCTCCTCGCCCTTCAGGACACGGAAGGCCCCGTCGGCAAGGGCTTTCATTTCATCTTCCCCCGGGAACACTTTCACGGGAGCGATGAAAAAGATCCTTTCCCGTATGAGGCCGACAAATTCCTGACTGTAAGCCAGCCCGCCGGTGAGAACAACAGCATCGACCTTCCCGGCGAGAACTGCGGAACAGGATCCGATCTCCTTTGACACCTGGTAGGCCAGGGCTTCAAAAAGGAGCTTCGCCTTCTCATCGCCTTCCGCCATCCGGCGCTGGACCTCCCGCAAATCATTGGTCCCCAGGTGTGCAACGAGACCGCCTTTTCCCGTAATCATCTTCAGGAGTTCAGGCAGGGTATATTTACCGCTGAACGCAAGCCGCACCAGCCCTCCGGCAGGAAGGCTCCCCGCTCTTTCGGGAGAGAACGGTCCGTCACCGTCCAGGGCATTGTTCACGTCAACGACCCTTCCGTGGTCATGAGCGCCTACGGAAATTCCTCCTCCCATGTGGGCGATAATGAGGCAGCATTCTTCGTATGGTTTGCCAAGTCCTTCAGCGGTCTGCCTGGCCACCGTTTTCTGGTTCAGTGCATGGAAAATTGATCGCCGCTCGATCTCCGGAATTCCGGAGTACCTTGCGAGGGGGCCGAGTTCATCCACTACCACAGGGTCGACAATAAAGGCCTTTCCGCATCCGCCCTCCCTTGCCAGGCGGATGGCGAGAGGTGCCCCCAGGTTGCTCGCATGGGCTCCCCATTTGCATGTTCTGACATCGGAGAGCATCCTGTCGTTTACTTCATAGGTTCCGCTTTCAATGGGCCTGAGCAATCCGCCTCTCCCCACGACCGCATCAATTTCGGCAAGGGACGTTCCGTGTACTGCAAGGCATTTCCGTATCTCCTCGAGCCGGAATCCTTCCTGTTCGGGAATAGAGGAAAACTTCCCTATGACGTCTGCATCGTACCGCTGCGTTTCACTCCACACCTCAGCTTCGTCCTCGAAAAGGGCGACCTTGGTGCTTGTGGAGCCGGGGTTGAGCGCCAGAACCTTCATGACGGCAACCGTGCTTTACTTCTGGAAATCGGACAGGGTAACAGCTGCCGCTATTGAGAGAAGCTTCGCCCTGGCGGAGTCGGCCCTGCTGGTGAGGACGATGGGAGCTGCAGCGCCGAGAATGAGTCCGGCTGTCTCATTCTTTGAGAAATAGACGATGGCCTTTGCGAGCATGTTTCCGGCATCAATATTTGGAACGATAAAAACGTCCGCCTTTCCGGCCACGGGGGAGACTATTCCCTTCGTCTTCGCGGACTCCTCGCTCACTGCGTTATCAAGTGCGAAGGGGCCGTCAACGATGCAGTTCCTGATCTGTCCGCGGCGGTTCATCTGGGTCAGGGCCGAGGCATCAAGTGTCGCCTGCATGTCGGGATTCACAACTTCCACAGCGGCGAGAACGGCTACCTTGGGCTCTGCTACTCCGAAAGCCCTGGCGAGATCCACCGTATTCTGCGTAATGTCCGCCTTGGCAGCGAGGTCGGGGTACATGTTGAAGGCCGCGTCGGCAACGAAGAATATCCGATCGTACCCTTCCACGCTGTGGAAGTAGCAGTGGGAGATGGTGTTCTTGCCCTTCCTGAGCCCGACTT
>CAYTQC010000298.1:0-1633 GCA_964439735.1 uncultured Synergistaceae bacterium
CGAGTAGGGGGGCTTAAACCTCCCTCGAGGGTTCGAATCCCTCACCCACCGCCATAATTACAGTCATATGCAAAACGGGATCAGCCGGGCAAACGGTAGTCGAAAACAATTTCAGGGAATCCAGGATATCTGGATTCCTTTTTTTTTGAACTGTGAGGTACAATTAAAAATCATACTCTTTAGTCATTTTTTCTCGGAGTGAAGGCAAAAGGAGGGGGACGGAATGGCGGGGCACCGGTTCTTCAGGAAAGCTGAAATACCTCTGGAAGTGGTGATCCTTATGATTGCGGCACTGACCATGACGACTGCAGGAACATTGCTGTTCCCAGTAGCGTCCGGAAAGCTTCCCTATTATGAGAACGGGCTCTACGGCCTGCTGCTTTTCATTTTTGGCCTCCAGACAGTTGCCCTCGGCAAGACTCCCTTCGGGGATATGTGCAGATCCCTTCCCCTCATCGCGATCGGGCTCGCCGTTGCTGCATCAGGGATCATTACGTGCTTTATTCCGGACCTCCTCATCTGGATCCCGAGGGCGATGCTGTTCCTGTGTTTCGGCCCGGGCGGGCTCGTGCTTTTATTGCGCTTCCTGTTCTCCAGGGACAAATTCAGGGCATGGATGCAAAATGGAGGCATTTTCCGCCATCTCGCGGCAGGGTGCGGCGCCGTTTACCTGTTTTCGATACTGGCAGGTCTCCTTCTCTGGGAAAAAGACATGCTGACGCTTCCCGAAACGGCATCCGCGATCCTGGCGTATGGGATCGCGCTTATGTATCTGTCCGCGGTTCTCGCAGGAATATACCGCGCCTGCGCTGAAGCGGAGAAAGGAGAATGCTCCTCCGGAACGGGCCTTCCCGTGGACAGGGCCATGATCCTGCTGACAGGGGTTTTCATGGTGCTGCTCGGTGTACTTCTGGTCCCCGTCACGCTCGGCATGCTTCCTTTTTCCGGGAGTGCCCAGCTCGGACTCCTGATGGTCATCCTGGCAATTCAGATGCTCGCTTCGGGAAATACACCCATAGGGGCTTTCCCGAGATCGTACGCAGTTGTTTTCTGCGGGCTTCTTTTTGCTTTTTTGGGGATCGTATCCTGTATTATCCCCGGAATTCTTGTCGCGCAGCTGACGATCCTTATAGGGATTTTGAATATTGTCGGCGGCGGAATAAAAATGTGGGGCATGGCGGTTCCGTTGTTAAAGAAGGGAGACACTCCTTCAGAGCCGATCCCTCCGGTACTGGTGAAGCTCAACTCCGCCCAGTTCACCCTCAACCTGCTTTCCATCATGTTCGGCACATCCATGCTGGTTCCTGGAATAATACCGGGGCAGGCCATAGGAGTGATACTCGCTTTAAACGGGTGCGTACTGCTGTACCTCCTGCGCCTGTTGTCAATCATAGACAGAATGTCACGTGCAGCCTGAAATCAGTTCTGCAGGAAACCTTTCCCGGATGCGGGGAAGGTTCAATGGTTCCGTTAACCATTAATACAAAAAGAGGCTGATGGAGAAAATGGTTCGTATAATCGGCAGCATAGTACTTGGCCTATCCATAAGTGCGTTTGTTGTCACTCCGGTCGTGCAGTTTTTGTGCAGCATAGCAGCTGATTTCAGGCCTTCGTACAGCATGGCGTACAAGGC
>CAYTQC010000299.1:0-1631 GCA_964439735.1 uncultured Synergistaceae bacterium
TTCAGGGCCATGTTCTGGGCCTTGAAGGGGGCCACCCGAAGTCCCCTGCGGGCGAAAATGCGGCACAATGCCGCCGCGAGAACGCTTTTCCCCACTGACGAGGACGTTCCCTGTATCATTAATGTCCGGGCGCGGATAGTCCATTCCCCCGATCTGCTCAATATGGACTCAATGCTACCCACCGGCGGGTCTTTTGGCAAGGGAGGAGGGACAAGCAAAAAAATTCGCCCCGCCTTTCAGTTAAAAGGCCGGGGCGAACCATGTTCCGGGATACGGTGAAATTCTACTTCTCATATTTGAACGATACCTTCACCTTTGCCCGGTAAGCGCTCACCTTTCCGTTCTCCATGTGCATGTCGAGAGCCACGACTTCCGCAACGCGCAGATCCCTCAGCGATTCCGACGCCCGCTCAACAGCCGCCATTGCCGCTTTTTCCCACGACTCTGTGCTGCTTCCCACGAGCTCGATCACCTTGTAGACACTTTCCATAAAGACCCCTCCTTCTCTTTTTGTCGGCCCGGAAAATGGGCTTCCGTACATGTTTCTTTCTGCGGTTCTTTTCGGAGGATTCATCCATCACCTCCCGTATTCCTGAATAATTCAGATATGCTGGAATTATTATACAGTAAAAACGGGTCCCGTAAACCCCGTGAGGACATGAGGGGCGCGAGCCTCTATAATGGAGAAAAAAGCGAAGGAGAATTCTCTATGGATTCCCGTGGATACGTTCATGTGTATACCGGCAGCGGAAAAGGAAAGACCACCGCAGCCCTCGGGCTGGTCCTCAGGGCATCGGGGGCGGGTCTTTCCGTCTACGTCGGCCAGTTTCTCAAACGGGCGGAGTACAGCGAACATGCCGCCCTCGCCCTTCTCCCGACAGTGAAGATCGAGGCCTACGGCGCACAAAGACGGATCGGGGCCCCCATCTCGGAAGAGGACATCAGGCAGGCGCGGCTTGGCCTGGAAAAACTGAAAGAAGCAGTTTCCTCGGGAAACTACGGTCTCGTGGTGGCCGACGAACTCCTGGTGGCGGTCCGCCTGGAACTTTTTTCAGAGGAGGATGCCCTCTCGCTGCTCGACGCGAGACACCCCTCAACGGAACTCGTGATCACTGGCCGGTACGCCTTCCCCGGGATACTCGAACGGGCGGACCTGGTGACCGAGATGAAGGAGATCCGCCATTATTTCTCACAGGGAGTTCCCGCGAGGAAAGGAATAGAAAAATGACGCTGCCGCGGATCATTCTCGCAGGAACCAACAGCGGATCGGGAAAAACAACACTGGCCATGGCCGTCATGGCCGCCCTGCGGGAACGGGGGCTCCTGGTCCAGCCATACAAGGCGGGTCCTGATTACATCGACCCCGGCTTCCACTCCCTGGCGGCGGGGAGACCCTGCCGCAGCCTCGACACCATGCTCCTCCCGAAAGGGCGGCTGCTGGAGCTTTTTGAACGGAGCGCCCGCCAGGCGGACGTCTCGGTCATAGAGGGAGTCATGGGGCTTTTCGACGGGGCCGGAGCCCTCGACGAGCGGGGCAGCACCGCACACCTGGCAAAAATCCTCGCGTCTCCCGTGGTCCTCGTGGTGAACGGCAAGGCCATGGCAAGAAGCGCCGCGGCTCTGGTCCGGGG
>CAYTQC010000300.1:0-1630 GCA_964439735.1 uncultured Synergistaceae bacterium
AACCGTCGGTCCCATGGCTCATGGCGGAAAGGCTGAGAACCCATGAGCTGTTTCCGGATATCCGGGCCCTGATAGTAGGCGCCGGCGAGATGGGGACGGAGACAGCCCGCATCCTGTCAGGGCTGGGAGTCGCCTTTTCGGTGACCAACCGCTCCGAAGAACGTGCCGGGAAGCTGGCTGAACAGTTCGGTTCCCCCGCCCTGTCATGGGGAGAATGGATGAGCAGGACAGGCGAATTCCATGCCCTTTTCTTTTGCACGGGGGCCCCGTATCCCGTTTTCCAGGCGTGCTGCGCAGAGAAAAACCAGTATATCTTTGACCTCGGATCTCCACCCCAGGTTGGAAGGGAAAACAGTTCCCCGTCGTTCCTTCTTTCCATTGACGACCTTGGGGAAACAGCCGGGGAAGTAACGGCGGAATACAGAAAGAAACTCCGAAAACTCGAATCAGAGGCTGTGGATGCGGCACAGTCCATCTGTGCCGAACTGACGGCCCTCTCCGCCGAGACATACAAGCGGCTGGTTCTTCTGCGGGCTGAACGGATCGTGGCCGACCGTGCGGACCGGACAGCCCGAAAAACGGGCGCCGACGCTGAACATCTTCGCCGAATGGGATGGAGCGTCGTAAAAGCACTGCTCTCGCCGGCTTTCTCCGAATCCGATCCCCACGCACGAAGGCTCTGGAAGATACTGGCGGGTGAAATGGAGGATCAGACTGATGAGTAAAGGGGAAAAGGAAAACTTTTCTCTCATGGTCTGCCTTTCCCCCTCTGCGGGACCGATCCTGGTGGCCGGGGGAGGTCCGGTGGCGCTCCGGAAGATAGAGACTCTTCTGGAAGGAGGAGCTGACGTGACGCTTGTCTCCCCTTCGGCTGTTCCCGAACTTCAGGCGCTCGCCGAGGAAGGACGCATCGTATGGGTAAGGCGTACAGTGGAACGGAAGGACTTTGAGGGTCACCGTTTTGCCCTTCTCGCACTTCCCCGCCGGGAAACGGAATCCGCCGCGGCCCTTGCGGGAATGACCGGATGCCTGCTGAACTGCTGCGCTGCCAGGGAACTCGGCTCATGGTCACTCGCCGCCCAGTTCAGATGGGAGGAGTTTCTCATTGGCACGGGAACATTCGGAAAAAAGCCTGCCGGAGCGGCAGCCCTCAAGAGACGGCTGCTCGACTGGCTGAGAAAAACAGAACCGGAAGAAGAAAAGGAGAACCATTCATGAGAATCCTTACAAGGGGCAGCGCGCTTGCCCTGGTGCAGGCTGAAAGGATGGCGGCAGTCCTCAGGGAAGCAGGCTGTCCCGTGGAGATCGTTCCATGGACAACCAGGGGCGACAGGGACACCGACAGCCCCTTGTGCTCATTCGGCGGTTCGGGGGCATTTTCCGGCTGCATCGAAGAGGCTCTTCTCCTCGGGAAGGGAGACGGCGCGGTTCACAGCCTCAAGGACATTCCATCCTGCTGCCGGCCGGGACTCGAGATCGCCGCAGTCCTTCCCCGCGACTCTTCGGCGGATGTCCTTGTATGCCGGGAAAACGCCGTCTTGGGCACACTGCCGGAGGGTGCGTCGGTGGGCACGTCAAGCCCCAGGAGGAAAGCCCAGATCCTCAGGATCCGCCCCGATCTCTCGGTGAA
>CAYTQC010000301.1:0-1615 GCA_964439735.1 uncultured Synergistaceae bacterium
CTCCGCGTTGGGGATGGAGATCACCGTCTGGTCAAGGGCCTCGATCTTCGTGGACCGGAGCCCGATATGCAGCACTGTGCCGGACGTGGAGCCGAAACGGCAGAATTCACCAACTTTCACCGACCGGTCCGCGAAGAGGGTCAGCCCGCCGATGATGTTCTCTACCGTAGGCTTGGCGGCCAGGGAGATTGCCAGTCCAACGACCCCGAGCCCGGTGAGGAGATGGAAAACGGACAGTCCGAGCTGGGAGAGCCCGTAAAGAAGGATCCACGAGGCCGCGGTGATGCAGACGAGCCTGCTTACCGTGCGGACGAGGCTTGCGTCGATGCTTTCCGGTTCCACCCTCGGCGACAGGATGATCAGCTCTGCGATCACTTCGCCCACCCGGATGGTGCACCACGCCCATCCGAACCATCGTACCGCCGAGAAAAACTGGATGAGCAGGATGCACAGTGAACCGGAAATGTTTATAGAGTCGTCCACTAGCAGAATTGCCTGTGTTGAGGTGATGGACAGGGTCACCGGGGGAAGGATCCTCAGGATGTTCCCCGCGAAAAGGCTCATATTTCCGGATAGTCTCCTGAACAGCCGCCAGATGCCGATATTCAGGGCAAGAAACGCCAGTATGGTGAGCAGCAGCCCGGTCCACTGCCAGAGTGCCTGGTCATATAATTCGGCGGTTGACCATAGGGGAAGATATTCGGTCCACTTCGGAGGGAAAAACCTGCCGGGCGTGAGGATATAGTCGCGGTATGCTCCTTCCGTTGATCCCGGAAGATAGGGCAGGTGCTGTATACTGTGATAATCGTTTTCAAGCCGGGCGAGGGAAGCGGAAGTGAGGAGCCATTTCCCCTCCTTCTCCCCCGAGTCGATCCGGCGGAGCTGAAGTTCTGTTCGGGGGATGGTCCATCCGTTGATCTTCCTGTCGCTCCTGTTGTCCCGCTCCTCTCCGCCGGGTATGGTCTCAAGAGGCGGAAGACCGATGCGGTCGAGGATCTCCTTGAGGAGCAGCGCTCCTTCCCTGGCGACGTCCTCCCTGAGGACGAGGGGCACTTCCGTAAGATCAAGAATTTGCATTCCCCGCTCCAGGTGATACCGGGCAAGGTCTCCCTTTTCTCCCGCCTCGGGGGGATGAGCGAAGAAGCCTGGAGTACCCCTGGAGATCATCCTGGCCTGCTGCAGATAGTGGTGTCCTGCGTTCATATGGGTGATGAAGGATGTAAGGGCGGCACGGGGAGACGACGTGTCGGCCGGCGCCAGGGGATCAGGCACCGATCCGGAGGCACTCCCGGAAAGGAGAAGAAGAAAAGTCAGGACAAAGGTCAGGAAAGGAACAGGACGGCGGGCACCCATGATACATCATCTCCCTGTTTTTGTTCGTCAGGTATCCGTTCACGGCTGAAACAGTATCAGAGGCGCCTTCCCTTTGCAATGGCCATGTAAATTTTCGCCTCCTCCGGAGCTGGAGTATACTCTTTATTGCATGAAAAAGTTTCCGGTGAAGGAGGATACGGAAGATGAGCTTTTTCCCATGACGTAAGCTGTTTCCCCGGCTGTTGCCGGAATCGGGGCTTCCCGGCATGGCCGCCGCAGGGGTGATTTTTGTGGGGTGCGG
>CAYTQC010000302.1:0-1597 GCA_964439735.1 uncultured Synergistaceae bacterium
GATCGTCCTTGCTCAGGTCGGGGTGGCCCTGTACAACGCCGTCGTTTTCTACCCTTTCACGGAAACCCTCGCCCGATTCTCCGCCGCCATCGCCGAGCGAGCGGGGCGGGAGCGGCTGGCCGCCCCGGTGTACCTTGACGAGGATCTGCAGGAAATACCGTCCCTGGCCATCCTGCTGCTTTCGAAAGAGATGATCAGGCTGGCGAACTACATCGAAATGTACTGCCAGATACTCTTCCTTCCCGGGCAGGACGCGAAGGGGTTCGAAGAGCTTCCCGGAGCCATACGTGAGCTCTCGGAGACATGCGAGGAGTACATGTACGGGATCCACATTCCCACCGATGACGATGTGTTGAGGGAAAGCTACTCAAAAGTTTCCTATTCTATGGTATCCTTCAGACAGATGGCTAAAATTCTGTCCGGGGAGCTGAGGCTTCTCGCCGAGGCGGGGGTGGCGTCCCAGCTTGCCCGCGAACTCGGCGCCAACACGTGGGTGGAGCTCTCCCGGGTGGCCATGACCGACATCCGCCTTGCCCTGAGAGCCTTTGCACTGGCGGACGTGGACTTTGCGGCCGTGGCAGGCCGATACGAGCGGGAGTTCGAGAACCTCGACAGGAGGATACGCCTGCGCCTCGGCGCGGACGCCCTCAACCGGCGTGAACTCGCGCCCCTTCTCGACTTCCTTTCCCAGATATTCCTTCTCGTGAAGACCTCCCTGGAGATAGCAAGGGGAGAGGCCTACATGGAGGGAGCACGGCAGTGAACCGGGGAGGTGGATCGTCCCAGTGACCAGTGAAAACAACGTACAGTCCATTCAGGAGTTCCTTTACGCCGAGGACAGGAAGCGAATCGTCAGCACGGTCATCCGCATGGGAGAGATGGCAGCCCAAGCGCTGGAGAATTCGGTGAATGCCCTGCTGAACAGGGACTGTGTCGCCGCGCAGAAGGTGATCCTCAACGACGACTTCATCGACCGTCTCGAGGAGACGGTCGACCAGGAATGCCTGGGGTCCATCGCCATGAGAAGCCCCGAGAAAAGTGAGCTCTGTTTCGTTTTCGGTGTGCTCAAGATCATCACCGACCTGGAGCGCATAGGAGACCAGGCTGTTGCCATAGCGGAGAAAGTTCTCAAGATGAAGACCCCGTCCCCCTTTCCGAAAAAAGAATGTATCCTCTCCATGCTCGACGCGGTCCTCGCCATGTTCCGCCTTGCACTCGAGGCCTTCCGCACCGGCGACAAGGAGGCTGCCTCCTTTCTCTGGAAGCGTGATGACGAGGTGGACGCAATATACGCCAGCTGTTACGATCAATTCCTTGAAATCGCCGTCACCGGTGCCAGGGGAAACCACGAGGAGGTCGAGATCAGTGTCCTCGAGCTGTGGGCGGCCCGCCATCTCGAACGGGCCGGAGACCACGTGATCAACATCGGCGAACGGGTCTTCTACATGATGGAGTGCAAATACTTCCCCAGCAGGGAAGAACGGGAAAAATCCGGCAAAAGAAAATAGACTGCCCCTCGCCGTTTCCTATGGAAGCGTCTCTCCCGCAATACTGAAAAACCACATTTCCCTGTCATCCTGAGGCCGAAAACCAGGTC
>CAYTQC010000303.1:0-1593 GCA_964439735.1 uncultured Synergistaceae bacterium
GGCGGACCGCCTCGAGATCCTCGGGCGTATCCACGCCGGGACCGGCCTCCGCCTGTGTCACGGCGACTTTCATTGCGTATCCGTGTTCGAGGATCCTGAGCTGCTCCAGGGATTCAGCCGACGAAAGAGGCGTCGCGGGAAGCCCGACGTATGTCTTCAGGAAGTCCCTCCTGAAACCGTAGATGCCGATGTGGCGGTACACGGGACATCCTGTCTTCACACGAGTAAACGGTATGGGGGACCTGCTGAAGTAGAGGGCATGTCCCCTGAGGTCAAGGACAACCTTTACGGTGTTCGGGTCTCGTATGGTACCGTCGTCCTTCAGGGGGACACAGAGCGTCGATGAAGGAACAGTACCGTCCTCTGCGAGCACCTGCGCTGTTTCGTCGATCATGACGGGGTCGAGGAGCGGTTCGTCTCCCTGGATGTTGACAACGATGTCTGCATCACATCCTTCAGCGGCCTCAGCAACTCTGCTGGTGCCGTTGGGGTGTTCCCGTGATGTGAGAACGCATTCTCCGCCGAAGGATCTGACTTCGGCCAGGATGCGTTCATCATCGGTCGCCACAAGAAGGCGGCGGAGCCTCGACGATTTCGCGGCCTGTTCATAGACCCGCCTGATGAGAGTTTTTCCGCAGATGTCGGCCAGGGGTTTTCCGGGAAGACGGGTGGACTCGTATCGTGCCGGGATGACGCCCAGTATTTTCATGACCGTGCGCCGTACTCCCCGGCCCGGTCAAGAAGTTTCCGCCGGCTTACCGGCCTCACTTCTTTCACGATCCAATCCCGCATGGCCTTTCCTTCGTCAGTGTGCTGGGCGTAGCTCATGAAATCCAGGGATACGCCGAGAGCGGACGCGGTTTTCCAGGCAAGCACCGGCCACACTTCCCCGATGTCGCCGATGATGGGGATACTTCCCTCGTGCCGTGCGAACGCCGACATCTCCATCCGGAAGGGGATCTTCGATATCTTTGTCTTGGGCAGCCCCTTGTCGATGGCCTCCTGGATGAGGGCGCTTTCTTTCTGAAGGTCCTGTGCTTTCCGGAGGTTTTCGTCAAGGTCGATGCGGATGAGTGTTTTGTCTTTCAGGGAGTAGGTGTGCAGGCCCTTCCACCACGACCAGATCCCGTGCCCCGTGTAGCATTCGAAGGGACCGTCATGGATCTCCTGGGTGAGTGCCACCGCGGATTCTATGATCACGTCTGCGCTCTCGAGCATGGATGCGATTCTTTTGGAGCGCTCAAAAATGGATATGCTCTCGCCGATGGCCATGCCGATATGGCCGCTGCCCACCAGCTGGGGAATGCTTACGAGCACGGGAAGCCCTTTTTCCGCCCCCATGCCGAGCATTGTCCTCCGGTCTGCGCCCCAGCCCGCCACAGTCTCGAAAGGAAGTCCGTACGCCTTGCAGAGCACGAGGATCTCCGCGGCAAGTTCTTCGTTCCTGAGCCCCATGGGGTAGGCCATGTTTCCCGCAGCCTTGATGACGAGATGCCCTTCAGCCTCTTCCCCCCTGGCGAGAAGGTCATCGTCCAGGACCATTTCTTTTCTCAGGTCGGCCATCTGCTCTTCCGGCATTTGGGTGAACTCGAA
>CAYTQC010000304.1:0-1576 GCA_964439735.1 uncultured Synergistaceae bacterium
CCGGGGATCATGCCTTCGCCTCCTGTCGCGTATTTATTTCTATGATCGAGGGAACTGAGGCTCCAAAGGCAGACTCCAGGGCCTTTCCGACACCGGCCCCGTCACGGGCGGCAAAATAGGGGATCCCGTAGGCTTCCGCAATGCTCCTGAAATCCGGATTCCAGTGATCTACGGCTATCCTCTGGCCGCCGTTCCGGTCCTGGCTCCGCCTGATCTCGCCGAAGCCTCCATCGTTCCAGAGGATCACGGGAAGACAGAGTTGTTCCTGGACACCCACCGCCAGTTCGGGAAGGGTGAACTGAAACCCTCCGTCGCCGGCAAGGGCCGCCACCCTCCGGCCGGGAAAGGCGCACTTTGTTCCCAGTGCTGCCGGAAGAGCCGCGCCAAGGGTCCCGAAACCGACCGGGTGAAGAAAAGTACGCGGCCGGAAGGAGGGGAACTCACTTATAGCGTAGTACGCCGCACCTGTCATATCAGCCCAGAGAGCGCCGTCTGGCCCCAGAGAGCCTGCAAGGGCTGAGACTGTCTCTCCCAGCAGAGATAGCTCCTCTTCTGCGCCGAGCACTCCTCCGAGACTCTCCCTGCATCTCTCAAGGAGACCTTTATCCTGAAAAGACCCTCCGTTTCTCCTTTTTACGGCTGCAGCAAGCATGGGGGCTCCGTCCTCACACCGGCAATTCAGGAAAATCCCCTTTCTGGAAAAGGAAAAATATTCGTCCACATCCATGGATATCATGGTGTCCGGAAAGGGAAAATCATCCTCCCATAAGTCAGTCGGTGAAAGCTCAGTGCCGAGGGCTATCACAGCGTCAGATCTCCGTATCAGATCCTTCACCTGGGGAAAATGAAGCCTGGCGCCGAGACAAAGGGGATGATCCTCGGGAAGGATCCCCTTTCCTGCAGATGTTAGTGCGACAGGGGCGGAAAGTCTCTCTGCCAGCTCCCTGACAGCGTCTGCTGCATCCGCGGCTCCCCCGCCTGCGATAATGAAAGGCGACTGCGACTTCGAGAGGCTTTCCGCCGCCCGTTGAAGAAGTGTCCCGTCAAGCCGGTATGGCTGCGGACAGGCCGGTTCCCCAGGAATGAGATCAAAGCGCTGGTCGAGAAAATCAAGGGGAACCTCCACATGGACAGGTCCGGGCCTTCCCTCGGTCGAAAGCCGCAGGCCACGCTCAACGAGGCCGGGTATCTCTTCCGGGGATGACGCCCGAAAACTGGCCTTGGTCACCGAAGAGGACATGGCGGTGGAATCGCGAAGCTCGTGAAGGTATCCGGAACGTCCGGAAAGAAACTTCGAAGGGATCTGAGTCGAAATAACAAGCATTGGGACTGAATCGTGATACGCCTGGCCGAGAGGAGTGAGGATATTGGTGAGCCCGGGCCCGGTGATGGCAACTGCAACACCTGGTGTCCCGGTAGATTTTCCCCATCCGTAGGCCATAAACCCTGCACCCTGTTCGTGCCTTGTGGTGATGTGCCGTATGGGGCTGGATGTCAACCCCTCATATATCGAAAGGTTGTGAATGCCCGGTATGCCGAAGAGAACTGAAATATTCATGCGCTCCAGGACCCGGAC
>CAYTQC010000305.1:0-1572 GCA_964439735.1 uncultured Synergistaceae bacterium
CGGCCTGCCAGACGCGCCTGCTTACATTCCTCGACGAAGGTCTTGTAAGCCCGATGGGATGGCACGGAAAACCCTTTTCAGCACCCTTGATAATAGTAGCGGCAACCAACCGGCCTGTTCGGGAGTGGATCGCTTCAGGAAACCCCTCTTTCCGCGAGGATCTTTTCTACAGGTTTGACTGCGTCATCTCCCTTCCGCCGCTCAGGGAGCGCAGGAAGGATATGAGGCTGCTCGTCAGTCTGAGCCTCCAGGAGGAGGAGGTCAACCCTGGATACCTGGAGGGGGATGGGATTCGCAGGATATCCCTCGATGCCGTTGATGCACTGGAGAGAATGAATTTCCCCGGGAATTTCAGAGAACTGCGCGTACGGCTGAAACGGGCCTGTTCGGCAGCCCGGAGGGAAGGCGTGCAGATCCTTTGTCTTCGTCACCTGCTTCATTAGCCGGTTTTTTTGAAAACAGGCCTTTCCGCCGCTCCTTCGGACCTGGCGATGGATTTTTTCTGTTCGGGTTCTCTTTACATTCTTTGCTGAAACCGGGGCGGTTTTTTGGGACATGTGCAATTGTCCCGAAACGCTCCGGAAACACGCTGGAGCCTAATTATTTCCGACAGAGGATAGTGTGAAATGGGGAAAGGGCTTATCCCCGGCTTTACCGGGAACCGGGAACAGCAGATCGAGAAGCTGAGCAAGGATATCCGGGAGTACGCGGAGCAGAATGCAGAGGACTTCAAACAGCCCCCATGGTGGAGAAACGAACAGATCGAATGCTTGACACGTACGAAAATACGTACTATTATGAATGCGTTAAGGGGGTGACGGTGTGATCATCACGGCGAGTAAGGCGAGGGCAAATCTGTACAGGCTGATCGATCACGTGACGGAGACGGAGGAACCGGTCTATATTACCGGAAAGCGGGGCAACGTGGTGGTCCTTTCAGAGGACGACTATCGCGACATTCAGGAGACTCTCGCTATTACGGCGATACCCGGAATGCGGGATAAAATTCTCATCGGCATGGCGACTCCCCTGTCCGAGTGCGTTGAAATAGACGAAGATGCCTGATAGGCCTTGGCGGGTCTTCTACACGAAGGAGGCCTTGAAGGATAGAGAAAAGGTCATCGAACGGGGTTGGGGTGAGAAGATCCGGTCCATTGAGCGGGCCCTCAGAGAAAACCCCTACGCGCCTCCGAGGGAGAAACTGGTGGGCGAACTTAAAGGGGCTTACTCGAAGAGGATCAACCGGCAGCATCGGGTAATATACCAGATACTCGAGGAGGACCGGACGGTCAAGGTGGTCAGCGCCTGGAGTCATTACGAATAGGGGAACGAACTACGGAAAAGCCGTAACCGAAAGGGTACGGCTTCTTTTATGGCTTTCGGAAGGAGGAATTCCATGACCAGGCGTACCCGAGGGGGCTGCCGGAGGTGCAGCCGTCGCCCAGGAGGTAAGGAGGGCTGATCCCCTATCCGCAAAAGGGCTGAATACCGCCATACCCTGTCATGGTACAATTTTTCCATGAAAGCATCTCTGGAAAGGAGAAGTGACATGAGAACACAAAGAGTTGTGCT
>CAYTQC010000306.1:0-1565 GCA_964439735.1 uncultured Synergistaceae bacterium
TGCGGACCGCGGCAAAGGCTTCGTGGACAACGGCGGAGAGCCCCGCGAGCTCGCTCTGGATCGTATGCCCGACCGCGCGGAGTTTTTTCGCCGCCCGGTCAAGAATCACCACCGTCAGGGGGAGAACGGCGAAGGTGATGAGGGTGAGCTTCCAGTTGATGTAAAGAAGAAAACCCACCATGCCCAGAAAAGTCGCCGACTGGACGACGAGGTTCACAATCACTGAAGTGACCAGGTTCTGCAGGATCGTCACGTCGTTCGTGATCCTTGACATAAGCTCACCGAGCCGTTTTCCGTAGAGGTACCTGAGGGACATCCTCTGGAGGTGGTCGTAGAGCCGGAGGCGGAGGTCCATGACCACATTCTGGCCTACCCAGTTCATGAGGTACTGGTGACCGTAGGAAGCGATCCCCTTCCCCGCGAAAAGGGCGACCAGAAGAAACGGAAGGGTGTTGAGCATGGCAAGGTCCTTAGCGATCAGCACATCATCCACCACATTCTTCAAAAGCCATGGAGGAACAATATTGCACGCCGAGGCGATGAACATGCACCCCACGGCAAGAAAAAAACGTTTCCTGTAGGGGCGGGCGGCTGCGAGAAGCCGAAGAAAAACGGACCTCTTCTTTTTTTCGGCGCCATGGGAAGACACGGGGGGTAAGGTGTTCATGTGCGGGCAAACTCCTTTTCCATTTCATCTGCTATGCGCTTTGCAGCCCCGCGCGGAGCGGAGGCGGACAGTTCCGCAAGAGAAGAACGGACACACTCTCTGCGCCCGGAGTCGTCGATCCATAACGAAACCCGTTCGGCAGCATCTCCGGGAGAAAAATCCCCGACCATCTCGTCCACCACAGCGCGGCCTGCGATCCTGTTCGGCCACGCCAGAAAGCCCGCACGGGCCCTTTTTCTTTTCAGCACCCATTCCCGGAACACGGGACCTGCCAGAGGTATTCCGGCAATCAGCCCAGCCATTCCGGAGACCGGGACATTCCTCAGCGAGGAGAAGGGAACAAGGACAAGAAAGGGGATGCCCAGGTGCATCAGTTCGAGGGTGTTCGTCCCGGGCTGGGTCACCGCAAGGTCCACTCCGTCCAGCGCACTTTCCCGGCAGGCCGGAACAAATCCCGCATCCCTCCACGCCTGATCTTCGGAGGAAGGGGCAAAGGGAGAAACCACTGCACGGAGTTCACAGGACGGGTATTTCCGTCTGAGAACCGCACCCATCTCCCTGAGAAACGGAAGGGTAAACTTCCTGATTGACGGCCTGCTTCCCGGAAAAAAGGCTATGGTCCGCGCCTGTTTCTCCTCCGTCCCGCTACGGGGCAGGGATCCGTCCATTTCAAGGGAATCCAGGACGAGGTCTCCCGTCACCTGTGCAGGCCCTATGCTTCCGGCCATGGCATCGAAGGCCGTGTATACCCGGTCACACCGGTTTGTTCCGCTTTTTCTGCCGTAGGTATAGCACAGGAGAGGTGCATGCCCCGCCCGGGACGCCATTCTTCCCCAGAGAAGGTCGCCGCCGAGCTGGAAGACGATGCCGCATTTTTTCCCGGCCCCATTCATGGCCC
>CAYTQC010000307.1:0-1552 GCA_964439735.1 uncultured Synergistaceae bacterium
CTTTGCAGCGGGCTATTTCCTTGTTTACGTCCGTGCCTGCCGCTCCCATTCCCTTGCCGCTGGTTCCCGTGGTCACGATGAGGGTCTTATAGCCCTTTCCGGCCAAATCGGCTGCCGTCATATCGTTCTTGGTATCTGCCGGAGCTATCTGAGAATGCAAAAGAGACATCTTCACCATTACGGCCCCGGGGCTCTGCCCGCAGGTGGTTATAATGACCGGAGTTTCTACGGAAGGCACTTCAGCAGCGTCTGCTGTTCCCGAGAAAAGAAAAACGACCGAAAGAAACACTGCCCCCAGGATCAGGAAGCGGTTCTGTTGCATCTTCTTGCCATTCATGGGTTTCACTCCTCAATGAATTAATTAGTTTAATTTCTTTTCATATAAAATCATAGCTTCAAGAGAAGGGTAAGGAAAGGTTTCGTTTTTTTCGTTCATGAGTGTACCGTTTTGTTTGAAGGTCCCGTGGATTTTAGGTCCTCAGGGGAGTCAGGGCCTGGATTGCCGGATTTGAACTAAAGCCGACAAAAAAGATCGTGCAGAAAATCAAAAACCCCTGCAGGGTCATTTTTCAGGCATCCCGCAGGGGTTTTCACAATCACCGCAGTGAGGCCTCTATCTCGCGAGCGGTTTTACTCCTACTGCCGCAGCCATTTCGTCCAGTTTCAACAGAAAATCAGGAGGAAGCGGAATCCCTGACTCCATGCGCTCCCTGCGGATCAAGAATTCCTTCTCTCCGGGAACGAAAATACGATCCCGGCCGCATTCCTTTCTTGAGTTCTGCAGATCCCGCAGAATAGCACCGGCAACACTTTTGAACGTTTCCACGGGAAGAAACTTCGAGATATCGATGGCGAGGAAAAAATGTCCCAGTCCCACCCCGGTCACGTGCTTCAAATAGGGTCCGTTCTGCAGTGCCGCCGACAAAATCTCCACCATGACGGCAAGACCATACCCCTTGTGTCCTCCGCTTTCTTCTCCCCTGCCTCCCAAGGGAAGCAGTGCTGCAGATCCATTCACCATCTTTTCAAGTATCGATGCGGGCCCGGTAAGCGTTTCTCCGGAAGTTCCGATGACAAGATCCCCGGGAAGTTCCATGTGAAGCCTGTCATACAGTTCCACTGTACCCCGCTGGATAATGGATGTGGCGGCATCGAAGAGAAAGGGGAATTCCAGGTCGGTGGGTGCCGCGAAGGCTATCGGGTTTGTTCCCAGCATGGGCTCTGTACCGAACGTGGGGCATATGGAAGGGCGGGCATTGGTAACCGCCATCCCTATCATTCCCTTCTCCGCAGCCATAAGGGGAAAATACCCTGCAAAGCCGAAATGGCTTGAGTTCCGGACGGCAATTCCAGCAATGCCGGTATCACCGGCTTTCCTGACAGCCATCTCCATTGCGCGCACTGCGACCACCTGCCCCATTCCCGCTCCACCGTCGAGGAGCGCTGTTCCGGGGGCTTCCGACACTATCGAAAGCGGAGCCTCGGGATTCTGTTTTCCTGAAGCCAGCCGGTCAGCATAAATCGAAAGGCGTCCGACACCGTGGGTATCGAT
>CAYTQC010000308.1:0-1518 GCA_964439735.1 uncultured Synergistaceae bacterium
GAGGGACAGTGGACGGGGCAACTACCGGAATGCCGGCTGCCGTTTCCCGAAAGGTGCACGAAGTGCAGAAACACATGACAAAGGCGAACTACACGACCGCCCAGTTCGTCGTACAGGGGAACCTTGACTGGTGGAACAGTCTCCCCGAAGCCCACAGGGATGCCATCCACAAGGCGGGACTCGATGCAGAGGAATGGATCCGCGGGGCCATTGCCCAGTCTGAAAACGAAGCGGAAAAGGTCATCCGTGACGCGGGAGTTGAAATCTACTCCCCCACCGGGGAAGAACGTGAAGCGTTCGTCAAGGCGACGGAACCGGTCCGGGCAACGTTCGCGGAGAAAACTGGCGATGTGGGCAAGACCCTCATTGGAATGGCGCTCGAGGCTTCAAAATAAACAGTCTGAACAAAGCGGCAAAATACGATACCAAAAGCGGGAGGGGATACCCTTCCCGCTTTTTCACAAAAATGAGCAAAGGGGCAAATAGTTTATGTTCAAACACATACGAAGCATAGTGGAGAAAGGGAACATTCTCCTCGGTTATGTAAGCGGGCTCGGCATCCTCCTCATGGGGCTCATGCTTTTCTACGAGGTGGTATGCCGCTATTTTTTCAGGTCACCAACCATATGGGCACAGGAGATGTCAATTTACCTGTTCATGTGGACCATGCTCGCCGGAGGCGCCTATACCCTCCAGCAGGGCAAGCACGTGCGGATAGACCTCATCATCGAGCACTTGTCGAAGCGCACCCAGCAGATCCTCGAAATGATCACGAGCGTTGCGGGAATGCTTTTCTGCGCAGTCATCACATGGCAGGCCTACGAGATGATCAAGTCCTCCATCGGCTACAACAAGGTTTCAGCAACCCTGCTCCGGATACCCATGTGGATCCCCCAGATGGCCCTTCTGCTCGGTTTTGCACTGCTGACCTTCCAGTTCGCGATCATAATCATCGACAGGTACATGTCGGTCTTCGCCAAAGGAACTGAAGAGGAGGGAAAACCATGCTGAGTTTTTCTTTTGTCGTACTGCTTTTAATCGCAATTCTTTTCATGGGGCTCCCTGTGGCTTTCTCCCTGGGGGGGACCTCCCTCGTTCTCATCCTCCTGTTCGACCTTCCGATGAAGATCGTGGGCGCAACAATATTCACGTCTCTCGAAAGTTTTACCATCCTCTCGATCCCGCTTTTCGTCCTGATGAGCCAGGTCCTGCTGGACGGAAGGATCGGGGATGACCTTTTCGACGTTATGAACGCATGGGTCAGGCACCTTCCCGGAGGGCTTGCCATAGCAACTATCCTTGCATGCGCCTTTTTTGCCGCGATCACCGGTTCCGGTGCCGCCACCGCGGCGACGATCGGAATGGTTGCATACCCTGCCATGATCGAAAGGGGTTATGACAAGAAATTTACCCTCGGCCTTCTCGCTGCGGGGGGAACACTCGGCATCCTCATTCCTCCCAGTATTCCCCTGATCCTGTACGGATCCATCACGGAAGAGTCCGTCGGGAAACTTTTCA